>FNSS01000003.1 GCA_900104855.1 Rhizobiales bacterium GAS188
GATGGTCCTCGCCGGGCTGTGCGACATCCGTGTCGCGGCGGAGGATGCGCGCTTTGCCTGCCCCGAGATCGACTACGGCCTGGTCGGCGGCGGCGCGGGGCTGTTCGCTATGCTCAAGATGCCGGAAGCGAAGATCCGCGAGTTACTCTTCACGGGGCGCAAATTCACCGCCCGTGAATTGGAGCCGACCGGCTTCTTCAACTATGTCGTGCCGCGCGACGAGGTGCTCGATAAGGCGCTGGAGATTGCCCGGATGATCGCTGCCAAGAGCCTACCCTCCATCCGCGCCCGCAAGCTCGCCTCGGTCGCGCTCGAGGGACGTGGCTGGATGGAGGCCTATCTCGATGCGCAGGCGCTGTCAGCACAGCTCGTCGCTGGCATGGATAGCGGCGAAGGGGTCCGCGCCTTCCTGGAGCATCGCAAGCCGAGATTCGTGGACAAGTGAACGGGTATACCGCGCCAACGCTTACCCGGCCAGCCGTTGGGCGACCGTTCCTACGATACCGGTGGCGCTATAGATGCCGAATGTGGGCTGTCCGGCTCCTTAGGAAGCCTGCTCAAGGCGCAATCGAGACGCCCCTCGCGAGTCCTTCATCAGCGCGCCGGAGTTTGCATCATCACCGCTCTGGCGTGGGTAGGTTAGTCACGATCGCCGAATGGCCTCGCTAATCTGGGGCGTCCGTCAGGAAGTGTACGATGGACGGAGCGGCGGTTATCCATGGAAGGCACCATTTGTTGTCTCGGCCGTTAGTCCCGTGCTTCTGGACGGCTCCGAGGGCTTCCCCGAGCTTCCCGCCCTCCGCGCAAAACCCCACTTGCGCGCCGCCGCGGGCCTTCGGCCGCCGGAGCTAGAACTTCGAGTCGAAGCCGCATCCAGCGGTCGTGCATCGAGGAGTGCCGCAGCTCACCAAACCCGTAGCTGTGAGAAGCACCAGCACCGCCATCAAGGCAAATCGCTTGCGATTGGCATAATCGCGCATCTCTTCCTCCCTCAGCTGACGTTGGCAAGGATTTTGGACGCACCCGCTATGCCCCCCGATCGCCAGCTGGTTCTGGCGTTTAGGCGTTGGGACCAGGAGATCGGCTCAGCGAGCAAATAGCGCATGGCCGCATCCCATGCGGCCATGACGTTGCGGCGAGCCACCAAATCCGGTAGGCGCGGCTCCGCCCGATCAGGCGACGAAGCTGTCGCGCCTTTGTGCTTCAGCAGAGGCCGCCTGCTTCTCGGCTGTTTGGGCAGTCCCTGGAGAGGCCGGCAGTGGCCCGAATCCCTACCGGCGGGCCACACAATTGATCTCGACCGCTCAGGCGTGGGTGAGCTAATCACGACTGCCGAGGAATATTCACGCGAAGATGATCATGATTGGGGCCCACTCGTCCTGTCGCTCTCTTGCTGGGAAATCCAGTTCGTTAAGTACAGGGCGGGCCGGGGCGGTGACGCTGATGGTTAATTTGCAGCAATCACAAGCACCGTACAGATTCGCATAAGATATCTTATGGAACTTGCGGGAATAATTCTGATTATAAACGATTGACCCTTACAGATACACTAAATCAAACTCACGCGCAACCAAGAACAGAGTGAACCATGAGAAACATCGCAGAACAACACCGATTGGAATGGCCTCGCTAATCGGGGCGTCCGCCAGGAAGTGTACGATGGACGGAGCAAATAGCGCATGGCCGCATCCCATGCGGCCATGACGTTGCGGCGAGCCCACAAATCCGGTAGGCGCGGCTCGGCCCGATCAGGCGACGAAGCTGTCGCGCCTTTGTGCTTCAGCTGCGGCCGCCTGCTTCTCGGCTGTTTGGGCAGTCCCTGGAGAGGCCGGCAACTGCAACACAGTCGCATACTGACAGTTGGTCAGTTGCGTGACCAACACGCACTTTCCGTTGGGAAATTCGAGCGCGTCGTGATGCCGGTGGGGCTTGTCCATGTCGATCTGAGTGAACCGGGCCACTTTCTCGCGCAGCTTGCGCGGGAAGAAGGCCAAAGTGCCGTCGCACTCGACGTCCTTATCGAATGCGATCTCAGTGCCTGGACGCAGGCAGACCGCGACATGGGGTTCTCCCATCGCGGCGAAGCCTCTGGTGGACGAGTTGACGAAGCCCGTGCTCACTAGTCGATCGCCGACCTTGGCGGGTCTCGAGGCGATGTGATGCAGACTGTAGTCGCACATTGAAGGTCTCCTCTCTGTGGGGGTCTCCCTCCCGAAGGTCTCCTCTCCGCGAATGGACAGGGTGAGTGTCCATCGACCACCAGTGCAGCAGAGCAAGGTGGCGATCTTGTGTTGGTGATGGCGGGGCTGAGATCGCGATGCCTGTATGGGTCTTCAGGCCGGAATCGCGTCCGGCCACCGCCCAGTAGATGAACCACGACGCCCTGGCCCCAATCGAAGGCCTCGGTGAGGCCCCGCAGGACCAACCGAGAGTTGATCCACACCATCACCTCGCGCTCCGAAACGCAGATCCGAGAATCCGGTGGCCACCATCGGCCTCGGCGAAATGTGTGTAGTGTCGCCCGAAAGCCGCCCTTGGGCAGCGGCTTGATTTCGAACTCGATCTCTTCGCCGGAGTCGGTCACTTGCCGCGCTTCGTCCCCAGGGGCATTTCAAAGCGGTATCGTCACTTGCGCAGCCTCACGCCCGGCTCGTCGGCGTTGGTGAACTCGACGCCGGCCCGCTCGAGCGTATAGCGGATGGCGATGGCATGGCCCAGCGTAACCATCGGCTCGCCGTCCGTCGCCTCCGATCTTCGAATAATCGCAACGCTGAGTTTGGCGCGATCGGCAAGATCCTGGGGGTCCCACTGGAGCAATAGACGGGCTGCACGGATCTGGGCGCCGGTGATCATTTCTTCAGTCTCACCCCCGGGCCGTGCCCGTTCTCCTCGACGAAGATCACACCAGCAGCCTCAAGGGCGCGGCGGATGGCGGCCATATTGGCTCGCTGAGGCACGCGCGTGTTAATCGATTGGCATTCCTCCCTCCCACATCCCACGGGATTTCCCATGTCGACGTCCCTGTCAGCCGACAGCGAGGGCGAAGACGTGACCGACGCCCCGTGGTAGTGGGTTGACGTGCCAATGCTTGCCGCGGTCGGCGGAGTGAAAAACCTGGCCGATTTTGGTCGTGCAAAAAATGTGATCCGGCCGATCGGCATCGATGGCGACCGCGAAGACTGTAGTCTTGAGCGGTGCTCCCACGTCGATGACCTCCCAACTGTTGCCGTCGTCGTGGCTCACAAAGAGGGCGCCCCTGTCTCCGTCGAAATCGTTGCCGCCGGCGAGATAGAGCGTTTCCGGGTCATCTGGCGCGTAGGCGAGCGAGCGGCAATATGTGCCGCGCGGCCTCAGCGGCGGAACCTGGAGATTGCGCCAGTGCAGGCCACGATCGGCACTGCGAAAGGTGCCGATGCGCGTTGCGGCCGTCACCGCACCGGTGCGGTTCGGGCCGACGACGACCGAATGGATGTCGACCGAGTCCTCATTGAGGTAAAGCCCCTCGGTGACGCAGTTCCAACTCCGCCCGCCATCAAGGCTACGCAGGAGCCCGCCGATTTCGATCCCGGCGTAGATTTGGCTCGGATTTGCCGGATCGACTGCGATGCTGAGCACGCGCTTGGGCATGGGCTCGGGGTGCATGGTAATTTCTGGGAAGGTTACCTCGACCGGGAGCTTCTCCCAAGTCACACCGTCATCGCCACTGCGGTAGATGGCACAGGGCTCGTAGCCTGCGAAGATCGTGTTGCGATCGCGTGGGTGGCATGCCAGCGACCAGACGGCGAGATCGGGCTTCGGCGCGCCGAGGCTGCGCCACGTGTCGCCCGCGTCTTCGCTCCGCCAGATGCCGGTTTCCGTGCCGATCGTCACCTGGCCTTGACGCCGCGGATGGGTAAGGATCGCGCGAACCTGCGGCGCCTGGCCGAACTTGCCTGCAAGCGATTCCCACGTCCCGCCGGCATTGCGGCTACGGTAGAGGCCGGCACTCAGAAAGCGCCCGGGATCAGTATCGCCGGCGAGACCCGCATAGACCCAAAACTCCGGCATCCTCTCCTCCGCTCTCCGTCGCGTTGTGCCCTCGCGTCGTTGCAGTCTAACGTCACCACCAGGCACGAAGAGCTCGAAGTCCCTCCACTGCTCTACTCCGAGGAGTAGTTGATCACCGGTGCGTCCTTCACCGCGACGGCGAAGGCGAGACAGCGAATCGAGGCGTTATTGCTGACGGGCTTCAGGCTGTGCACGGCGTTCGGCGGGATTTTGACGAGATCGCCCTGACGGATTTCCCGCGTTTCGCCCTCGATCACCATGGTTCCGCGGCCCGACAGGACGTAATAGAACTCGAAGGTCGGGTGCTTGTGCGGATGGACTTCGCCACCGCCCTTGACCTCGAATTCGCTCACCAGTTCGAGATGACCGCCGAGGGTCTCCTCCCGCATTTCGCGCGGCTTGAAGAGCCACCATACGGGCACGGTGCCCTGATGCTCCGGCGAGGCTGGCACGTCTTCGATCGATCGCACATCCATGCTGCTTCTCCTCGAGGCTACGGTGTCGTCATTGCAAAGGGCGGCCGGCCTCAGTGGAAGCGGAACGACCGTCGAGTGCGCGAGACGCGCACCCTCAATTCGTCCCGCTCACGCCGACCACGACCGCACTTCACCTATTTCACATAGACCCGGTCGGCGATGGCAACGAAGTCGCCGACGTTGTCCTTGGTCACCAGTGAGAACGGGATCAGGATGTCCTTTGGCAACTTGACGCCCTTGAGCGCGAGATAGCAGCCCCAGACGCCGCCACCGCCCTGCCCTTCCGGATCCTGGAAAACGGTCGCGTCGAGCTCGCCTTTCTTGATCGCCGCCAAGGCCTCGGGCAGGCCATCGACGCCGCTCATGTGGATCTTGCCGACTAGGCCGAACTGCCGCACGACCTGCAAAGCGCCCAGAATCATGTCGTCGTTGTTGGCGACGATGAAATCATAGGCCTTGTCCTTCGTGAGTAGGCTTTCGGCGACCGATTGCGCCTTGCCCCGGTCGTAGTCCGCGTATTGCTCCGTGAATGCAATCTTGTCGGCAAGGCCCGCCGACTGCAGGAAATTCTTCATGCCGTCGTTGCGGGCGATGTCGGTCACCTGGCCGGCGACGCCGCGAAGATAGATGCCACGTAGCTTGTCCTTGCCGAGGCTCTTGTAGAGCCCGGCGAGATAGGTGCCGAGCTTGACGCCGGAATCGGTCTGCGCCGAGCCGACGAAGGTCACATAATCACCGCCCCCAGCCTTGCCGTTGAACTGGACGACGGGAATGCCTTTCTTGTTGGCCGCTTTGATCGACGCAACCGAGGCTTCGAGGCTCGCCGCCTCGAAGGCGAGGCAGTTGATGCCCTTGGTCATCATGCTCTCGACGTTGTTCAGCTCCTTGTTGGTGTCGTTGACGGCGTCAGCCTCGGCGCATTTGACGTCGAGCGCCTTGCACGCGTTCTGGGCGGCCTTCTGCAGCGCCGCCACGTAAGGAAAGGCCAGGTTCTGGTAAGAGACGCCGATGGTGACCTTGTCCTGCGCTTGGGATGCACCCGCAGCTAGGAGCATGGCCCCCAACGTAGCGAGCATCGATAGTCCCGTCCTCATGTCACTCTCTCCCTTTTTTCGAAGGATCTGCGGCTTTGGCTCGCCATCCCTCGCCCGCGAACTCATCGATTATCTTTACTGCCGTACATCTTTCCGGACTCAGCGCCGCCTCTTGCGCAGGAACCCGTCGAGCCAAACCGCGGTGATGATGATCACACCGACGAACATCTGTTGGATGGGCTGTGGCACGTCGAGCATGACGAAGCCGTTGAAGAGGACGCCCATAATGATGGCGCCGACAATGGTGTTGCTGATCTTGCCACGGCCTCCGAAGAGCGAGGCGCCGCCGATTACCGCAGCGGCAATCGCCTGCAACTCGAACCCTTGTCCCGAGATCGCCTGCGCGGCCATGAGGCGCGAGGTGAAGATCAGGGCCGCGATCCCAACGCAAAGCCCACTGATGACGTAGACCGCGAAGGTGATGAGTGCGACGTTGATGCCAGCAGCGCGGGCCGCCTCGCGGTTGCCGCCGACCGCGTAGACGTAGCGACCGAAGCGAGTGAAGCTGAGTGTGATCCAGGCCGAGAGGGCGACGAGAACAAGGATGATGACCGGCACAGGAATGCCGCCGACAACCCCCTGGCCTACGGTCTCGTAATAGGGCTGCAGATCGTAGATCGGATTGACTCGGTACCAGACCACGAAACCACGAAAGGTCGTCAGCGTACCGAGCGTAACAATCAGCGGGTTCACCCCAGCTCCTGCGATAATCGCGCCGTTCAGCGCGCCGCCGAGAAGGCCGATCGCGATCGGCGCCGCAAAGGCTATGATCACGTTGAAGGTGGTCGGGTCCTTCTGAGCGAAAAGCCCGGAGAAAATGCCCCCAACCGCCAGCAGCGACCCGACAGAAAGATCGATCCCGGCGGTGATGATGGTGAAGGTCATCCCGACGGCGATGATGCCGATTACGGAAACCTGGAGAAGGATGAGGAGCGCGTTGTTCCAGGTCCGGAATTCCGGGATGCTGATGGAGAAATAGCCGATGAGAACGATCAGCGCGAGGTAGATCCCGTATTCGCGGAGCATGCCCGCCGTCGGCAGGAGGGGTTTCGGCGGAGGGCCCATGGTTACGCTATCCATGACTAGCCCCTGCCGCCATCGCGACGAGCTGCTCCTCGCTCGCCGTTGCTCTTGCGACTTCGCCGACGATCGTGCCGTCGCGCATCACCAGAATGCGGTCGCTCATACCAAGGATCTCCGGGAGCTCCGAGGAGATGAGCAGCACCGCAAGGCCCTGCTGGGCCAGTCGGTCGATCGTGGCGTGCACCTCCGCTTTGGCCACGACGTCGACCCCGCGGGTGGGCTCATCGAGGATGAGGACTTTCGGTTGCGGCATGAGCGATCGGGCGATGACGACCTTCTGCTGGTTGCCGCCGGAGAGCGAGGAGACTTCTTGCGAAGGCGAAGCCGCGCGCACAAGAAGTTGCTTTAGGAAGCGCGCGACAGCATCGCGCTCAGCGCCGCGGAGAACGAAACCGAGGCTGCTCATTTGGCGCAGCGAGCTGAGGGACAAATTCTCGCCCACCGACAGCATGGGAACGAGGCCCTGCAGGTGGCGATCCTCCGGCGACATAGCGATGCCGGCGGCGAGCGCCTGCGCGGGGGAGCGGATCCGCGCGGGCTTGCCGTCGACACGGATTGCGCCGGCATCGGCTGGCGCAAGGCCATAGAGCGCCTCCGCGACCTTCGTGCGCCCGGCGCCGATGATGCCGTACATGCCGACAACCTCGCCAGCCCGCACGGCGAACGAGACACCTTCGAACATGCCCCGCCGTGCAAGATCGGTCACCTCGAGCCGATGGGCGCCAGGCGGCACAAATGTGCGCGGGAACAGCGCCGACAGATCACGGCCGACCATGGCCCGGACCAGTCGGGCCTCCGTCCACTCGGCGATCAGCGCGGTCTCGACGCGCTTGCCGTCGCGCAACACCGTCGCCCGGTTAGCGATGGCGAAGACCTCGTCAAGCTTATGCGAAATGTAGACGACCGCCGTACCCCGCGCGACCAGGCGCTGGATGATCCGGAAGAGCTCCCGGATGTCGCGGATCGTCAACGACGAGGTCGGCTCATCGAGAATGAGCACACGGGGCGAAGCCGACACCCCCTTGACGATCTCGACCAGCTGCCGCGCGGCAATGCTTAGCCGTTCGACCTTGATTGCCGGATCGATGTCGATGCCGCAGGCGCGCAAGTGCCGCCCGGCCTCGACCTCGATCGCGCGCCGGCTGATGAACCCGGGCAGCCGCGCCGGCGGTTCGCGGCCGAGAAGGATGTTCTCAGCGACCGTCAGCTCGGGGAGCAAGCTCAATTCCTGGTGGACGAGAAAGACGCCCCGCTGGCGCGCCTGCGCGGGCGTCGCAAGGTGAACTTCTTCGGCGCCGACGGTAATCGCGCCGTCGTAGTCCGGGAAGAAACCGGCAAGAACGTGCATCAGGGTCGACTTGCCGGCGCCATTCTCCCCGACAATGGCATGGACTTCCGCCGGTAAGAGATCGAGGTCGATATGATCGACGGCGCGCGTCGGCCCGAAGTTCTTGGCTACGGAGCGCATGCTCACGACCGGTGCGGTGGTTTCCGCGGACGGATCTTCGCGCAAACGGTGTGCGGTTGCGTTCATGTGCCCCGACGGTGTTCGGGCATTTTCTGACATCCTAGCGCAAATTCGTCGATTGTCGACAATTTTCTCGCCGAACTCTCCCTTTTTCAGCAGCAAGAGGCGACTTTTCCAAGAGAGGCTATTTGATGCCTATGCCGATTTCGGGTAAGCATTCGAGCGTAGCCATCTGATTGTCGACAATCGCTGGCGCAAGAGCGCGCGCCCTAGTCAGGACAATTTGATCGAAGTGCCGATGGACCTCGACCTCTCGACCGATCTCGCTTCAACCGGCGATCCTCTCGCCGAGCAGATCGCCCGAGCCATCGAGGAGGACATTGTCTTCGGTCGCCTGAAGCCAGGCCAAAAGCTTCCCGAAGAGGACCTTGCGGAGCGCTTTGCGGCGTCCCGTCACCAGGTCCGCGAAGGTCTCGCCCGGCTATCACGCATGGGGATCGTCACGAAGGAGCGCAACCGAGGCGTATCGGTACGCCGATTTTCTGTCGACGAAGTGCGTCAGATCTACGAGGTACGGGAGATCTTGCAGCGCCAGGCAGCACTGCGCATTCCGCTGCCCGTCGATGAACCCAAAATCACCGCGCTCGCCGCCATCAACGACGACTACGAAAGAGCGGTCGCGGCCGGGGACCTGCGGCGCATTCACGCCGCCAACGATCTCTTCCATTTGGAGATCTTCCGCCTGTGCGGGAACGAACGTCTTCTATCTCTGGTCAAGCACTACATGGACTTGACCTACGCGGTCCGTGCCGCCGGCTTCTCAGACCCGGAGAACCTCGAGACGTCGCGGCGCCACCACCGCATCATGATCCGCCTTCTGCGCGGCAAAGACTCCTGGGCATTGGCCCAAATTTGCGTCGATCATATTCAGCCGACCAAGACGCAGTATCTTGCCGTGCTGGACGACCGCGAGACGATGAACGATCTGCCGTGACATTGCTTGAAGTTCGATCTCTAGGCGGCATTTGTTCCCGGATGAACGGACCAGATCGATCACGAGTCCAGGGAAGCCCGAGTCGGTCCCGATCCTGGTCAACCCCCGCCGACACTCGGCGAAATTCTCGGGCCTCTCATTGCTGCTCGAGCGGCTATGGACTGTTATAGGCTCTCCGAGAAAATGACTGCTCAATCGAAGCTTCCCCGAAATGAGAGCAGCGAGCACAAGGGCGCTCTTCTTCGAGTTCGTGCGGCGCTCCTCGCAATACCCTGGATTCGAAACTTCGGCCCAACATCCGCACTGCGCAGTGCTTCCCAGAGGCTGGCGACACCCGACCAGAGCGGCGAGTGTCCGCTTACATCCGGGCGCGAGAGTCCACGCTGAGCGATTTCTATGGGAGCCCCGTAGGCAAAGCGCATGCCTCCGGGGGGCGCGCGTGGTCCAAATCGTCGATGACAAGCGGGCCACACAATTTTTGTTGATTCTTGTGAGCTCGCCACCGACGCTTTAAGTGCTCAAGCCGCTGACCTGGTACGAGCTGAGGTAGCCAGCCCAGGGTGCACGTCCGGCAAACAGCTCTCACGTTGAACTGACGGAATTGGTGGCTCCTGCGAGTGGTCGGGTTGAATTATGTAGCCTACCTGTTCGTGCTTGATTTTCTGAGGGATCCGGTAAGCGGTGGTATCCTTCACGCGGTCGAATATGTGCCCTTTGCTGCTGTTGCCATCGCCGGCCCATGTCTGCGTCTCGCCGAATTGGCGCGACGCGCTACGCAGAAAATCAGAGGTTTCTCCTACTGAAATCGTCGAGAGCATATGCCCGCGCCTTCGCCGAGCACGAGGCCAAGTCCGCTTCCGGACGTAGTCGACAGGTGCAGCCTTCCTTGTTGGAAGATCAGCGGCCTGCGCCGCGGCGGCCGCGCCGATTGCACCTGTTGAAGGACGACTGGCGGTGGCGGCCTTCGATGGCGGGAAGATCACCTCGGATGGGGGGTATTGCTGCTCAAAGCCACAGACGGTGCGATCCAGCTGATCGATCGCTTTGCCGCATGTTTTCGCGACGTGCGCTGTCAGGATCTAATTGAGCGCGAGGTGGCCACGCGGGTTGGCCAACGCATGAAGGACTGTGCGACGGTGGCCTGCAAGTCGACGCTGAACCGGCTTGAGCTAAGCTGGCCCGAGCCGTCGCGCTATCACAAAATCGCCTATGATGGAGCTGCCATCGAGGATCTGCAGGGCGACCTGTTCCTGGAGGCGCACAAGCGCGCCAGCAGATCATCCTCGATCTCGACACTATCGACGACCCTCTGCATGGACATCAGGAGGACTGCTTCCTGTCGGTCTATGTGTTCTGCGGCCGCAATCTGTTGCCTTCCAAGCGCCGCCTTCGAACATCGATGCTTCGGCTGGTGCCCTGGAGGAGATCGCATGCCTCGTTGCCTGCATCCTGGCCGTTCTGCTGCGTGCCGACTCGGGCTTTGCCCGGAAGGAGCTGATGAGCAGGCGCGAGGAAAATGGCGTCGATCACCTGTTCGGCTTGGCGAAGAACGAGCGCCTCATCGTCGAGATCGTGGCCGAGCTCGCCGCAACCGAGACGCGTGACCGACGCCAAGCTCCGGTGCGGAAAAGGACGCGGATTGACGCCGCTCTCGCCGCCGCGCTCTCGTTCCTGTAGAGTTTGGTGGGAAGCTTTGGGGATGGAGTATGCAGCTCAACGCGGACGGGAAAAGCGTACGCATGGAAGTCGACTTTTGGGTCGAGGATGACGGTTCGATCCATATGACGGCCATGGATGTCCGCGAGTTTCACGTGACCATCAGCGCCAACTCCAACCGTAAGAACGGTCACTACCCGTTGTACAGACGCCTCGCAGACTGTCTGCGGAAGATGGGCGCGCCGGCTCCAGACGGTGTCGGTCGGGTGGTGCGCAAATGCCCACCGGGCCGAAGGCCAGCAGTGCCCACCGAGTGATCGGCAACGCCATGAAGACGAACGACACGAAGCTCACTCTATGGACCCTGGCGGGGCTCGCGGCCTTCTTCCTCTTGGTGTGGGCCATCATGATGCTGATCAGGAGCTAGAGGCGAACGCCATCGCGATTGCCTGCTGGCCCTTGCTGAGACGCAAAAATGCGCGGAGCCCCGGCGGAAGGGGCGCGCCGAGGCTCCAATGCCCCCTGGAGCGGGCTGAGGGCTCCGAATCGGAATATCGTCGAAGGCTGTGGCGCAGCTGTGGCGTAGCTTGCGCGAGGCTTGAGAGACTGCACACGCCCGGTCAGATCGAGCCTTGCGCCCTGCGCCTTCGCCACGCGAGGCCGGCACGGCGGACCTGATCGATTGAGGGGTGCGAGGGGACGAGCGGCATCTCGCCAGGCCGCCCGCCCTTCAAATGCACCGCGCAGAACCGATGTGCGCCTATGTTATCGGGGGCTTAAGGGCTTAAGCTGCCGACGACTTGGGGAATCCGCTTGCGCTTTTGACCTTTGGCGCCATCGCCGAATCGGCCAAAAGCCCATAACGCCCAATGATCTCCCCCGCCTCTGTGGCACCCGTTTCCGCGTCACTGACTCGGCGGAACGCGACGGCTCCTCCCAATATTTCCGCGAATATTTGCCCGGGGCGCCTAGCCTCCTCTTCCGAGGAAAAAGCCATTTCCCTCTGGACCGCAAGCCGGCCTTCCAGGCCGCGAAACACGGGTATGACGCCAAATGGAAACGGCCGTGTCAGCCGCCTCATGAGCCATGCCATGGCCCATCGCTCCGGAATCGGCGCGCACGGGCTGTGGTCGATATCCCGCGGACTCGCACGCGGCTTGGACAGCCGAGGCGACTACAAGCGGATGATGGATCACGCGGACATGCCTCGCCAAGGCGATCTCGACGGACGCGGCAATCTCTCGCGGCGCGCCCTCACTGACTTCACACTTTGGTTTCTGCGCGTGTGTCTCGAACGCAGTGAGACATTGAAGCCCGAGACCCCTCGGCTGCTTGAAGAAGCGCTTATCCGGGGCGAGTTTGAGCGCGGAGAAGTGCCACGCATCACCGGCCTTCCCGAGCGCACTGCGCGCCGCGTATTCAACGACGTGGTTGCCGCAGGGTTGCTTGCCTCTGACACACCAAAAGGAGCAGTCTCGCTACGCTTTCCGATCGATGCGCTTGAGATTCTCTTCCCACGCTTGTTCCCAGAAACGTAGTGAGCGGACGGAAGGCCGTGGAAACTCATCCACGGCCAAATGCCTGGGCCGGAGTGACATCTTGCGCAACCTTTTGTCCCGCCGCTCCGAATCCCCCCAAGCCCCTTGTGGCCGGCGAACGTCATCACGGCTTCAGCCTCGACCCATGGCTCTGCCGCGCCGATAGGCGCTGGCTTTCGACGGCACGCAGAATCTGGCGCTCAGCGCTGCGCGCGGCCGCATAGAGCCTGGTCGCCGCATCGAGCGCGGCCTGCTGCGCCTTCGGCACGGAGGCGTGCTCGAACGATTTGCCCGCCGCGGCGACCCGCACCAAGGCGCGGGCGCCGTCCTCGCCAAACCGAGCTTCGATGGTCTTCCGGAACGTGTCGATCTCGCGTTTCGTCTCGGGCTCGGCGGAGAGTGCTTTGAAGGCGTCGGCACGGGCCTGGTCGGTCTTGGCGGCTGCGACGATGCCGAGCGCAGCGACGGCCTGCTCCGACAAATTCGGAATGGCGGTGCGATCGGCCTTGAGCTGCGCCTCGACGCTGGCGCGATAGCCTTGCGCCGCCTGAGCCTCGGCCTCGGACGTGCGGGTGAGGCTCGGCCCGATCGCGGCGGCGGCTCGCGTTGCCGCCTGGCGTTCGGCTCGCGCCGTCCCACCAGCGAACAGGCCCTCGCGGCCCCTGAGCTCGCCCAGCAGGCTCAGGTCCGTCGACAGGCGGCGTGCGGCGCTTGTCGCGCCGTCACGCGACACGAGATCGCTCAGGCGCGCAGTGGCGGCTTTCGGATCGCGATAGGCGGTCTCGAGATACACCGCCCTCGCCTCCTGCTCACGCCGCACGCGGACGTCGGCCGACACCACCGACGCAAGGCTCTTGGCGTCGACCCCGCGCCCAAGGCTGTCCCGAACTTGGCTGTCCCGGCCTTGCGTCTCGAAAGCAGGGATAAGCACACCGGGCCCGGCCGTCCGCGCCAACGAAGCTGCGGTTTCCGGAGGCGCCATCGCGGCCTGCGCGGGCGCCGGCGCCACACGGGGAGCTTCGACACTCGGCGGCTCGTGTGCCCTGCGTATCGAAACGGGTTCCTGCGCCTCCCCAGAAGATTTCGCGACAGATGTCTCGACCGAGAGCGGCGACAGGAGCGAACTCGAAGTCGTGTCCTGCGCCGCAGGCCGGACGGACGTTCCGTCCTCACGGGCGGCCCCGGGCTCCGCCCGGACACCTGCGAATCGCTCGCCCTGTCGCTCCACGGACCCTCTCGCCATGGCGACCGTCTCCTTCTCGCGGAGCTTCGTTATCTGCTCACGCGTCAGCTCGTCTCGCGTCGCATAGGCGACCGACGCGGACTTGATCTCGCTGCGCCCGATCTGCCGCGCCAGCTGGCGGATATCGCGCGCCGTCTCGACGGCCACGAACACCTTGACGCTCTCGCGCTGGCGTGTCAGCGCCACATAGGATGAGGCCGCCCGCCAATGGCGAGTGTGCAGCAGATAAGTGTGATCGAGCGTCTTGCCCTGGCCCTTGTAGATCGTGCCCGCATAGCCGTGCCGGAATCCCGTGAACTCGGAGGCGGACCAGTCGACGCGCCGCCCCTCGCGGCCGGCCGGCGCATCGAGCCTCGCGCTGATGCGGCCCGTCTCGCGCTCGATGCCGGTGATCACGCCGGCATTGCCGTTGTAGATCCCCGCGCCTTTCAGGGTGTCGGTGAACTGCACCCGGTCCCCGACCGCGAACGCCGCCCGCCCGTGCTTGGTCGTGAAGATATGGTCGGCGCCGAGCTCGCCGCGTTCGCGCCTGACTTGGCGCAGACTCCGATTGAGCACGTCCACATCCTTGTTGGTGTAGGCGAACACAAAGCGCGAGGCCGCAGGATCGGTCGCCGTGTCCTTGGTCCATTGCTCGACGAGCTTAAGGTGAGTCTCGTCCTGCCGGTTCGTCCAGATGATGGCCTTGTTGCGCGCGAAGGCACGCAGCGCCTCCTCGAACCGCCCCTCGGACAGATCGCGCGCCGCATCGCGCTGCCAGTCGACGCGCTGGCGCCTCACCTGCTTGATCTCGACGGAGCCGTGCGCCTTCTTCAACTCGGTGAACAGGCCACCGCGCTCGATCGAGGCGAGCTGCCGATCATCGCCCGCCGCCACCACCTTGGCGCCCGCGAGCTTTGCTTCGCGCAGCAGCTCGCCAGTTACCTTGGCGTCGAGCATCGCCGCCTCGTCAAGAACCACCAGCGTCCGCCGGTCCCAGATCACATGGCCGTTCTTCAACCGGAACAGTTCCGCATGAACCGTCGACGATCGCGCGAACCTGTCATGCTTCAGATCCTGCGCCACAGCGTTCGTCGGCGCGAGGCCGACGACCTTGTAGCCGGCCGCCTCATGCGCATCGCGGATGGCGCCAAGCGCGAAGCTCTTGCCCGTGCCGGCACGGCCCTCGATGATCTTCAGACCGCCGCCGCCGGTCGCATGCTCGAACGCTGCGCGCTGATCCGGGCGCAGCGCCGCGGAGGAAGGAGCCGCCTCGCGCGCCGCATGCCCGATGTCCCGATGCGCGCCGGCCGCGACCCGCGCGCCATCGGCCAACGCTTCCCTCTCCTGCGCACGAACGGCACGCGTCGTGAACCGCCCGGCGATCTCACCCGTCTCGCGATCGTGCAGGGACAAGAGGTCCTTATGCTGAAGCACCTTCGCCCTGACTTCACGCAACTCCGCGTCCTCGCCAATGTGCTTGGCGAGATGCCGGTCGAGATCCCGTTCCGTGAAGGTCGCACTGTTGCGGGTCATGACGGCGAGCACCTGATCCGGATCTCGCGCCGCCGCGGCATTCGCGCGCGCGATCTCGTCTGCTCGCGCATTCGCCTCCGCGTCCGGCGCCCGCATCCGCACTGGCCCGATATGCTCCTGCGGGACAGCGCTCATCGCATCCACCCGGATATCGAGCCCATGCTCGACAAAGTAGCGGTTCTGATGATCGCGCCAGGTCGCACCCCACGCCTCAGCCTCTGTCACGACGGCGCGACCCTTGCCTTGGCGCAATACGGGATCGAGATCGCGCGCCTTCTTCGCCGCAAACCCATTGCCATCAAGGCGCCGCGTGGTGATCAACAGATGCGCGTGATGGTTCGCCCGCTCGCTCTCGCTCTCCGCCCCATGCGGCGCGTGCACATCGAACTGCACCGCGAGCCCCTTGGACACAAAATGCTCGAGCGCAAAGCTCCGCGTGAGCTCCACCCGGTCCTCATGTCCGAGCTCGCTATTCGCCGGCAACGCCAGCACGATCTCGCGCGCCACCTGCGCGTCGCGGCGTTTCTCGGCGGCTTCGGCCGCGTTCCACAGCGCCGCGCTCTCGAGGAAGGCCTTAGGCGCACCCTCCGGCAAGAGCACTTCGTGGTGGTCCGGAGGGTCGCGATGCGCAAAGTAGAACACCTCGCCGGTGCGCTGCGCCTCGATCTTGTCGCGCCCGTTATAGGCAGCCGAGCGCACGGCACTACCACCTGAGGCACGCGAGATGTAGCGGGCGCGGGCAAAGGCGATGGCCATCCGGGACATCATGCCGCGCCTCCAGTACCCGCGCAAGCAGCATTCGACAGAATGCATATTGCGTCTGCACATGCGTTTCGAACCCGCTCCGCGGTCAGCCGTCGAGCCTGCGCTTTGCCGAGAAACGATCTTGACCCGCCCGCCAAGGATTGTTAACCGGCAACTAACAAGGAGGACACCATGGCGCGCACGTCGCTCGCCGAGCGCATGAGCCGGCTCGGGCAGCAGAAGGCACGGATCGCCGAGCAGGAAGCTCGCATCAAGACCGATGAGCGCAAAGCTCGTACCCGCCGCCTGATCGAAGCCGGCGGTCTCGTCGAAAAGGCCGGCCTCCTCCATCTCGACGCCAACGCTCTCTATGGCGCGCTTCTGTCGCTATCGTCGAGCGCCAAGAATACGGCGCGCGTCACCGAATGGGCGAAAGCTGGCGGCCATGTCTTCGATCGCGAGGCCAAGGCGCGCGATGCCGGAAGGGAGCCGCTGACCGTCACCTTCGCCGGCGCGCTACCCACGACCTTCACCACGCGCCTGCGCGGGGCGGGCTTGCGCTGGAACAAGGTCCTGCAGCATTGGGAAGGACTTGCCGAGCACGCGGTCGTTGCCGCGCTTGCCGACGAGCATGGCGGCACGGTCCATCGCGTGCGTCCGCCTGGCGAGCGGGAGAAGATAGCAGCCGCTGAGTGACGCCCGCCCGATGCTCCTGAACACCATCGTCCACGATCTCCACCGCACCTGCCTTCGGCTCGTCGTCGCGATTGCCCCACTGGTCATCTGGTATCCGGCCTGGGGCATGGCCGACGATCTATGGCGCTCCCTGCTGATCTCGATGCAAGAGAGCGGCATCGCGCCCGGTGCCGCATCGTATCGCCTCGCCTATGGGGCCTGGCCGACGGCTGCCCTCTTCGGGCCGGCGCTCGTGATGGCGTTGATCCTTGGCCTGCGCCGCTTCGGTGCCGCCCTCCCCATGACCGCGATCGCCGCCGTCACCGGCATGGCGGCAGCGACGCTGCTGACGGGTTGGCATGAGGGCGCTCGCCTCCTCGGCCTTCGGCCGGCCTACTCGTGGATCAACATCCTGCGCGTCGCCAATTTCAATATCGGCTTCGCCTCCGCGCTCGGTTTCCTCGCGACCTGCATCGGCATTCGCGTCCTGCGCGGCCAGCCGCTGCGTGCACATGGCGTGAAGCCCTTGCAACGCGCCAAGACCGACACCTTCGGGCACGCCGCCTGGATGCCGGTCAAGGAGGCATCCGTCCTGTTCGATGCGTCGCGCGAGCAGCTCGGCGGCGTCGTGGTCGGCGAGGCCTACCGGGTCGACCAGGATCCTGGCGCTGTGCGCCGTGCCTTCGATCCTCGCAACCGTGCCACCTGGGGCAAGGGCGGCACGGCGCCGCTCCTCGTATTCGATCTCGGCTGGGGCGGCACTCACGGTCTCGTCTTCGCCGGCTCCGGCTCCTACAAGACCGTCTCGACCTGCGTGCCGACGCTTCTCACCTATCGCGGACCGACCGTCACCCTCGACCCCTCCTCCGAGCTCGCGCCGATGCTGACGCCGGCGCGCACCGCCATGGGCCGTCGCGTCATCTCGATTGATCCTGCAAGCCGCGAGGGCAGCTTCAATGCCCTCGACTGGCTCGATCCTTCGTCCGCACTGATCCATGGCGATGTGCGTGCCGTCGTCGATTGGATCTGCGGCGAGAAGCCGGCGGCGACCAGCTCGTCCCAAAATACCGGAAAGGCCTTCTTCGAAGGCCGCGGCAAGGCCATGGTCGAGGCGCTGCTGTCCGATATCGTCCTCGATCCCGAGCTTCAACCCGGCAAGCGCAACCTGGTGACGCTCGCCGCCCGCCTCGCCCTCCCCGAGGACGGCATGCGCGAAGAGCTCGACCGCATCCACGAGCACTCGCAATCTCCGCGCGCCCGACATCTCGCCGGCCAGCTCATGCAGCTCGTCGCCGAGACCTTCTCCGGCGTCTATGGCAGCATGAGCGAACAGACCGAATGGCTCGCCAATCCGGGCTATGCCGCGCTCGTCTCCGGAAGCAGCTTCACCACCGCCGATCTCGTCGCCGGCGACATCGATCTCTTCATCAATATTCCCATGAAGGTGCTCGAGGCGACGCCGGCGCTCGCCCGCGTCGTCGTCGGCGCGCTCCTCAACGCCGTTTATGAAGCCGACGGTCATCTGCCCGGAGGCCGCGTCGTCTTCCTCCTCGACGAGGTCGCGCGCCTCGGCTTCATGTCCTCGCTGGCGCGTGCCCGGGACGCCGGCCGCAAATACGGCATCACCCTGGTCATGCTCTATCAGTCCGAAGGCCAGCTGCGCGAGCAATGGGGCGAGGGCGGCAAGGCGTCCTGGTTCGAATCCGCCTCCTGGCGGGCCTATGCCGCCATCGGCTCGCTCGAACAGGCCCGCGCCGTCTCCGAAGCCTGCGGCGAGCATGGCGTGATCTTGAGTTCGCAGAGCACCAATCGTGGCAATAGCGCGAGGCTGCTCGAGACCGGCACCGCCACCTCGGGCGTCTCGGAGCAGCTATCGGAGCGCGGCCGTCGCCTCGCGACGGTCTCAGAGATCCTGGCCGACACACGTGCCGACGAGCAGTTCGTGTTCGTGCACGGCCGCAAGCCTCTGCGCTGCGGCCGCGCCATCTACTTCCGCCGCCCGGAGATGGTGAGCCTGGTCGCTGCCAACCGCTTCGCGCCCCGGTCAAGGCCGAGCTCGTCAACCAGGACCTCGTGAAGACAAGGGATGCCGGCTGAAGCGATCCTCTTTGTCGCAGCCCTGATCGCTGTGGTCTTCGTCTTCACGGCCGCGCGCATCTTCGCCGGGACGCTGCTCATCCTCTGCCTCGCCGTCATGGCCTGGCGTCTGGCGCTGGCCATGACGCGTGGCGCGCCCATGCCGGCGCGGCGATCCGCGGCCGGTGCTTTGAGTGGTGACGGGCCACGTCTTACCGTGCGCAAGGCCGTGCGGCCGCTTGCTGCGGTTCTCGCCGAGCTCGACGCCATGACCGGCTGGGCCTCGGTCAAGGCCGAGGTCCACAAGCTCGTCGCCGTTCTGCAAACCGAGCGCGCGCGCAAGCGCCACGGCATCAAGACGGCGCCGCCGAGCCTGCATCTCGTCTTCCTTGGCAATCCCGGCACCGGCAAGACCACGGCTGCCCGCCTTATGGGCGAGATCCTGGTCGGCCTCGGCTTGCTGCGCTCCGGCCATGTCGTCGAGGTCGACCGCGGCTAGCTGGTCGCGGGCTTCATCGGACAGACCGCCATGAAGACAGAGCGAGCCGTCGAATCGGCCCTCGACGGTGTGCTGTTCATCGATGAAGCCTATGCGCTTGCCCCCTTGGCGAACGGCGGCGACTTCGGCCGGGAGGCGATCGACACCCTGCTCAAGCTGATGGAGGACGAGCGCGACCGCCTCTGCGTCATCGCCGCCGGCTACACGGGCGAGATGCGCCGCTTCCTCGATGCCAATCCAGGCCTGCGCTCGCGCTTCGGCCGCATCATCACTTTCGAGGACTACGATGCGGACGAGCTCGCCGCGATCTACCGGGATCTCGCAAGGCGCGAAGGCTTCGCCCTCGACCCTGGGGCCGATGCGGCGGCAATGCGTGTCTGCGTGCGAATGGAAGCCGAGCGCGGTGAACAGTTCGGCAATGGCCGCGCCGTGCGCACGCTCTGGGAGCGCACCCGCGAAGCCCAGGCCCTGCGCCTCGCACGATCTGGCGTCGGATTGGGCCGCGATCCCATCATGCGCATCGAGGCGCGCGACATCGAGGCGGCCAGTGAGGGAGGGAGCCCATGACCCGCGGCGAACTCATCTCCCATCTGCGCCGCGCGCTGTCCCTCGTGCCGGCGCTGATCCGGCACAATCCGCTGTTCCGCTATGCGGCTATCGGCGCCGTCCTCTTCCTGCTTCTCGTCATCGGCCGTCTCGCGCAGGATATGGCAGGCCCCGGCCCGATTCCGCTGGCGCCGGATGCCGATGTCGTCACGGCTCCGGCCGATCGACCGCCATCCGCCGCGACGCCGACATCGAGAACAACGAACCCCGCCGCGGTGCCGAGCATCGCGCCCGGCCGTTCGCTCGACGCTGTCAGCGTTGGTGCCGCGCCAGCCGACGGCTTCGGCACCCTGCCCCCAAGAAACAGACAAGCATTAGGCAAGCACCCGTGATCCGACCCGCTCTTGTTCTTGCAGTTTCCGGCTTGCTCGCCGTCACTTGCCCGGCACTGGCGCAATCTCCGCCGGCGCCATCTTCGCCCGCATCGTCGACCGATCAGCGCCTCGACCGGATCGATGGCAAGCTCGACGAGATCCTGCGGCGCCTCGGGGTAGAAACCATGTCGACTGGCCAATCGGCCCCCTCCTCCGCCCCGGCGCAAGCACCACAGCTGCCCGCGGCTGCTGTCGTCCAGCCCGAAAGCACCGCCTACAAGCCCGGTGCCGTCGCCATCGTTCATGAGGCACCCGACAAACCCCGCGACCTCCAATCGATTCCGGCCGATAGCGTCGGCGGCTTCGTCTATGCCGGCGGCCCCATCGCGCTCCACGATCTCAAGTCGAAAGGCGTGCGCTACACCGGCCTCGCCGGGCTCGAGCTGCAAGGCTGGCTCAAGATCACCACCGCCGGCCGCACCCAGCTTGGCATGGAGTTTCGCGCCATCACCGGCGCCAATGCCGTGATCGCACCCTCCTGCATTGCCGCGGCCTGGCTCGAGAACCGCTCGATCGGCACCGAGACCCGCGAGATCCCGGTGCCCACGCGCGAGGAAAAGACCCTCGACCTCGTTCTCGGCGCCGATCTCGAGCCCGGCCTCTATCGCCTGCGGGTCTGGGCCGCCTGCACCCCGACCGCGATCTCAAGCTCAATGCCGAACTCCTGGTGAAGGGCCCACCCGACATGAATCTGCGCCCAGTCACCGCCGCCGATCTGATCCACCAGGGCGGCTGACAGAGCCGGTGCCGACGCCGATAACCGCGGCTCACCCTATCTGCAAGCAAGGCTCGTCCACGCGCCTGTCGACCAAAGGTTCTCGTAACTGGACGCACAGCGAGCTCGCCACTTGCTGCAGCATATCAAGGCCGTCTATCGGCGAGGTGATCGCCGGCGAGAAATCCACGAACCTGCGCCCTTCGGCAAG
The DNA here is from genome assembly GCA_900104855.1 of Rhizobiales bacterium GAS188. Taxonomy (NCBI): domain Bacteria; kingdom Pseudomonadati; phylum Pseudomonadota; class Alphaproteobacteria; order Hyphomicrobiales; species Rhizobiales bacterium GAS188. Next base: position 21,015 of record FNSS01000003.1, read on the forward strand.
CTCTCGAGGCGCCTCGGCACTTGCAAATTCGCCGGCATGTGCGACCGAGCATGACAGAAAGCAGACCCGGCGCCGGTCGGCGCCGGGAACTTTCTGAAGGGTGGCCCTCCGGCTCACTACGGCGCCATTTGGAAGCGCGTTCGCCTTCGGGCCGATCGCAGCAATGCCGCGATGAAGGGCGCTGCCTTCGCTGGGACACTTGTGCCCGGCGATTGGAAGGGGCCGCCTTGCGGCGGCCCCTTCCAGCTCACTCTGCTTCGCCTTCAGTGGCCTCCGAGGGCTTCGCCAGTCGCGAGATGTCCATGCAGATCAGGTCGACGGTGAAGCGGGTCTCGTCGTCCTTCACGTAGGAGTTCTGCTTGATCCGGCCGCGGGCGTGAACCAGGTCGCCCTTCCCCAGATGCTTCTGGACGTAGCCGCGCATGCTGTCCTGGAAGATCGTGACCTCGTTCCAATGGGTGCTGTCCTTCCACTCACCGGCCTTGTCCTTGAAGGGGTAGTTCGCCGCCAGCGACACCCTGACTGTGGAGCCTACCGTCTTGATCTGACCGACCCGGCCGATGATCTGGAATTCCGCGATGTTCCTCATGGTGCTCTCCTTTGATGTGGGGCGACCTGCCCCGTTGCCATGGCGACACGCAAAGGCCGGCAAGCCGGAACCGGAGCCCGAGCGCAGCGAGGGGCAAGCGAAGCGCTGCGCCCCGGAGAGCGGAGCTGGCCGGAGGGGTATCGCCCATCCGAGCGCAGCGAGGACGGCCATGCGCCCGCGAGCGAAGCGAAGACTCAGCGATAGGCCGGTCTGCAGGTGAGCCGGCGGAGACGGTCATGCCGCTGAGCGAAGCGAAGACGGCGATAGACCGCGAGCCAGGCGACCGAAGACTGGGGATACCGGCCAGCTCCATGCTCGATGGGGCCGTAGCGACGGCGACGGCCTTAAGTGACAAAGCCAGGCAACGGGCGAGTCGCCCGCACTCCCCAAGGAGATCAGCCATGAGGTCCGCGGAACCCGGTCATGGTTCGCGGTCGAAGCCCAAGACGGCTCATCGGTTCAGGGGCTGGTATACACCCGGTCCGCCAAGGACAGGACGGGGGTGCGAGGACAGTCCGGTGGGGGAATACGATCACTGGTCCAGGACGGGCAGCAGTCCCCGGACCAAGAGCATCGGGGGCAGAACGCGCTCGCGCCAACGAGGCCACCAAAGCCGAGCATCGCCCTGAAGGATGACAAGGCTCGCTCAAGCGAGATCCGCGCATGGATGATCGCAGCGTTCGCGCAGCTGTGGGTTCACGCGAAGGCAGGACAAGGGCGCTCAGGGGGCGGGCTGGCGTCCCGCCAAACGCGTCCAAGGCGTCGGGTGATGACGCTCATGGGCCAGCTGGCGAGGGGACCGGAAGGAGGAAGGACGTTTCTTGCGTTCGGGATCGTCCCCCGTACGGGCGAAGACCCGCAGGGGCTTCGCGAGCCGCCTCGGGCGGCGAGTAGAGCCCGGGCCCGGGAGGGCAACGCCAATACCCCCACCAATTCGAAACCGGACAGGTCACGATAAGCCTGGCCGGTCGTCGCCCGGACACGCGGGATGCCATCGGCTCGCGAAGCGAGGTCATTCGCCTTCGCCTTTTGGGTCGGGCGTAAAGGCTTCAATTCAGGGTTGATGCCGAGCCAGCAAGCCCCGCACGACTTCCGCGAGGAACGCGCCGCGGGCTCGGCCGAGCTCATCGAGTCTCTAATCGTCCGCCCATTGCCAGCGCCTTCAGCGCGGCCGCTGCGTCGAGGACGTTTCGATCCTGCTCTCCGCCCAGCTGGAGAGTATCGAGGGCAAGCGCTCCTGCGAGCAAGCGGGCGCGATCCGGCATCCGGCCTTGCGCTTGCTCCTCCTACGCATAGACGGCACCTGCCAACCCCGTCATTGATTGCAATCCTCAGCTTGATGCCCGCGACCCATCGGCGAGGTTAACGGGGTCAGCCACGCCGTTCTTCCAGCGTCAGATGCGTGATGTAGCCGGAGCGGCTTTCGCCGGCAGCTCGAGCAAGTGCATCGAGGCGCTTCAGCACGCGGCGCGGGAGCGTGATGTTCACGCGCTCGATGGTGTCGTCGAGCAGTGCAGGGTCCAAGGTGATGATGCCGAAGGTCCACCCCGCGTAGTCGGGGTTCCGGCTTACCGCTTCCAAGCTGGACGGTGCCGGGATGGCCTCGCCCGCGTCCAGGCTTGCATCGATCCAGGCGGCGGCTGCTTCTTCAGCGCCGGCAACGGCCTCGTCCAGGGTATCCCCAGCCGAGAAGCATCCTGGCAGATCGGGAACGACGACGCTGAAGGCTGTAGTTTCGGTCCCAGGTTCGATAGCAATGGGGTAGCGCATATCAGCCTCCTATAGGCCAGCTTGCTTGCGGATCGCGGCGATCAGACCGACGCCGAGATCCTTCTTTGGGTGCGGCACCACAACGTGACCGGGGCGATCGGGATGCTTAAAGACGTGGTGCGAGCCGCGAACGCGGTCCAAGACCCAGCCAGCCGCCTTCAATTCACGGATGATGTCCGCGCTCTTCATTGTGTGTATCATACACACTATGAATTGCTGACGTCAACGAGTGCACCAACAGGGCACGAGTGTGCAGCCGCCCTCCCCTCGGCGACGGCGTGACAAAGCAGGATGGGGCCGCCTTTCGGCGGCCCCATCGAGCTCACTCGGCTCAGTCTTCGGCGGCCTCCGAGGCCTGCGCCAGTCGCGAGATCTCCATGCAGATCAGGTCGACGGTGAAGCGGGTCTCGTCGTCCTTCACGTAGGAGTTCTGCTTGATCCGGCCGCGGGCGTGAACCAGGTCGCCCTTCCCCAGATGCTTCTGGACGTAGCCGCGCATGCTGTCCTGGAAGATCGTGACCTCGTTCCAATGGGTGCTGTCCTTCCACTCACCGGCCTTGTCCTTGAAGGGGTAGTTCGCCGCCAGCGACACCCTGACTGTGGAGCCTACCGTCTTGATCTGACCGACCCGGCCGATGATCTGGAATTCCGCGATGTTCCTCATGGTGCTCTCCTTTGATGTGGGGCGACCTGCCCCGTTGCCATGGCGACACGCAAAGGCCGGCAAGCCGGAACCGGAGCCCGAGCGCAGCGAGGGGCAAGCGAAGCGCTGCGCCCCGGAGAGCGGAGCTGGCCGGAGGGGTATCGCCCATCCGAGCGCAGCGAGGACGGCCATGCGCCCGCGAGCGAAGCGAAGACTCAGCGATTGGCCGGTCTGCAGGTGAGCCGGCGCAGACGGTCATGCCGCTGAGCGAAGCGAAGACGGCGATAGACCGCGAGCCAGGCGACCGAAGACTGGGGATACCGGCCAGCTCCATGCTCGATGGGGCCGTAGCGACGGCGACGGCCTTAAGTGACAAAGCCAGGCAACGGGCGAGTCGCCCGCACTCCCCAAGGAGATCAGCCATGAGGTCCGCGGAACCCGGTCATGGTTCGCGGTCGATAAGCAAGACGGCTCCTCGGTTCAGGGTCTCGCATGCGCCTGGACCGGCAAGGACAGGATGGGTGTGCGAGGACAGACCGGTGCTGGAATTCGGTCGCCGATCCAGGACTGGCAGCGTTGCCCGACCTGAAAGAGCATCGGGGGGCAGGACGCGCTCGCGACCCGGGTCGGCAAAACCAAGGATCTCCATGAAGGATGACGAGACCCGCTCATGCGAGATCGGCGCATGGATGATCGGGAATGTTGGCGCAGTCCTGGGGTCGCGTGAAGGCAGGACGAGGGCGCTCTTGGCGGCGGACTGGCGCCTCGCTCGGCGCGTCCAAGGGCATCGGGTGATGACGCTCGTGGGCCGGCTGGCGAGGGAGCCGAAGGAGGAAGGGTGCCGCTCGCGTTAGGGGATCGTTACCCGCGCGTGCGCGACACGCCTCAGAATGGCGAGCTCCACTTTGTCGCGGGTCGGCGGCCGTTCATCGCCCCGAAACTCCGCTGTTTCCAGGATCGCGAATTCGTCGGCAGGTTCGACCGAGCGTGACAGGAAATGGACCCGGCGCCCGTCAGCGCCAGGAACTTTTCCGGCATGGCCCTCCGGCTCACTACGGCGCCATTTGAAAGCGCGTTCGCCTCCGGGCCGATCGCGGCAGCGCCGCGATGAAGTGCGCCGTTTCCATCGGAACACGTGCGACCGCGCAACAGTGCACATTTGCGAATCCCTATGGATTCTCGGGCGGCCATTGCTGCCCAGCGTGGAGAATCCGCAGAATACGGATCGCGCCGCTGGTTACGTCATAGATCAGAATATAATTGGGGTGCACGATCAATTCCCGCGTGCTCAAGACACGACCTGGCCGTCCGATCATCGAGTGTGTTGCAAGCTGCGCGGCGCGCTTTGTTCTACCAAACACCATAATTCGCGTGCGGGATACAACACCGTTGCAAGTATGATCGATTCACCTCCCATTCCTCGTCATGATGGCTGGATCGCGACGGTTTGACGAAATGATGTTGCTCGAGGTCCGCAAGGGGGCAGCGCGGGAATCGTTCGCGGCGATCCCGGCGAAGCCGCGATCGCCGCGAAGACGAAAAGGGCATATGGGCGGGAGCGTAGCGGAGACCATTCGCCAACCCCGAGACCGGTCAAAAAGGGCAGCCGCAGGAGCGTCAGCATAGCGACGCCGCAGGCGGGACGCGGGACCGACTGCCCCCGGCGAGGGGTGCAACATCGCTATCGCTTGCGCGAGGGATCGTTACCGGATGGAGGAGACGCGCAGCGGCTCCGGGCGCTTGCGCCTAGAGCCCGGCCCAAAGGGACGCGACAAACAGAGCCTTCGCAGAAAGAACCGCACTGCGGCAGGCCTGTGAGCCGTCGCGCGCTTCAATGGCCTCCAGCGCCACGAGCTCACCTTCTTCCCCGCGCCTGAACGGCAGCACCGCGTAATAGGTCATCCGTGCCATGGCTCTCACCCGCACGCTACTAAGAACACAAAAGGAACATTGCCACTGGCAAGGAGCCAAGTATGCGCTGAAGGCGGCACTGTAACGCATCGCGCCGAAGGTCGGAATTCCAACGACTGAGCCTGCGGAAAGGCGGCGCTCATGCGCCGCCTCCGCCGAACCGCCAGACCGGAATGCCGAGCGTCTTCGCCTTATCGGCGAGGTTCTCGCTGATCCCGGATCCCGGGAAGATCACGACGCCGATCGGCATGGTCTCGAGCATGCGGTCGTTGCGCTTGAAGGGCGCTGCCTTGTTGTGTCGCGTCCATTCGGGCCTGAAGGCGACTTGAGCGACCCTGCGGGCATCGGCCCAGCAGGCCGCGATGCGCTCTGCACCGCGAGGACTGCCGCCGTGCAGCAAGACCATGTCGGAGTGCTTCGCATGCACCTTGTCGAGCACGGCCCAAATGCGCGCATGGTCGTTGCAGTCCGTTCCGCCGGCAAAGGCGATGCGCGGTCCGGCGGGCAGCAGCACCTCGGTCTCAGCGCGACGCTTGGCGGCGATGAAGTCGCGGCTGTCGATCATCGAGACCGTCTCAAACGTGGGGGTGCTATGAGGGCTCTTTGTCTCGGGGCTGAGGAGAGCTGGATGAGGTGGCGTGTCATGGTGGAGCTGACCGGGCAGGATGGCACCGTCCGTACGCATGAGGTCAGCGCAGGCGGCAACGCCACGACCGAGCACTCGTCCGCGACCATTGGGCTGACGCTGGCGGACGGGAAGCGGACGCTCGCGGGATTGCAGGACCATCTCGTTCGGGCGCAGACGAAGGAATATTGCCGTGGCCGCCGGCGCTGCCCTCGTTGTGGGTCTCAACGGCCACTCAAGGATGTGCGCACCCGGCGGCTGTTGTCGCTGTTCGGAACGGTGGAGGTTCGCGCGCCGCGCTTTTTGCCCTGTCGGTGTGCGGTGACGAGCCGTCACACGCTCAGCCCGGTCGCCGAGATCATGCCCGACCGATGCACGCCCGAATACGAGCGTCTGATTGCGAAGATGGGCTCGCTTCTGCCCTACCGCCGTGCCCGGACGTTGCTCGCGGAGTTCCTGCCACTCGCGGACGTCCCGGCGGTCGAGACAACCCGCCGGCGCACCACACGCGTGGGGGCCAGACTGGAAAGGTCGGCTACGATTCAACCGCCGCCGCCAACGACCGAGGCGAGATCGATTGCGCTGTCAATAGACGGCGGCCATGTCCGGTCGGTGCGCAGCTACCAGGTGCGTTCGTTCGAGATATTCCTGGCACAGGTCAGCAACGACGACGGGCAGCAGGTCGTGTTCAGCAGCATGCCCGCCGAGGCTGACCGGCAGCGCGAGCAGCTGCGCGGCGTGTTGCATGGCCTGGGAGCGACGCCGACGACGCCGATCACGATCTTGAGCGACGGTGCCGAAGGACCGCGATCTCTTGGAGAAGCAGCGAGTTCGGGTCCGACGCGCCATGTGTTGGACTGGTTCCATCTCTCCATGCGCATCCAGCATGTTGCGCAAACGGCCAAGAGCTGGCCAGACAGGTCGGCCGGCGACGCTCGAACGGGCGCCGACCTCGCCAATGCGATCGAGCGGATCCGCTGGCGTCTGTGGCATGGCCAGGTCAAGCGGGCTCTCGACCTCATTGGGGAAACGCTGGTGACGCTCGACACGATTGCTGCCGCCGCGTCGTCGCCGATCGCCGGAACCACAGCCAAGCTGGCTCGGGGCCTGCGCGAACTCGAGACATACGTGTCCGGGCAATCCGAATTAATCATCGACTATGCGACGGCCCGACGCCGCGGGGAACCGATCTCGACAGCGACCACCGAGAGCACGGTGCAATGGCTGCTGCACCGTCGGATGAACGCGCGACAGCAGATGCGCTGGTCGCCGCGAGGCGCGCATCTGATGCTCAAGGTACGAACCGCGGTGATGAACAGAACCCTCGAGCGCGATCACACCGCCGCCGAGCGATGGGCCCAGCGTCCCTTCCGGTCTACCGCATAGGCCCCCCAGGATTGAGACGGTCTCCGTCCTGGCATGTGAACATACTGGGAACGTGCCTGGCCCCGCCAAGCCCTTCCGTCAGCCTGGAAGCTCGTCGAGCATGACGAGAGCTTCGCCGTTGTCGATGCCGGCAACACGGCTCTGGCGCTCGTCTATTTCGAAGAGGAGGCCGGCCGGCGCAGTTCAATGAGGCGGCTGTCGCGCGAGGATGCTCGGCGCTTCGCCACGCAGGTGGTGAAATTGCCGGAGCTGCTAGAGGAGCTGAAGGAGCATCGGGCCGCTAGGGACGCGCCGGCCTAGCTGGAGCGCGAGGCCAGAGGCGGGGCTGAGCGAACCAAAACTAAGAGACTGGCGGCACGGTCCCACCGTGCTTACGTCCGCCTCAACCATGGCCGATTGCCCCCCAGCCAGCCGTGGCCAGGACCCTGCCGGGCGCCCGGCGCAAACACGCCCGGTGGGGTCAGATCGCTATTGCTTCTCCTGGAATGCGTCAGCCCGCATGCCTATGTGAAGGCTGGCCACGGGCCTCGTGCCCCCCCGACATCCCCGCCCGAAGTCAGGACCCTGCTGGGCTCCCCACACCCCGGTGGGGTCCGCTGTGTCAGGGGGAAATCATCTTGACTCCAATGCGCTGCCGGGCGGTGCCACCAGGGCGGAATGGGCGCCTGAGGGCGGTGCACGCAAGCTTGATTTGCCTTCCGCCGCCGCCAACCCCATTTTCAGTGAAATACTATTCAGGAGTCAGGAGGCTGCCATGCGGCAATCCTTGGAGGCTTCGCCCCGGCTTTTCGGAGCGGGCAAGATGGCATTGGCCTTCGCGCTGCTCTTGGGAGCGAGCCAGTTTGCGGCCTCGATTCCGGCCGGCGCCGGCGCCTTCAAGGGCGGAGACCGCGGAAACGGCGGCGAGCATGACGATTGGGCCGCCGATCACAGCGATGTCTATCAGGTGATCCGCGGCGACCTCGTCTGCCATTCCCGCGAGGCCTGCGGCGGCGCGGCCGCCATCCCGATGAACAGGCCGGGCTGGTTCTTCCTGCCGGGTGGCGCCCAGCGCGCCCAATATCCTGCTCCGCCTCCGGTTGCCTATCCGGTGCCGGCGCATCTGAAGCACCATAAGAGATGACGGTTGAAGCAGAGCGCCCCTCCGGGGTGTGAAGCGAAAGCAGCACCGAATATCTGGCGGCTCAAGCTTCGTGCAAGGTCTTCCCTCGGCACGCCACGAATCACGAGGATGATCTCCATATCGCGAGCGGCCCAGTCCCAGCCCCGGCGCTTCCCCCCAGCTCTCATGGCGCCGGGGCTGTGGATTGATCGGTCACTTCATCTGCATTCCTATTTGGCGGCGTCAATTCGGTTCGGCGAGCGCGATAGACGCTCCCGCTTGATTGGAAGGCTTAGACGTTCGGTATTTGCAAATACACGCCAATGCCTTGTTCCGGCATTTTTTCGGTCGAAAACTGGCCATCCGCCCGGCCGATCCGGCTGCCGCCTCTGGCGCCATTCGGGAAGCGCGAGCATGAAGGCGCGAGCGTCGGCGACCGACTTGAGACGTGGCCTCCATCAACATCAGCCGGCATTCAGACCTCATGCGGATTGAGCGCCTCGCGTATTTCTTTGCTCGCCCTGAACATTGGGACGAGTTTCCTGGCAACGGGCACGTGCTGGCCGGTGCGGGGATTGCGCCCGACGCGCGAGCGTCGCTCCTTGGCCGAGAATACTCCGAAGCCTCTGATCCCGACGCGGTTGCCGTTGGCGAGAGCATTGGCAATTGCTTCGAGAACAGCATCGACAGCGATTTCGGCGTCGCTGTGATGGAGGCCGGAACCGGCCCGCATGACGCTTTCCACAAGCTCAGACTTGATCATCGAGACCCCGGGGCGCGCTTAGTCATCGGTCACGCTGGGCGAGCCCGCAAGCCACAGCAGCAACGCCAGCACCAGCAACGTCAGAATAATCGAGGCCACTTGGATCATGCGCCGGTTGTGCCATCCACCAACCATCTTACCGCGTCTCCTATTCGCGGAGCGACAGCAAATAGAACCGCCACTCTAGCGCGACAACCTCGCGCGGCAAGCCGGATTGACTCGCGCCCGGCATGTGAACCGAATGGGAACATGCCCGGCCCCACCAAGCACTTCCTTCAGCCCTGGACGCTCGTCGAGCATGACGAGAGCTTCGCCGTTGTGGATGCCAGCAACACGGCTCTGGCGCTGATCTATTTCGAGGAGGAGCCGGGCCGGCGCAGCCCTATGAAGCGCCTGTCTCGCGAGGATGCTCGGCGCTTTGCCACGCAGGTGTTGAAGCTCCCGGAATTGCTAGAAGAGCTGAGACAGCATCGGGCCGCTATCGATTGACGCCAACGGCTGTCGCGCTCAAGGTAAGCCGGTCATTGGGAGGAGTTATGAAAGCAGCATTGACTTTGTTGATCCTGGCCTTGGGCCTCAGCGGCTGCATCACGCCTCAGGAAATCTATAAGAACAAGTGGGCACAGATGCGTATGGAGCAGCGGATCGGGGCGACCATACAGGCGGCGCTACCTCCGCCGTCACGCTTAGGGCAACATCCCAGAAATTATTAGCAGCTCCAACAAAAGCCCCGCGCGAGGCGGGGCAAAGTGGGTGAGGTCTAAGGGGGCGGAGAAACCCCGCATCATCATTCATCAGTCCTGTGACGAATCAGTGAACCCTGGGCAGTGTCTCAGTTTGATTTAGGCGGCTTTGACCTCCCGCCTTGAGGTTTTGCCCATATAGGACCTAAGGGCAATATTGCGGCCCAGGTGTGACAAAGCTAACCTCTCAAACTCCCGGTATGGCCATGCCGGGGCAACAAGGGAGGCAGACGACAATGAGAATAGGGTCCCTACTCGCTGCAGCTTTTGCGCTTGCCATGTTTGCGGCAATTCCCGCCTCGACGCCGACCCACGCCATGAGCCTGGTCGGCGGGATCACCGAGACAGACGATGGCCTGATCGTCTTGAGCAAGTCGTGCAAGACATATCGCAATGTGCATCAGCGCCAGCGGTGCTATCAGCACAAGAAAATGTAAGCCTGCCGACTAAGCGGGCGACATTAGCCGCCGTCGCCTTTCGGGGCGGCGGCGGTTTCGTTAGCGATCCTCGCAATGGCCCCGATATTGGTGTCCTGCCGGGCGCCCGGCGCAAACACGCCCGGTGGGGTCCGCTCGCTATTGCTTCTCCTGGAATGCGTCAGCCCGCATGCCTATGTGAAGGCTGGCCACGGGCCTCGTGCCCCCCCGACATCCCCGCCCGTAGTCAGGACCCTGCTGGGCTCCCCGCACCCCCCCGGCGGGGTCCGCTGTGTCAGGGGGAAATCATCTTGACTCCAATGCGCTGCCGGGCGGCCACCGGGGCGGAATGGGCGCCTGAGGGCGGTGCACGCAAGCTTGATTTGCCCTCCGCCGCCGCCAACCCCATTTTCAGTGAAATCCTATTCAGGAGTCAGGAGGCTGCCATGCGGCAATCCTTGGAGGCTTCGCCCCGGCTTTTCGGAGCGGGCAAGATGGCATTGGCCTTCGCGCTGCTCTTGGGGGCAAGCCAGTTTGCGGCCTCCGTTCCGGCCCGCGCCGATGACTTCAGGGACGCCGGCGATCATGGCGATGTCTATCAGGTGATCCGAGGTGATCTCGTCTGCAATTCGCGCGAGGCCTGCGGCGGGGCGGCGGCCATCCCGATGAACAGGCCGGGCTGGTTCTTCCTGCCGGGTGGCATGGGTCTCGCCCAGCATCCCGCAGTGCCTCCGGTTGCCTATCCGGTGCCGGCGCATCTGAAGCACCATAAGATGTAAGCGTTGAAGCAGAGCGCCCGTCCGCCAGAGATCGCTAAACAGCGGAAGGCAGCCTTGGACGAGAGGCTGATAGCAGCGGGAAAGCCGCGGTCCAAATAACCAGGTGATTTGGGCCACGAGGGGCGCGCCGGCCTAGGGCCTCCGCAACATGCCGGGGATTGCCGTTCCGTCTGGCCCGAACATGGCGAACGACAATTGGCACATTTCGGTATTGTGGCGCATGAACGCCCTTCGGAGCTTGTGACGCACTTCGACAACCTTCGCGCCGTGAGGCCCTGTCCTGGAGAGTTGGGCTGCGTCGATGCCGTGATCAGCCAGATAGCGATTGAACGCACCCTGATCGATGACGATGTTCAAGCAGGACTTCCCCGCCATCAGGACATTCAACGAGACCGTCTCAATCCTGGGGGGCCTATGCGGTAGACCGGAAGGGACGCTGGGCCCATCGCTCGGCGGCGGTGTGATCGCGCTCGAGGGTTCTGTTCATCACCGCGGTTCGTACCTTGAGCATCAGATGCGCGCCTCGCGGCGACCAGCGCATCTGCTGTCGCGCGTTCATCCGACGGTGCAGCAGCCATTGCACCGTGCTCTCGGTGGTCGCTGTCGAGATCGGTTCCCCGCGGCGTCGGGCCGTCGCATAGTCGATGATTAATTCGGATTGCCCGGACACGTATGTCTCGAGTTCGCGCAGGCCCCGAGCCAGCTTGGCTGTGGTTCCGGCGATCGGCGACGACGCGGCGGCAGCAATCGTGTCGAGCGTCACCAGCGTTTCCCCAATGAGGTCGAGAGCCCGCTTGACCTGGCCATGCCACAGACGCCAGCGGATCCGCTCGATCGCATTGGCGAGGTCGGCGCCCGTTCGAGCGTCGCCGGCCGACCTGTCTGGCCAGCTCTTGGCCGTTTGCGCAACATGCTGGATGCGCATGGAGAGATGGAACCAGTCCAACACATGGCGCGTCGGACCCGAACTCGCTGCTTCTCCAAGAGATCGCGGTCCTTCGGCACCGTCGCTCAAGATCGTGATCGGCGTCGTCGGCGTCGCTCCCAGGCCATGCAACACGCCGCGCAGCTGCTCGCGCTGCCGGTCAGCCTCGGCGGGCATGCTGCTGAACACGACCTGCTGCCCGTCGTCGTTGCTGACCTGTGCCAGGAATATCTCGAACGAACGCACCTGGTAGCTGCGCACCGACCGGACATGGCCGCCGTCTATTGACAGCGCAATCGATCTCGCCTCGGTCGTTGGCGGCGGCGGTTGAATCGTAGCCGACCTTTCCAGTCTGGCCCCCACGCGTGTGGTGCGCCGGCGGGTTGTCTCGACCGCCGGGACGTCCGCGAGTGGCAGGAACTCCGCGAGCAACGTCCGGGCACGGCGGTAGGGCAGAAGCGAGCCCATCTTCGCAATCAGACGCTCGTATTCGGGCGTGCATCGGTCGGGCATGATCTCGGCGACCGGGCTGAGCGTGTGACGGCTCGTCACCGCACACCGACAGGGCAAAAAGCGCGGCGCGCGAACCTCCACCGTTCCGAACAGCGACAACAGCCGCCGGGTGCGCACATCCTTGAGTGGCCGTTGAGACCCACAACGAGGGCAGCGCCGGCGGCCACGGCAATATTCCTTCGTCTGCGCCCGAACGAGATGGTCCTGCAATCCCGCGAGCGTCCGCTTCCCGTCCGCCAGCGTCAGCCCAATGGTCGCGGACGAGTGCTCGGTCGTGGCGTTGCCGCCTGCGCTGACCTCATGCGTACGGACGGTGCCATCCTGCCCGGTCAGCTCCACCATGACACGCCACCTCATCCAGCTCTCCTCAGCCCCGAGACAAAGAGCCCTCATAGCACCCCCACGTTTGAGACGGTCTCTGAGTCCTTGATGGGCGCACCGGATGGGCAATTAATGGGTAACCCATCACCGTCCGTCACCTGTCACTGTGAATATCGGGGATAACTTTCGCCTGCGCCTCGGCAAGCCGAGGCGCCCATAGAATTTCACTTTGGTTTGGCTCAAAGACAGTAGTCGACTGAGCGGGTTTGCGCTGGTCGCAAGCGCTACCCTTCCTGTGGAAGGGGGCGTCTATTCCAGGAATACCCACTTAACCCAGTGCTTGGGTGCCGGGGTTTCCCTGTGTTGATTGGCTTGTGTTCTCGCACAAACGGATATGCGGCTTCCGACCCGCCAGCGGCCATGCCACACCGCTGCCAATCAGCGCAACGAAATCGCGTCTTCGCAATGATTTTGCCGGCATCTGTCCCTCCGACATTCACAGCTCAGAGGAAGTCCCCTTCGGCGCGATGCGTGCGAAGCCAGGGACTTTGATCCAAGCTATACGCCTCGGAGAGGGAGGCGGTCTACTCGATCAATTCAGTTGCCCCCGCGAGAACTGATGGCGGGAATGTGAGGCCGAGCGCCTGCGCAGCTCTGAGATTGAGCACGAGGTCGAATTTGGTTGGTTGCTGGACGGGCAGATCGGCCGGTTTGGCGCCCTATATGATCCTGTCCACGTAGTCCGCCGCAAGGCGGGATGGTCGTCAAGACTTGCGCCGAATGACATGAGGGCGCCAGCTTCGGCGTCTTCGCGATAGGGCATGAAGAGGGCGAGCCGTTGCCGCTGCGCGAACGCGATGATCTGGGCTCGCCGCGATACAAATAATCCGTCCGGCGCTGAAAAGAGCGCCGTCCTGAATCGGTCATCTAGGGGAGCCGCCAACGCCTGATCGAGTTAATCAGCGTTCGCCGCCTCGATCATCTTGAGATCAATGCCCAAGGTCTTGGCAGCGTTCTGGTAAATCGTCGTCGGGTAGGGTGATGCTCCAAATTGATTACTGGGATTCCTCAAGACGGATAGGCAGCATATTTGCGGCAATACCTCTTTGACCAATTGCAGTCTCTTCGACTCCCAAATTTCGGTGGCGAGGCTGGATCCTGTGATGTTCCCGCCTGGCCGGGCAAAGCTTTGTACGAGACCGCTGGCGACGGGATCGCCGACCGAGAAGATGACGATCGGAATTGAATCGGTTTCCTTCTTGAGAGCCAAGGCTGAGGGAGTGGTGGCGCCAACGAGCACATCTGGCCTGAGGCTCACCAACTCGGCCGCAAGCTTCGGCAGCGCCTCAGGCCGCCCCTTGGCGGACCGAAACTCGATCTTGAGATTGCGGCCTTCTTCGTAGCCTCGTTCGCGCAACACCCCGACGAAGGTGGGAGGAGGCGAAGCAAGCTGTGAGACGCCGAGAAACCCCACCGAGACAGACTTCACCGGCTGGGGCGCTACCATTGATACCGGCAGAACGACGAATACCAGCGCCGCCATGAGGCGGATGGTTCCCAGTTTCAATGTTGCCCCGAGATGAGATCATGACTGACCTACAACCTTGGCGCGGAGGGAACGAGCCGAATGTGGCTTCGGCGTCATAGTGCACCTGGGCGTCGTTCCAGGGAAGCCCAGAGGGGTCATTCCGTTGGTCCAGCCGAAAGCATTGCAATCGGGCTGGGCTCCCATTGGCGACAGCATCTCTTTGGCGGCGACCATCGGCGGCCTCTACTGACCAGAGCCATCGACGACATTTTGAGCGCGTTCTCGGAAGAGCTGGCGGCGGAGATCGAGGGCAAGCTGATAGAGGAGCCGACATTCGCCGGAGTGCATTACAACAATGCCCTCAAAGAGGCCGCGGCCATTGTGCGTGGGGCGCTACCGCCAAAGTGAGTTGCCGACGGCGTTGATTTCAGCGTAGCAGCCGGCCCGTTCAGTGCGCCGGGGCAGCCGAACGCGGACCGATGTCGCGAGCATGCAGCGCCATCGCGATCAACGCCGAGCCGCCGAACACCATATTGATGCCGACCAGCAACCCAAGAACCCAGGCTGCGGTGCCGGGCAGTCCTAGCAAAATGATTGCGGCCAAGATCAGGTCGACTATGCCGCTCGCCAGCATCCAACCCCATCGTCCCGATAGCTCCTGCTTATGCTCGAGCGCGAACATGATCGAGGCAACGCCTTCGATTACGAAATACGCGATGAGAACTAAGGTCAGCGAGAGGATGCCGCTCAACGGCCACAGTAGCAGCACGATACCGGCCGCAATTCCAAGGATCGCCGAGATGAGCGACCACCAGAAACCAGGCGCTTGCCGCATCCAGAAGGTGGTGATCAAGCCGGCGATTCCACTGATCAGAAAGACCCAGCCAAGCAGGATCTCGACCGCGAGCGTAGCGATCGGCGGAATAACGATGGCGACCAGACCGAGGACGACGAGAATGATCCCCTCAACCAGAAAGAGCACCCAATGCTCATGCAGCGATGTCGTCACCAAGCGCCTCATCTGCCCTATGTCAGGCTTGTTGATCGACATGGAAGCCCTCCTTGGATTCTCTAGCTCCGAATCGCGTTAAGCCGGGCGCTGGCCTTATGCGGCCTTCGCCGCCTTGGCCTTTTTCGGAGCTGGACCCTTCGCAGCCGGCCCCTTCTTCACGGCCACTTTTGCCGCCTTGGCCTTCTGGCGCAAATTACCCAGGCCCATGCTCTTCGCGAGTTCAGATCTCTTCGCCGCGTAAGCAGGAGCAACCATCGGATAGTCGTGCTTCAAACCCCATTTCTTGCGATATTCATCAGGCGTCATGTGGAACGAGGACCGCAGATGGCGCTTGAGGCTCTTGAACTTCTTCCCGTCTTCAAGGCAGACGATGTAGTCCGGTTTGACGGAATTCTTGATGGGAACTGCGGGCTCGAGACTTTGTGGTTTCGGCTCCGATTTGCCGCTCGCAGCCGAAGAAAGAGCTGCGTGAATTTCGCGTATGAGGACCGAAATATCCGCAGGCGGGAGCTTGTTCTTAGAAATGAATGACGAGGCAATATCCGCGCTCAGCGCTATCACGTCGAGTTTTGAGGGCACCACTTGTCGTTCTTCCATGTCTTCTCTTCCATTTGTTTGAATGACATCTTGATCATTAACTGAGTCCTGTGCGGACGTCTAGGACATGGAATCTCGTACTTGGACCTGAGTTGAATTACCTACGAGGGCTTTGTCACGGGAACCTTAATCGGCTCGCAGCGGCACGCCGGGTCGGATCTCGCTCATGCCGCTGTGGCCGTTCTCCAGGTGTCAAATGCCTCGCCTCTGAGGACGCGAAGCGCTTTGCGAGATGTGAGGTGGCGCTGGGTGTTGAAGGTGTTGTGGACGGCGGCATGAACAGACAGGAAGCGCTGAGCTGAGCCGGGCGACTTGAACCTTTGCATCTTGAACTCGCGTCGTCGCACCGGCTGGTGCGAATTCTCAGCTCGGTTGTTTTTGCGCAGCCCTTGCTCATGGCGGGCGGAAAGTCCGAGCTCTGACTTGGCGGCACTGTAGGATCTCAGCTTGTCGGTCACGAGCACCTCTGGCGCAAAGCCTTGCTTCTTCAGCAGTTTCCGCATCAGCTTGATAGCTGCGGTCTTGTTGCGTCGCCGTTGCGCAAGCAGGTCGAGAACCTCGCCCTCGCTGTTGACCGCTCGCCAGAGCCAGAACTGCTTGCCGCTGATCATCACGGCCATCTCGTCGAGATGCCATTGCGAGGTCGGGCGGGAGCGACGGCGGCGAAGCTCTCGGGCAAAAAGCGGTCCGAACTTCAGCACCCAGCGCCTGACCGTCTCATAGGAGACGTCCAGACCGCGTTCCGCGAGGAGTTCCTCAACGTCGCGATAGCTCAGCGTGAACCGGGCATAAAGCCAAACTGCGTGCCGGATGATCGCCGCAGGAAATTGGTGACGAGCGAACGAGATGGTTGTCATTCGCCATCATAATCGAGCCTCAGCCCAGCGCGCCAGCGTTCTCGTGACATTGCCCTCGATTGCCCAGTCGACGTCACCATGGCGCGCTCACCGGGGGTGACCTTGCCGACCAGAGTGTCCGTGCCTAGCACGGCATTCGAGACCGCGGCCCGCGTATTCGCTAAGCGCGAGGCGAGGATGGCGGACCTGATCGATTGAGGGGGCGCCACTTCCCCCAGCGATGACGGCTAAGGGTGCAGGCCCGCTGCGACCAGCGATATTGTGTATCCGACGAGCGTGCCCAGCGCCGCAAGCGCGATTCCAATCCAGATTGGGCAAGCGTCGGACGACATGCGCGAAAGCGATGCCACGCTAATTCGAGGCTTGGGGACCCAAGCGAGACTATCAGCTCGCCACGCCGGCACCAATATATGAGCGTCGATCAACTGTGGATAAGTTTGCTGGGGCGCCCCGCATTGGATGTCCGAGTCGCGATATCGGGAGATGAAGCCGCGCCTTCAGCCTATGTCTTACAACGATCTCGACGACGAACTTGGCATGGCAAGGCTGATCAGGGATCGCCCGCGCGGCGGTATCACTACGTGGGAGATCGAGTGCCCAGACGGATCGACGATTGGCCGATACGAGATTGCCCGGCTTCTCCGCGAGCGTGCTGAAGAGCTAGTGGGACGCCCCAAGGTATATTAGCGGGCGAAACAAGGTCGGCCCCGTAGCATGGGCGCCGGGGCCCTCGCCCCATCGAATGGGCGTGGCGAGGATGATGGCGTCCGCCCAGTGCACCAGGGCCTCATAGACCACGTCCATTTCATCCGACGGATCCATCTGCGTGATCGAACAGGGCCAGGTGCAGGCGCGAGGGGCCTTCGAGCAGTATCCCTCGCAGTGTCGGAATTTCAGATCGTTCAGCTTGATCAGTCTGGTTTCTGCGCCTTCTTTGCGCGCCGCCTCAATCGCGCAATCAAGCAGGTGATCGGAACCGGAAAAGCGCGGGTTGCCGGGGTCCATCACGGTGGTCGAGATGCCAGCGATCCGAACGGGACCTTCCACGCGCCTCACCTCGCGCGACAAGGGGTGCGGCGCACCGCTGCCGGGCGCGCTGCGTTGCGCCCGCCGGGTTGATCAAAACACGGCCGCTCTCGACTTTGACGGGATATGCCGGAACGCAATCCGCCTCGAACCCGGGTTCGCCCAGCCCAGTGCAGCGGTGGAATTTCGATTGTCGACCATTGTTCGCCAGATCCTATTTGGGTCGCTGAGCGTCATTCGGTAGTGTTCAGCGGAACCGCCCTTTCGCGACCCCCGCTGTTCGATCAGCTGCGATATTCGCGCTTGCCGTCTCACTCACCTCGCCGAAGCGATTCGGCTGCTGCGGATCGGGTACGACTGCTGCCGCTGGGCACGCGATCATTGGGCTCGATAGCAAATCGCGGCCCGGCGCGATCAACCGTCGGCGCGCCCGACCAGCTGGCCAACCTCGATCAGGTGCCCGTCGGGGTCGCGCATGTAACAGCGGATCTCGCTTCCACGATCGATCGGCGGGGTCAGAAACTCCGCCCCGCGGGCGCTCCACTGCTCATAGACGGCGCGGATGTCGGCGACCCGGATGTTCAGGAAGCTCGAGGCGTGATCTAGATCCGAGGGCGGCACGAGCGTCACGGTCGGCTTGTCGTCTGTGGGTCCTCCGGCGACACTGATGGTGACCCAGCCGTTCGCCAGGGCGACAATCGAGAGTTCACCCTCAAGCACCGCCTCACCGCCAAGCACCTCAGTGTAGAAGCGCCGGGAGCGCTCAACGTCCCTGGAGACGATGAAGTGGGTGATCGCGATCCCCTCTGTGGGCGCTGGGAACTGGGCCATCTGCTTACTCCTTCGTTAGTGGTGGACGCTCAGTCTTGCGCCGCCGGCTCGACAACCGGGCCGCGCGCACCGAACGCGTGCGCGGCCGCCGGGATCGCGTTCATGACACTCAGAACTCCGGCGTACGGGGTGCACTGACCAACGGCTTCGGCGATTCCTGCGGGGAGAGGCGGACCTTGAGAGCGACGTCGATGCGGATCTTGAGTTGGTCTCCGACTTGGCCGCTCTTGATGAAATGCCGGCAACATTTGTGCCCTCTCGGTTGTCACTTTTATAACATTTCCGCGCGCCTCCACTCACATGTTGCACTTGGGCTACTGCCGTTACTCTTGAATAGCCTTGACCCCAAATTACCTATAGTGACCCTCTGCAGGTCGAAGCGGATTCCGCTGACGCGAGCCAGTTGAGGGCGTCCTGCCGCCGTGCGAAGAGGGTGAGCAGCTCGGGGTCGCCTCACGTAGTGGCCCCGCGAGGCTCTTCGCGGCGCCGTGAAAGCAGCTGCCAGACTGTCAGGGCCAGGGTCACCCACAAAAACGGCGCGTAGAAGGTGACAATCAGCCACGTTGAGCCGAACGCCTTGGCGAAGAGCTGTTCGCGGACGCCGATAACCGTTACGTTGGCCAGATCCCAGCCGGTCTCGGCGACGACCACCCAAGTCAGGACCGTCGCGATGCCCAGGCCGTATCGGAGAGCGATGATGGCGAGGAGCGCGAGGATCGTCCCGGCGACATCGCCGAGGGCGATCTGGTCTCTTCCGGCGTCGGAAATTCCGAACCCGAATTGCTGAGCGGAGAAGATCTGCAAAGCCACATAGCGGAACACCTGAGTCCAGAGCAGAAACGTGAGCGCCTCGGCCCGTCGCCGCTTTCCAAGCCAGGGGGCCAGGTACCACATCGCGATCATTCCGGAGATTACGAAGCTGAGGATCAAAGCCAACGCGGCTGCCGCGGTCAGGCTCATGATGGTCTCCCCTGTGTGACCTCAGGTCAGGCTTTTTTGAACCAGTCGAGGGCGTGCTGTCGGTCAGAGAACCAAGCGGTGGGAAATACCGCCGGTCCCTCGACCTTCTCCGTGCCGCCCGTCTCCATCGTGTTGGGAAAGCCGACAGGCACATGGAACGCGAATTTCCTTGCGCCGGCCGCTCCGTAGCGCGGGATTATGCTGTCGTCGCGCCATTGCATGACGCCCGGGCCGAACTGATGATGGAACCGAGTTGCGTCGATCAGAAGGAACGACGGCCGCGTCTTCTCCGCTTCCCACGCAAATAGCGCGAGCGTCGCCTTGAACGCGCCGTCGGTCATTTTGCTCGGCAGCCACCGCAGCTCCAGGACGCCCTCGGGCTCATTTTGGACGATTTCCCCCCAAGCGTTAGCGGCCAGTATGGAATCCATCGCTCTACCCTCCTTTGAGACCTGCGCGTCACGGGCGATCGCTCAAGGCGTTGCAAGCGGCGGCATCTTGTCGTAAGTTTTTTCTAACATAAAGCAATACTAACAGGAGTCGATGGAAAATTGTCGGTGCTGGCCAAGATTCGTGCTTTGAGCAACGAGACTCGGTTCGAGATCGTGAAACTCGTTCGCGAGCGCGAGATGGATGCCGGAGCCGTGGCCAGACGGTTCCAGATGACGCGACCGGCGGTCTCCCAGCACCTCGGCGTTCTGCGCGAAGCCGGCCTGCTCGACGAACGCCGGGTCGGATCCAGGCGCCTCTATGTGGTGCGAGCGGAAGGCTTCGATGAGCTTGTCGAGTTCATCGAGGGGTTCTGGGGTCCGCGACTGCGACGCTTGAAGATGGCGGCCGAGGCGGCTGAACGGAGCAAGACCAAGAAATGAGCGACACTGGCCGGAGCGGAGACGTTCGACTCGAGATCCGCATCGGCGCGACGCCCGAAACGGTGTTCGCACTCTTGACCGATCCCATTCAGATGAAGAGCTGGCTCGCAGAGTTGGTGGAGGCCGATTCCAGGCCCGGCGGAGTGTTCCGTATCTCGGGCCCTCCAGGCGTTTCCATCGAAGGGACTTACCTCGAGGTCATTCCGAACAAGAAGGTGGTATTCACCTGGGGTGGCGTGGAAGGTCTCAAGCCCGGCCAATCGACCGTGGAGTTCCTGCTTGAACTCGACGGCGAGGGAGTCTTGGTCCGGCTGCGCCACTACGGACTGCCGAAGCCCACCATCGAACCGCATCGTCGCGGCTGGGTCTATTCCGGCCTTGTCAAACTCAAGGATGCGGCTGAGGGGCGCACGCCGACTGGCCTCTGCCTGAGCGACATCGCTCAGCAAAGCGGCGCCAAGTGACGACGAGGACCTCATCATGAATTGGTGGCTGCTTGCCGGCGGTTTGATGGCGCTGATCTGTACAGCGGGTCACGCCATCGCGGGACGGAAGATGTTTTATCGGCCCATCAGGTCGGCCATCACCAACGAACTTCATGCCGGCGTCCTGACCGGCATGTGGAACCTGATCACGATCCATTTCACCTGTCGGCGGTCGCGCTTTTCGTCCTCGGCGCGCAGGGGCGGCAGAACGCGGTCGCCTGGCTCATAGCGGCGCAATTCGCGGGTTACGCGGCAACCTATCACGTCATATCGCTGCGTCTCGGCGGAGTTTTGAAGCTCTTTCAGTGGCTTCCATTTACGTCGACAGCAATTCTAGCCGCGGCGGGAGCGCTCACCGCGCATTAGCGTGCGCTGTCAGCCGCCGAAGCGCCGCTGAGGCTGGCTCCCGCCTCGGTTGGTTCCCTCCCAGTCGGACAGATTCCGTGGGAAGGTGGGCTGGCCTGTTTGAATTCTGCGCGCGACCGTTTCATGGACTATTGTCCCAAAAACCGTTGGTGGCCCTCATGCTTAATTAGACGCCGACAGGGCCGCGACGCAGCCCGGGTTGGCGCGCTGCGTCCGAAAGCGCATTAGCTGTTGACGCGGTCGGCAAGATGAACTCCAGCCCTACATGATGCCCCAGTAGGGCGGCACTCCATAATGATCGTGAAGGCCGCGCTCACGCTGTCTATCCGACCAATCGTAATCGCGGTCACGGTAGAACGTCGGCGCCCCCTCAAGCTGTTCTTTTGTGATATCCGTTCGATATCCGCCGAGGCTTGTGTCATAGCTCAGCTTGTCCCAGGGGATCGTGTGCTCGTCCGTCCCCATCCCAAGAAAGCCGCCGAACGACATGACCGCATAAGCGACTTTGCCGCTCGTCTTCTCGATCATCACCCGCCTGATCGAGCCGATTTCTTTTCCATTGGCATCATATACCGTCGTTCCTTCAATCTTATCACTCGCGATCAAAGGCTGGCTGGTCGCAGGAGTAGGACTAGCGAGGGCCATTTTCTTGCTCCCTTTCAGACTGCCATCCGGGTCGTATGTACCAATCAACTCCCCGCAAGGTATTTGCGTTCCACGCGCGACGGGGCGGATCATCCCTGTGGCCCTTAGCCGTGGAGTACTTCGACCGTGCCACAACACTCAAAGGCAAGTCGCGACGTGCGCGCGAACCGATCCACTCGCAGCGGTGAGGACTTTCGACGCATCAGTCAGCCCGATTTCCGCCTCCCCCCACAAGCGGCGCAGCCCAGCCGAGCGCACAGAACTTTGGGCTGAAAATGCCACCAACCGGGCACTTTTCTTTGGGCGGATCGACACCGGTCGCCGGTAGAGTCGTGAAATGTTGACGGGCTAATTTTAAGCGTCGAGTCGGAGGCGCAGAGGCTTTGTGCCGAGAAAGCTTTATCGGTGGTGGTGCCTCGCCAGTTGAGCGAATTTTCGGGCTGACAGACGAATCGACCAACTCGTCGGGGAGCGATGGTGTGCTCGCGACAGCCTCGCCCCTGGGGGTCTCTTCCGGTGTTGGCGATGCCGTCGCAATCGGCGAAGGCGGGGGCGTAGCTGGCGGCGGCGACGCGGGCGCTAGCGGCGTCGCTGCATTGGCCACAACTGGTGCAGACACCTCGGAACTTGCCTCGCCAGTTGAGCGAATTTTCGGGCTGACAGACGAATCGACCAACTCGTCGGGGAGCGATGGTGTGCTCGCGGCAGCCTCGCCCTTTGGGCTCTCTTCCGGTGTTGGCGGTGCCGTCGCAATCGGCGAAGGCGGGGGCGTAGCTGGCGGCGATGCGGGCGCTAGCGGCGCCGCTACATCGGCCACAACTGGTGCAGACACCTCGGAACTTGCCTCGCCAGTTGAGCGAGCTCTCGGGCTGATAGTCGAATCGACCAACTCGTCCGGGAGCGATGGTGTGCTCGCGACAGCCTCGCCCTCGGGGGCCTCTTCCGGTGTTGGCGATGCCGCCGCAATCGGCGAAGGCGGGGGCGTAGCTGGCGGCAGCGATGCGGGCGCTAGCGGCGTCGCTACATCGGCCACAACTGGTGCAGACACCTCGGAACTTGCCTCGCCAGTTGAGCGAGCTCTCGGGCTGATAGTCGAATCGACCAACTCGTCGGGGAGCGATGGTGTGCCCGCGGCGGCCTCGCCCTTGGGAGTCGCCTCCCAGGGAAGGGAAGAAGTGGATGCTGGGATATTCTGGCTTGGTGCGCTCTGGATGCGCTCGCCGCGTGACAGCACTTGGCCAGGTGTTGCTTCAACAATTTTCGGATTTGGTTCCTGTATATATATTTCGGACTTATTAGGTTCTTTTGGATTCAAATCACCGATTATATCATCCTTCACTTTATTAGCTCTATTAGCCGTCAAGGCGAAGACCCAAACAATAACCGCAGTCGTGCGCCCCAAGAACTTAAGCGTAGGCCAGACGCGCATGGTCACCTCCTAAGGCTAGAGCTTAGGCCGAAGCGTTCCAGCGACGCATGTTACCAAGGCAAGAGCGCTGAACCTTCTTTCGGCCACCGTTGCCCTGGCGCGGTGCCGCTGCGGGTGATAGGTTACTATGTCGCTTACGCGACAATTTGGCCAGCCTTACTCCTCGCTAAGCGCGGTCTGGAGGTCCCCTACGAGACGATCAGCCGCGGGGTGCTCGTGCAACGGCGACGCAACAAGGCCGCAGCCATCAAGCTCATGCGCAAACTGCTGAAGAAGCAAGGCGGCGCGCCGAAGGTGCTCGTGACCGACAAGCTGGGATCCTACGGTGCGGCGAAGTCGGAACTCGGCCTCTCCACTCGTCATGAGTAAGGGCTGCGCAGAGACGACGAAGCTGAGAATTCCCACTAGCCCCTGCGGCGACGCGAGTTCAAGCTGCAAAGGTTCAATTCGCAAGGATCAGCTCAGCGCTTCCTGTCCGTTCGTGCCGCCGCCCGCACAGGCCTCGCCAGGCTTTTTTAGCCGAACCGGCGGCCCGCATGGCGCGTTGGGAGTAATCCGAATTAGTTTGAGAAAGACGCCGTGATTGTATCCTTGCTGCGTCGCCCGCCGGGCTATCCAATAAGGCCATGCTGGCATGCGTTTTGCGGCGGTCGCTAAAATCCATACGTCCGACGCAGTTATATGAGGTGAACTATGGGAGCGTTTTTTCAAAATGGCGCAGCAACGAACATCGGTCCTCGGGTCGTGCAACAGTCGCAGACTACTGATCTCTCTCTCGTCAGAACGGGGGCATCGCAAAATCAGGACACAGTTACCGGCTCGGAGACTTTTGCAACCGTCATTATCGGGCGAGGCGGCCTATCACGGGAAGGTCTAGCCGGCATTCTCAACGCGGGACAACGCGGGGGGTTCCAGGTGGTCGGCTCTGCTTCCTGCGTCAGCGAACTTGTCCAGAACTCGATCAGGCCCGACCAGCCCCTCTTGCTGATTATCGATGTCGGCCATGATGTGGAGACCGCAATCAAAGAAATCGAACTCATCAAGCAGGAGCGCCCGGCCGCTCGGATCGCGGTTCTGGCGGGCAGTGATCAAATTCGCGATTTAGTCTCTTTGTTTCGGGCTGGTGCCCATGCTTGTTTCGCGAGGAAGGCCACGCCGGATCTGTTTCTCAAATCTCTCGAAATGGTGATGCTAGGTGAGACGCTTTTGCCGCTGGCGGCCTTGCCGTTCATTCTCGGACGTGAGGACGAGGCGAGGCGCGGAGTTCGGCGCCACCTCGACGAGGAGCTGCCTGCCGATCGCATATGGTCGCCCAGCAATGATCCAACAACGGCGAGGTTCAAGGTTGACGACTACGTGAATGGCGTCAATAACAACGGAACCCCAGCGGAGCCTGAAGGGCATAACGCTCCGCACCTATCGGCCCAGGAAACGCGGATCTTGCGCCGCTTGACGGAAGGCTCCTCCAATAAGGTTATTGCGAGAGCGATCGAAATCGCCGAAGCCACCGTCAAGGTTCATGTCAAGGCGATCCTCCGCAAAATTGGGGTCACCAATCGCACGCAGGCGGCGATGTGGGCTATGCGCAATCCTCCGCCTGAATGGGGGAAAGACAACGGCTCGCCTGCTCCCGCGCTGGACTACTTCCCGGCGCAAAACTGAGGCGAGTTTGGCGGTCGCATGGGATCGGGTTGTGGGGCAGAAAACGGTTCTGTCGCAGTAAGGATTTCTTGAGGTGCAAGACTACTATAGACTGTGCCAGTCTCGTTTTGGCAGTCCAATATATTGGTCGTCGGTGGGCGACAATATCCTTTGTTACGACAGAACCCCGTAGGCTTTTAAGGAATGGTCATCTTGGGAAGGCGCACCAGCACTGGATGGCTTCGGCCGCGGATCTTTCTACCTGGTGCGCCCTGAGTTCCGGACGCACCTATCCGCCCCGCGTTGTCGAGCGGACCCAGCCTTCCTTCGGCCTCCAACGCCAATCGCCCTCTGCCGGCTCAGCCAGTGGCAGCAGAAAGCGTCTGAGGTCCGCGATCACCGCGGCGAGCACCTGCGGCGCGGCCGCCATGCGCTCGCGGCCAAGGAACGCCCGCCACTGGCGATCCCATGTTTCGGCATACGCCTCGCTGAGGCCCGTCGGCGTCTCGCTTGGCAATGCGGTACCCCGCCTGCCGAACGTGTGCCGCAACGCGGCCGCGAGAATGGACCGGTCGAGTTCGAACGTCTCCGCGATCAGCCACAAATCGTAGAAATCCTTGAGGCGGCTGTTCGCAATGCCGAGCGTCACCAGCGCCTCAAACTTCTCCGCGACCACCGTGTCGACGGGATAGGCCCTGAGACGAGCCGTCGGCGCACCCAGGAGCGACGGATATTTGATCTCGACCGGTCCTGGTGTGACGACGTCACCGAATCCGACATCGATCTGGATTGGGATGCGGGCGCCAGCGATCGTGGCGTTGGTGCGAACCCGAACCCCGCCATACTCCGCCTCTTCGCGAATCAGCGCGGCCTCCAGCGCGTCGACGTCGAAGACGACGCCGTCGTCATCGACCGGCTGCGCGCAAATCACGCGAAAGGTGTGAATAGGCGTCCGCGGCGGACCCCATCAAGCTTCAAAAAATCAATTAGTTACCGAGCCAATCGGCGTCGGGACCCCACGCCGATTTACACCCCCAGGTTTGAGGCGGTCTCACTACGCCTTCAAGGGCGATGGGCTCGCCCGCACGATCTCGGCGACCTTTGCACGGCGGAATACTTCGATCCCGACCGGGCCGCCGGACGCGTTGACAGCAGCTTTCGCCGAAGAGCCCGCCAAACGGCAGGCATGGGCTTCATTCGTGCTGAACGTCGCGTTCCCAGTAGGCTCGCTTGCCGACGTGGTTCACGACCTTGCGGCGTTCCTGATGCCGCATGCCGAGATGGCGAGACGGCTCTAAGCGCCCGGCGCAGTTGGCAATAGGGGATCAGTAAGGCCGCATCAGACGATGCATTTCAACTGAGATTCGAAAACCGGTCGATCGACCGCCGACGCCGAACGCGGCGCTTCCTGTAAGGGCAGGGGACACCATGCTTTTCAGGAACAACCATGACCTCCAAATTGAGACCCAAAGCCCGATCCAACCTCAGGTGAAATGCTCAAGTTCGGGCTAGAACGTTCGAGTCTCACCATGAAAGGGTCTGCCTCACTTTCCGTGCTGCTTGTCTTGATCAGCTGCTTGGTTGCCGATATCGATGCGCATGCAAACGAATTCAGCGTGGTCTCGCGGGCCAGTCGTGCGGATTCTGGGTACCGAGCGCTCCTGCGGTGACTGGGTGATCCAGGCAGCACGGAAAGTGAGGCAGACCCGCTTAACTTGAGAATCCTGCCTGCTTGTGGCCACCTAACGTGAGAATCCTGGTCTCGAACGTTGTTGTGATTCGGGGGCGAGGTTGGGCGAGGAAGAGGCCGAGCTAGAGAGCCAGGAAGGCCGCAGACCCGAGCGAGACCGCCAAAACATTCTTCAAGTAAGCTGCATATGTGAGAAAGTTTCAGCGCAACATTCTCACGTTAAGCGTACGCGGTGCCGGCTAAGTTCCGGATTCTCACGCCAAGACGTACGCCGACGAAGGGCCAGGACATGACCGTGAAGATGCCGCCGGAGACCTACGAAGCCCTCATCCGCGTCATCCACGATCGTTATGAGGAGATGAGCAACTCCTATCAGAAGATCGCCCTCCATCTCACGCACAACCCCAACGACGTTGCGGTGATCTCCGTCCACGCCATCGCCGAGAAATGCGGCGTGCACGCCTCCGGCTTCGTGCGCTTCGCGCAGTCTCTCGGCTACCGTGGCTTCAAGGAGCTGCAGGCGGTCTTTCGGCGCCGCCTTTCGACGGCCGCTCCGGGCTTCGACGCCCGCGTCAAGGCATTGGAGGAGGAACTCGGCGCACGCGTGGACCGCAGCGAGATGGGCTTCCTGCGCGACCTCGTGGTACGCGACATCTCCTCGCTGCAGGATCTCTTGACCGGCACGACGGCCGAGCAGATCGCCGACGCGGCCCGCCTGATGGAGGAAGCCGACACGATCTACCTCATCGGCCAGCTCCGCTCGATCCCGGTGGTGGAGCTCCTGCGCTATGTGCTCACCATGCTGGGCAAGCGTGCCGTGCTTCTCGACGCCGGCGGCGGCATTGCGACGCATGTGGCCAGGTTGATCAGGCCGACCGACCTCCTCCTCGCCGTCTCATTCCGCTTCTACGCGAACGAAGTGGTGAATGTCGTAGAGGAAACGGCCGCGCGCGGCGTGCCGATCGTGGCGATCAGCGACAGCACGCTGTCGCCGCTTGCCAAGAACAGCCGGGTGCTCTTCGCCGTGCCCGAGCACGAATACACCTTCTCCCGCTCGCTCGCCGCGCCGATGTGCCTCGCGCAGGCGCTGACCATCGCGCTCGCCTCGCGACTTCAGACGGAGCCAGACCGGCCCCGCATTCCGATCGTTACCCAGAGCTAGCGCATTTTCCGGCGGAGTGGTCTCCGGCTCGGAGCAGAAACGGGTCTGATTCAGAGACGTAGAGCCCCGATCCGATTCAATCGGATTGGGAGAGGCTCCAGAATAGCGGGGCGCCGAAGCGCCGCGTCCGCCGGCGGGAGGATCAAGCGGGAAGCTTCATCGGCCCGTCGGGCACAGGCATGCCGCCTGCCACCGCGCCCCAGACGGACTGGTCGAAATTGACGATGGAGCCGGTCATCAGCCCGGCATCGTCGGAAACGAGGAAGTTCACGGCCCGCGCCGCCTCCTCTGGGTCGACGAGCCGGCCGAAGGGAAGACTCTCCACCGCCTTCTCCATCCAGTTCGGATCGCCCTTTTCGGCCGCCTGGAGCTCCAGCTCGTTGTCCGATGCCATCCAACCGACATTGAGCTGGTTCACCCGGATGCGGTTGCCCATCACCGAGAAGGCGGTGTTGGCGGTAAGCGTGGTCAGCGCCCCCTTCGAGGCGCAGTAGGGGTTGATGAAGGGCTGGCCGGAAAGCGCCGAGAACGAGCCGATATTGCAGATTGCACCTTCGATGCCGTCGCGGATCATCAGCTTGATCGCTTCCTGCATCAGGAAGAAGGGCCCGCGAACATTGGTCGCGAACATCCGGTCGAAAAGCTCGGGGGTCGTGCTCAGGATCGTCCCGCGCTCGGTCAGCGCGCCGGCATTCACCAGCACATGCGCATGGCCGAAGCGCTTGTCGGTCTCGGCGACCGAGCCAAGGTCGGCGCGCAGGAAGAGGGCCGGTGTGCCGTATCTCGCGGTGATTCCATCTGCCACCCCCTTGCCGCGCGCCTCATTGCGCCCGGTGACGACGATCCCCGCGGCTCCCGCGGCCGCAAGCCGCCGCGCGATCGCCGCGCCGAGACCCTGCGTCGCGCCCGCGATCACGCAGATCTTGCCGTCCATCCTGTTCATTGCACCACCTCATATCCGGCCGCCGCCATCACGCGCATGAGTTCCTCATGCCCCTTCTTCGCCATTTCGAGCGGCGGACTGATTTTCGGGTCCTGTTCGGCCTCGACCACGAACCAGCCTTCATAGCCGTAGGAGGCAAGCCGCCTCACGATGCCGACGAAATCGAGCGAGCCGTCGCCCCGGCGCGGTGAATACGCCCTTCACCACCGCATCGAGGAAGCTCTCCCTTTTCCGGTCGAGCGTCTCGATGACCCCCATCCGCACATCCTTGGTGTGGACATGGCTGATGCGGGCGTGGTGCTTGTTGATGACGCGCAGCACGTCGCCGCCGGCGAAGGCCAGATGGCCCGCATCGAACAGGAGCGGCAGCCCCTCGCCCGAATGCTGCATGAGCAGATCGAGCTCGGTCTCGGTCTCGATCGCGGCGGCCATGTGGTGGTGATAGGCGATGGGCATTCCCTCACCGGCGCACCACTCCCCGAAGGCAGTCATCTTGCGGCCGTAGACCTTGATCTCCTCCTCCGAGAGCCTCGGCTTGGTGGCAAGTGGCGCCGAGCGGACGCCCTGGATCGAGCGCGCGGTTTCGCCATAGACGATGCAAGGCGCCCGGGCCGCGATGAAGAAGTCCATCTGGGCACGGATGCGGTCCTTTTCCCGTTCGATGTCGCCGTCGAGCAGGAGGCCCGAGAACCAGCCGCCGCAGACCGAGATGTGGTAACGGGCGAGGATCGGGCCGAGCTCCTCCATATTCATGGGGAAGCGCCGGCCGGTCTCCATGCCGGTGAAGCCCGCCACGCTCGCCTGGCGGAGGCATTCCTCCAGGCTCACATCGTCGGAAAGTTCCGCGAGGTCGTCGTTCCACCAGGCGATGGGGGCTATTCCAAGTTTCGCTTTCATTCTCTCTCACACTCCGACGCGTTGCTTCGCACGGATCTCTTCCTGCTGCTTGCGCGCGTTGCGCACCGACTCGCGCGAGGAGACCTCGGGCACTCCGACGTCCCAGTCGGCATCGCCCGGCACCCAGGCATAGGCATCGGTCGCGATGGAAAGCACGGTGGTCCGGTCGGTGCCCTTCGCCCATTCGAGCGCGGCCACGAGGTCGGCGAGGCTGTCGCAATGGCGCGCCGCCGCCCCCATCGCCTCGGCATGTTTGGCGAAATCGACGTGGAGAGGCGCCGAGGGGTTCTGCACCCGACAATCGGTCAGAAGGTTGTTGAAGCCGGGCACGCCCTTGAATTGCTGCAGCCGGTTGATGACCGCGAAGCCGCCATTGTCGCAGACCACGACGATCATCTTGTGGCCGCTCAGAACGGTCGAATAGATGTCGGAGTTCATCATCATGTAGCTGCCGTCGCCGACCATCACGATCGGCGTGCCGCCAAGCCCGCCGGAGCCGGCATTGGCCATCGCATGGCCCCAGCCCGCTGCAATCTCATAGCCCATGCAGGAGAAGCCGAATTCGAGATCGAAGCTGTTCGGCGTCTTGACGCGCCAGCCCTTGGCGACCTCGCCGGGAAGGCCGCCGGCGGCAGTGATCAGCGTGTCCCTCTCGCCCGCGGCTTCGTTCACCGCATGGACGACCTGGGCATAGGTCGGCACGGGCGTGTTGCTCGGCGCCTGGAGCTTGTCGAGCAGCGCGTCCCATTCCTTGAACAGAGCCTTTGCCCTGGCCATGTGAGCGGGCTCCGCACGCCATTCGCCGAGCGCCGCGTCGAGCTCCGTCACGGTCTCGAGCGCGTCGCCCACGACGGCGAGCGCCCGGTGTTTCACCGCGTCGAAGCGGGCGGCGTTGATCGAGATGAATTGCGCGCGCGGGCTGAACGCCGTCCAGGACCCGGTGGTGAAGTCCTGCAGCCGCGTGCCCACGGCGAGGATCACGTCGGCGTCGACGGCGAGCGCATTCGCCGAAGTGGAGCCGATGATGCCGATCGGGCCGGCATGGGCCGGGTGGTGGTGGCCGACGCTGCCCTTGCCGGCGATGGTCTCGACGATCGGGATCCCGCGCTTCACCGCGAACTCCGCCACAGCTTTTTCGGCCAGCGAATAGCGCACTCCGCCCCCCGAGATCAGGATCGGCTTCTTCGCCGTCTTCAGCAGCGCCGCCGCTTCGGCGAGCTTCGCGCGGTCCGG
This sequence comes from Rhizobiales bacterium GAS188, assembly GCA_900104855.1. Classification (NCBI taxonomy): domain Bacteria; kingdom Pseudomonadati; phylum Pseudomonadota; class Alphaproteobacteria; order Hyphomicrobiales; species Rhizobiales bacterium GAS188. The sequence continues at coordinate 51,675 of FNSS01000003.1, forward strand.
GCGCGGGCGCGGGATGGTCCGGAGGCGAGGCTCGAAGAAGACCTCCGGGTAGTCGAACGCCACTTCCTGCGTATCCTGCGGCAGCGCGAGGAAGGCCGGCCCGCAATCGGCCGGATCGAGCATCGTCGCCACCGCCTGCGGCAGGGACGACACGATTTGGGCCGGATGGGTGATCCGGTCCCAATAGCGGGTGACCGCCTTGAAGGCGTCGTTCACCGTCACGGTCGGATTGCCGAAATGCTCGACCTGCTGAAGCACCGGATCGGGCAGGCGATGCGTGAAGGTGTCGCCCGCAAGAAGAAGAATCGGCAACCGGTTCGCATGGGCCGTGCCCGCCGCCGTCACCATGTTCAGCGCCCCGGGGCCGATGGAGGAGGTGGCGACCATGATCTGCCGCCGGCGCTTGGCCTTGGCAAAACCGATCGCAGCGAGAGCCATGGATTGCTCGTTCTGTCCGCGCCATGTGGGCAGACGGTCCTGCACGGTCTCGAGCGCCTCGGAGAGGCAGGTGACATTGCCGTGCCCGAAGATGCCGAAGACACCTGCGAATAGAGGCACGCGGGTGCCCTCGATATCGGTAAACTGCTGCGTCAGCCAGCGCACCACCGCCTGGGCCATAGTGAGGCGAATCGTTGCCTGAGCCATACTGTCTCCTCCCTCGACGGAATTGCAGCGAGCATAACGGTCGTCACTGAATATTGACAACTGGCATTATGCGCAACAATCATTGCAAGAGAATGCAAAAGGGAATTCCCATGGTCAGATTGGGAACAGGGGTTTGACATGACCAAACCGAAGCTTCGCATCGGCCTGATCGGCAGCGGCTTCATGGGTAAGGCGCATGCCTTCGGCTATACCACCGCTGCGCGGGTGTTCGACCTTCCATTCGAGCCGGAGCTGCACAGCCTTGCCGATATCAGCGAGGCGTTGGCCGCCAAGGCCGCCGCCGCGCTCGGCTTCGCGCGCGCTACGGGCGACTGGCGGAGGCTGGTGGCGGATCCGGAGATCGACGTGGTGAACATCACCGCGCCCAATGCACTCCATAAGGAGATGGCGCTCGCAGCCATCGCCGCGGGCAAGCATGTCTATTGCGAGAAGCCGCTGGCACCGCTGGCGGCCGAAGCGCGCGAGATGGCAGAGGCCGCCGAGGCCAGGGGGGTAAAGACCCAGCTTGGCTTCAACTACCTTTGCAACCCGATGCTGGGACTGGCGCGCGACATGATCGCAGCCGGCGAGCTCGGCGAGATCCGCGGCTATCGCGGCCTTCACGCCGAGGACTATATGGCTGACGCCTCGAGCCCCTTCACCTTCCGTCACGATCCGGCAGGCGGTGGCGCGCTGGCCGATATCGGCAGCCATGCGCTCGCCACGGCCGAGTTTCTGATGGGCCCGGCGGCGGGGCCGATCACCCGCGTGATGGGCGACTGCGTGACGATGATCGCCGAGCGGACGGACGGCAAGGGCGGCACAAGGCGACTGGAGGTGGACGATATCGGCCGCGCCTTCCTGCGGTTCGCGAGCGGCGCCACGGGCTCCATCGAGGGGAACTGGATCGCGACGGGCCGGAAGATGCAGCACGATTTCGAGGTCTATGGCACGAGGGGGGCGCTCGCCTTCAGCCAGGAGCGGTTCAACGAGCTCTATTTCTACTCCACCGATGACCGTCACGGTCGCCAGGGATTCCGCCGGATCGAGGCAGGGCCGGACCATCCCCCTTACGGTCTCTTCTGCGTCGCGCCCGGCCACCAGCTCGGCTTCAACGACCTCAAGGCCATCGAGGTTGCGGGCTATCTCGAAGCGATCGCCCGGCGTCGGCCGGAACCCTTCAACTTCCGCGCGGGCCTGCGCATCCAGACGCTGGTGGAGGCGATCCGCGACTCGAGCCGCGCCGCTGCCTGGAGAGACGTGCCATGAGCATTGCGGTCGGTGTCATCGGCACGGGGGTGATGGGAGCCGAGCACGCCCGTATCCTGCGCGAACGGACGAGCGGCGCGCATCTTGCCGCGGTGTGCGACGCCGATCCGGCGCGGGCCGCAGCGGTAGCGCGGGGGGCACGCACCTTCAGCGATCCCCACGCGCTGATCGCGTCCGACGATGTGCAAGCGCTGGTCATCGCCTCACCGGATGCGACGCATGCCGAATATACCCTCGCTGCAATAGAGGCGCGCAAAGCCGTGCTCTGCGAGAAGCCGATCGCCGCCACGGCGGCGGATGGTCTGCGCATCGTCGAAGCCGAGGTGGCGCTTGGCCGCCGCCTGGTGCAGGTGGGCTTCATGCGCCGCTTCGACGCCGCCTATGGCGAGATGCGGCGCGCCTGCATGGACGGCAGCATCGGCGCGCCGGTGGTGTTGCATAACGTCCACCGCAATCTCGCCGCGCCGGACTGGTTCACCGGCGCGATGGCGGTGACCAATTCCTTCGTTCACGAGATCGACGTCAGCCGCTGGCTGCTTGGCTCCGAGATGGTGGCGGCCCAGGTCTTCCCGGCCGGCGAGGCGGGCCTCTTGATGATCGTGATGCGCACCGACAAGGGCGAGCTGGTCTCGACCGAGGTGAACATCAATGGCGGCTATGGCTATCACGTGCATGCCCAACTCGTCGGCGCGAAAGGCACGATCGAGATGGCGGCGCCCACCAGCACGCTGAGCAACCGTGCTGGTGCCCAGGGCTTCCGCTTCCCGCCGGACTGGATTCCCCGCTTTGCCCAGGCTTACCGCGACCAGATGCAGGCCTTTGTGAACGCCATCGCTGCGGGTAGCGCTGCCGGCGCTTCTGCCTGGGACGGCTACGTCACCACCGCCATCGCCGAACAGGTAGCAGCCTCCCTGCCTGCCGGCCGTGCGGTGGAGATCGCACTGCCGGTGCGGCCGGCGCTTTACGCCGCGAAGGTCTGATCATGCCGAGCCTCGCACCCTTCGACGGCTTGGCGCAGGATTTCTCGATGCAACAGGGTCTGCGCAGGCCACCGCTCGGCCGGCGCCTCCGGCTTGGTTTCGTCGGCGGCGGGCGCAGCGGTCAGGTCGGCGCTTGGCACGCGGCAGGCGCGCGCCTTTCCGCGCATTGGGATATCGTGGCGGGGGCGCTGTCCGCCGACCCGAAGGTCGGCGCCCTTTCCGCCCGAGACTGGGGCCTCGACGAAAGCCGCAGCTATTCCGACTACCGTGCGATGGCGGCCGCCGAGGCCCCCCGCCCCGACGGCATCGAGGCGGTAGCGATCTGCACGCCGAACTTTACCCATGCACCCATCGCCGCCGAATTCCTTCGCAAGGGGATCGACGTCATTCTCGGCAAGCCGATGGCCATGTCCTCGATGGAGGCCGAGGAACTTGCCGCGCTGCAGAAGGAAACTGGGGTAACGCTGGCGCTGACCTATTCCTTCGCCCACCATGCGATGGTTCGGCAGGCGACGCTCATGGTGGAGCGGGGTGCGATCGGCCGCGTGCGACAGGCCCACGTGGAGTTCGTGCAGGACTGGTCCGCCGCCCCCGACGCGCCCAACAACCGCGCTGCGGCCTGGCGCCGCGATCCCGCGAAGGTGGGCCGTGCCTCAGCTGCCGGCGACATCGGCACCCACGCCTATCACCTGCTCAAGACGGTTTCCGGCCTCGACATCGAGGAGTTGCGGGCGGAGTTCCATGTCTGCGGGGCACCGAAGCGGCTGGAGGACACGGTGTTCGTGAACCTGCGCCTCAGCGGCGGGGTGCCGGGGCTGCTCTGGGTGACGCAGGCCGCGCCCGGAAACTATGCCGGGCTCCGGCTTCGGCTGTTCGGCGAGAAAGGGGGGCTTGAATGGGATCAGGAATTCCCCGAGCAACTACGCCACGCGCCGCTCGGTGAGCCAGAGCGCATCATCCAGCGCGGCCGGGGCGCCGGCATGCTGCGAGAAGCCGAGCGACTCGTCCATATGCCGCGCGGTCACGACGAGGCGCTGATCGACGCCTGGTCCAACCTCTATGCGGAGTTGGGCTTCGTCATCGCCGCCCGCCGCGCCGGCATCGCGCTCCCCGAAGGGCTCGTGCGCTACACGAATGCCGAGCAGGGCCGGGACGGCGTCCGCTTCATCGAAGCCTGCGCCGACAGCCACGAAGCGGGCGGAGGCTGGGTCGCGCTGCGACGCTGACCGGGTCGAGGATCTGGACCGGGCTCCGGGGTGCAGGGCGCTCGCGGCGGCGTGGACGTGTGGCGGTCGAGCGTGTCTCGCCCAGAAGCGGCCAAGGTCGACAGGCGCATTACTCACCAGTCGGTAATATAGGCGACAGCTGGGGCCTTGAAGAATGATCGGATGAGCCCGGGCGTTGTCCTGAGTGCTGCAAGTTGGGTTTCGATTTTGCCTCGTAGTGTTTCACTTTTGCGCAGTGGTGTCCTGGCGACGCCGGTGCGCTTCATATGGCTCCAGACAAGTTCATCAGGGTTCAACTCGGGCGCATAACCGGGAAGGAAGTGTAGCGTGAGTAGCCCATTGGTCGACGCAAAATAGGCTTTTGCCAGCGTCGTCTTGTGCGCCGGGAGGCCGTCTACCACCAGATGCACCGGCTTCGTGCGGTGCCGCATCATTCGCCGCAGCAGATCAACAAACAGCTCCGCGTTGAGGCCGCCTTGATAAGTGCAATACCAGAAAGCGCCTTTCGAATTCACGGCCGATGCCGCACTGATCGATTGCCGTTGACCGGGGCGCTCGACAACAGGTGTTTGCCCTTTCACACCCCAAGTCTTGCCGTGCACAGTGTCCGCACGAAACCCGGACTCATCCCAGAAATAGATCTCGCCCCCTGACGCTTTCGCCTGCCGCGCAATGGCGGGAAAGGTTTCGCGCTGCCATCTCTCGATGGCTTCCGGATCGCGCTGGTAGGCGCGCTGCAACGGCTTTTGCGGTGTCAACCCGAGTTTGGCGAGCAATTCGCCCACGGCGGTCACACCAAGGCGAATGTCAAACTTGCGCTCGATCAGGCTGGCCACTATCGACCGCGTCCACAGGCCGAAATCCAGTCCATACTGGCGAGGGTCGCGGCCATTGATCCAGCGATAAACCTGCCGCTCCTGATGAGGGGACAAAGTGCGCGGCCGCCCACTCGCCGGCCGAGACAGCAGCGCTTTCAGGCCAATCCCCGGTGTCGCCGCGGCCGCAACCCATTTGTAGATCGTCGTGCGACTGAAACCGTAAGACGCGATAACCGAAGAGGCCGGCTCTCCGTCCCGCACCCGCTCCACCGCCATCAGCCGTATGGCCTCAAGTGTTCGGTGATCAAAGCTGCGCCCGTCTCGCTTCATGGCTCATGATACCAAACCATGCGCCAATGTACAAGCCATTTGTCGCCTTAATTGCCGACCGGTGAGTAAGTCCTTATGAAGGAATGCGTACCCCTGTTCGGAAGCGGGTTCTCGCCACGATCATCAGCAATGTGATTTCGGGCATATTCGGTCGGGGGGAACGGTGGTAGCGCTCCTCCGACTCGACCCCCGCGCCACTGATAGGCAATCATATCGGCGTGCCGGTCGACCAATATGCATGCCGCCGGTTCAGGCCGCTCACTCGATCCTTTGACCTACGCAGCGAATCTCGATGTCGCTGGTTTTGGTGCTGACTTCTCCGGGCATTGATTGGCCACGGCTTCGCCGTCCACGAGACTGGCGATCTCCGCCGCAACGCGATTCGCCGCTACGATTAGTGCTGCATCGGAGCCGGTCTGCCTACTCGATATCCCCGTCCACAAAACGGGAAGTGCGTTCACCAAGCCCGTCGATCCCTTTCTCGGCCGTGCCGTCGAGGCCTGGGAAAGGGTGCGCCCGGCGCAGCCATCCATGACTGACCGCAAGACCGGCGAGGCGGTGGACCGGCGATGTCACGAGAACGCTGGCGCGCTTGGCTGAGGCTCGATTATGATGGCAAATGACAACCATCTCTTCGCTCGTCACCAATTTCCTCCGGCGATCATCCGGCACGCAGTTTGGCTTTATGCTCGGTTCACACTGAGCTATCGCGACGTTGAGGAACTCCTCGCGGAACGCGGTCTGGACGTCTCCTACGAGACGATAAGGCGCTGGGTGCTGAAGTTCGGACCGCTTTTTGCCCGAGAGCTTCGCCGCCGTCGCTCCCGCCCGACCTCGCAATGGCATCTCGACGAGATGGCCGTGATGATCAGCGGCAAGCAGTTCTGGCTCTGGCGAGCGGTCAACAGCGAGGGCGAGGTTCTCGACCTGCTTGCGCAACGGCGACGCAACAAGACCGCAGCTATCAAGCTGATGCGGAAACTGCTGAAGAAGCAAGGCTTTGCGCCAGAGGTGCTCGTGACCGACAAGCTGAGATCCTACAGTGCCGCCAAGTCAGAGCTCGGACTTTCCGCCCGCCATGAGCAAGGGCTGCGCAGAAACAACCGAGCCGAGAATTCGCACCAGCCGGTGCGGCGACGTGAGTTCAAGATGCAAAGGTTCAAGTCGCCCGGCTCGGCTCAACGCTTCTTGTCTGTTCATGCCGCCGTCCACAACACCTTCAACACCCAGCGTCACCTCACATCCCGTAACACGCTGCGCATCCTCAGGAGAGGGGCATTTGACACTTGGAGAACGGCAACGGCGGCATGAGCCAGAACCGTCCTGGCGTGCCTCTGCGAGTCGATTAAGGTTCCCGTGACAAAGCCTACCGCACGCTGGAGTTGGTGGGTGAATTTTGATCGCGCCCGGACCGCGGAAACGGATCGACATCAAGAGAGCATGGTGCTTCAATAGGTCATGCCCCGGGTAACGAGATTTGGCGTTCTTCCGATCCTTCGCAACATCGGCAGCACGCTCACACCGCTCCGCGTCGTCCATGCGTTTTCCGCAGAAGAGGCGACGCGCAAGGCGGACGTCTTTGCTTCAGTGGTGGGAGGCGCTGTCGTCTTCTCGAAGGCGGGGGATCCTGATCTCGATCAATGGGAGGCTGCTCGGATCATCTCGCGACATGGTGAGGTGCCGGCCGGAATTGAAGTGGCGCCCAAGTGACTGCTCATGCCTTTCTTGGAGGCGCCGATGAGATGCATCGCCTGTCCGATCGCATGCGCGCCCTAGCGCCGGGGCATCCGCGCGGCGTCCAGCTTCTCGCGGCTGCCGCCAAATTCGACGCGGCCATCGACGGCTACTTCGCGGGTCCGCAAACCGTCTCTACCGAAGAGTACATGGCCACGTTCCAGCGGGCCCTGAGCCTATGGAGCGAGGCCACGAGAGAGGCGCCGGCGTGACGGAGCGGGCGCAGAAGTTCCTCGGGAAGTTCCAGATGGCCACGCCCGTGTGATGGACGGCGATGGTGGTCGCCTCCGCGTGCGCGCGGGTCCCTAGGGCAGTCCGATGTGCCGCTGTAGCCACCCCTTGATGATTTGGTACCTGCCGCCCAGGCTGCGAAACTGGAAGCGATCCGCCACCTTCATAGCAAAAGCCAATGCTTGACTTTCCGTGGCTCGCTCCTCCGCTGGGAGGGCCAACCACTCGCGCACAATAATTGCCTTGGCTTGACCCAGTGTCATCGCGAACCAGCACTCCGCCACGATCACTCCTCCGATCTCAGCACGGTGGCGGGAGGGAGTCGAGCGGGCGGCACCAAGATCACGGGCCCGGCTAGGTCACAAACTCATAAATCGGATTCCCTTGGTGCGCGAGTTGTGATTCAAGCTCCGTGGAGGAGCAATCATGAGCGCACGCCGTTACGAACTGAGCGATTTCGAATGGTCGATCATCGCCCCGTTGCTGCCCAACAAACCGCGAGGGGTGCCACGGGCTGATGATCGCAAGGTGTTGAACGGCATCTACTGGCGGCTGCGTACGGGCTCGCCTTGGGCCGACATTCCAGAACGCTACGGCCCCTACACGACTTGCTACAACGGCTTCGTCCGCTGGCGGAAAATCGGCGTCTGGGACAAGATCTTCGAAGCCGTCTCCATAGCTTACGAGGGCGATCTGCAAATGGTCGACTCCTCCTCGATCCGGGTGCATCAGCACGCCGCCAACGTCAAAAAGGGGGTTCGCAAGAAGGCTCCGGCACTGCCTCTGGGGACTACGTTGGAACCCGATGCATGGGGCGCTCGCGAGGCGGGCTGACAACCAAGATACATGCCCTCGTCGACGCCAACGGCAACCCGATTGCCCTGAAGCTGACCGAAGGCCAAGCTCACGACGGCAAAAGCGCCAGCGATATGCTCGACAGCCTCGCCAAAGGCCAGATACTCCTCGGCGACTGCGCCTACGACAGCGATGCCTTGCGCAGCACCATGGCCGATCGCGGCGCTTGGGCCAACGTCAAGCCAATGCCGAGGCGCGTCAACATCCCGGCTTTCAGTCCATTCCTCTATCGCTTTCGAAATCTCGTCGAACGCTTCTTCAGCAAACTCAAGCATTTCAGAGCCATCGCCACCCGCTTCGAAAAACACGACGCCAATTACCTCGGCCTCGTCAAACTCGCCGCAATCAAAATCTGGATGCGCTTTATGAGTCGGTGACCTAGCCGGATGTTCGGTTGACGATCGCGCTCATGACAGCGGCCCGCGTCGGCTCCTCGCCGCGCTCAAGCTTCTCGTCGAGCACACGCCGGACGATGCCAGGATCGGCTATCTCGGCGTCTCGAATGATGCGGGCTTCGTGGATGTCTTGCGGCGTGAGGCCAAGGTCTTGGAGTGTCGTTTCAACTTCATCGGCGAGCCGACACTTGGCCATGCTCTCGATTTCGAGAGCATCTGCCATGACTCGGTGGGCAGCTGCGTCTTCAAGGGCGAGCCCGTGTAGTCGGACGACCGCGTTGACCAGCTCGTCGTCATTCGGGTCGAGGACGCTGAATCTCATGTCGGATTGCCGCCCGTCCAACATCTTGTCGACGGTTGAAAACACAACGTCCTGCCTATCGGATGGAATTGCCCTTCGGGTGGCGATGGTGGTGGCTGCGGGCTCGCTTCCGGGCGGATGGTCGCGCCACAAAACGACTTGGTATTGTGCGCTTCCGGATATCGAGTAGACGTAGGCGGTGATCTCGCCGAACGGTGGCCGATCATCCCTCCAGCGCCGCGGCCAAGGGAGGGCAGGCGTTCCGCTCCATTCGCCGACCGAGACAATGAGCACCCCATCAGCCTTCGGCAGCTTCCTCTTGCTTGCCATGTCCAATGCGGCTCGGATGCCCAAATCCGACACGGTGTCGGATTTCAAGCCAGACCTGGCGAGCGTCATGAGGCGCTGTGCTTGGCGCTCGGCAAGCCCGGCGCGCTTTAGGAACGGCAGCCATTCCCCGTGGTGGCATTCGGCTTTGGCTTCGATCAGCAAATGCCCGGTCTCAAGCGCGCGATCGGCAGCCTCGCGACGGGCGGCGCTCACAGCGCGATCGGCTTCGCGGACACGCTCAGCGAGATCTGCGAGCCGATTGTTTCGGTCCTTTCGTCATCCGTGACCGCCGTTCGATCCTCTATCGATTTCGACCCGCGATCTGAGCGCGAATTTCGTCCGCCTCGAGGTGCGTGCCGTCATCTCCCTCGATAACCGCGCTCAGGCCGGTTTCCAGGTAGTCTGCGGCTGCAACCAGTGCGGTGAAAAGATCTTCAAGTTCAATGGTAGGCAGATCGGTTCTGTCGCAATAAGCGAGCCCTGGTAATGTGCGTTCGGGCTTTTGACGGCAGGGACGAAGGTGATGATTGAAGCACTGCGCAAGGTGATCCAGCGGATGCACTATCCGCTGGAAGTGATGCTGACCTGCGTGCGCTGGTACGCGGCCTACCCACTGAGCCTGCGCCACATCGAAGAGATGATGCAGGAGCGCGGTGTGTTCGTCGATCACGCCACGGTGCACCGCTGGGCGATCAAGATTCTGCCGGTGCTCGCCACGGTCTTACGGCGACGCAAGCGACCAGTGGGCAAGAGCTGGCGTATGGACGAGACATACGTCAAGGTGGCTGGCCAGTGGAAGTACTTGTATCGGGCAGTTGACCGCGACGGCGACACCATCGACTTTCTACTGCGACCCAAGCGTGACTGCACCGCGGCCCGCAAATTCCTGGAGCGCTCCATCGCGCTGCACGGCGAGCCCGACAAGATCACCATCGACAAAAGCGGAGCGAACACCGCCGCAGTCGCCAGCTACAACGCTGAGCATGAAGCCGCCATCGAGTTGCGCCAATCGAAGTACCTCAACAACATCGTCGAGCAAGATCATCGGGCGATCAAGCGCATCCTACGGCCCATGCTGGGGTTCAAGACCTTTCGCAGCGCGAGCATCCTCATTGCTGGCATCGAGACGATGCACATGATCCGTAAGGGGCAGCTCGACTGCCCCGAAGGCCAAGCCTCGTCCGCGGCGAGTCAGTTTTGTTCCCTGGCAGTTTGAGCGGTAGCCTACCCTGCGGCTTCGCTTCAGCTTCACTGGCTTATTGCGACAGAACCGAAATGGCCGCCCCTATCGACTTCGTGGAAGTAGATCAGATTGCGATAGGCGCGCCGGGCCCATGTCTCCGGGGCGCGATAGACGTCCTTCGGAAAGACCGTCATGGCAACCGGCAACGAGATCTCAGCGGTCCTTTGGGCGGCCGCGACAATGACGCTACCTCGCGCGCCGTTCTCCCAGTACAGCCGCGCGGCCGAGGCTGCCGTGTTCGTCAGCCAGTATAGCGTGATGTCATCCAGCACGTCGTCTCTTGTCGGGGATGCTTGGGGATCGGCGCCGTACGCCCACTGCGCAAAGCCCGAATGCACAAGCACCCACGCCGCAAGGCCTGCGGGTGAGTCCGTCGCGCCATAACCGACCGTCTGAGGCCGCGCGGTCATCATCGTGAAATACGCCAAGTTGCCGCTCTTCCCGGACGTCATGAGCGCGTCCAGCACCGCGCGTTCTTTTTCGGAGAGCCCTGCTGGCACGGGCCCACCGGCGAGCGCCGCCGCGACCTCGGGCGGCACAGTCGCTGGCAAGTTGATGTGAATGCCGAGCAACCCTACGGCGGCCTGGCGCGCCATCGCGCTGGAGATCGGTGTGCCCCAATCGCCGCCCTGCGCGACATAGCGCGTGTACCCGAGGCGCTTCATGAGCTCCGCCCAGGCTCGCGCGATGCGCTCCGGGTCTCAGCCGGGGCTGGTCGGCTTGTCGGAAAAGCCGTAACCCGGCAGCGATGGGATGACGACATCGAAAGCGTCCGCCTCGCTGCCGCCGTGTGCGGTTGGATCCGTGAGCGGACCGATGATCTTGAGCTGCTCGATGACCGATCCTGGCCAGCCGTGCGTGACGATCAGCGGCAGCGCGTTCGGATGGCGCGATCGAACGTGAATAAAATGAATGTCCAGTCCGTCGATCTCCGTCATGAACTGTGGCAACGAATTCAGTCTCGCTTCGGCCTTCCGCCAGTCGTAATCGGTGCCCCAGTAACGGACGAGCTCCCGAAGTTTCCCGAGCGGAACACCCTGCGAGCCATCACTGACCGTTTCCATGTCCGGCCAGCGGGTGGCGGCGATGCGCCGGCGGAGATCGATGAGGTCTTCCTCGGGGACATTGACGCGGAAGGGGCGGATGGCATCACTCGCAGCAGCTCGCGCTGGATGCGTTGGGAGAAGACTCGCAGTACCAGCAACTGCAATTCCCATCGCGGCGGTGGTCAAGAGTTGACGCCGGCGCTGGTCGACGAGGTCCGAGTCTAGCCGTGTGCACATGATGAGTCTCCCTCGCTTCGCTTCGACGTCTCGTGCTTGGCTTTGCTTCTCCGCCGCCGCTCCGGTTCGGGCAGAGCTCCAACTGGGGATTCGCCATGAGTGGCCAAGGCGCGGCGGCGAAAGAGCAGACGTCGCCGGTCGTTTGAGTCGGGCCATTAGGCGAAGTCGACCAGATCACTCGATCACCTCGTCAGCGCTGGCCGCCGACCTCTCCCGCGGTAGCGGAACCCCTAAAGCTACACCACCAACGGAAGTCCCCCAGCTTAAAGAGCAGAAATCGAGTCGACGACTTCCTTTGTGGTCACTACCGCACTCGCGTAGTTCGGGATATTGACGTCGAGAGCGGCACGCATCTCCTTATCCGAGTAGTCCGCCGTTGCGTCTCTTACCACCGTCACCTGGTAGCTGAGCTCAGCGGCGTAGCGAACGGTCGCTTCGACGCAGGTATGTGCTATCAGCCCGATCACGATGAGCTGATGGATGCCGTGCCTTTTGAGTAGCAAATCCAAATCTGTGTTGGCGAAACCACTGGAACACCAATGCTCCGTGGCAATGATCTCGCCTGGCCTAGGCTCGAACTCGGTACGGATTTCGCCGCCCCACGTGCCGTATTCGAAGGGCTTTCGCTCCCACGCTACTTTCTGAATAGGCGCAATGTACTTCCAAGTCTCGTAGTCGCCACGACGGTATCGACGATGCATCGCGTAGAAGACGCGAAGCCCTGCGTTGCGCGCGGCATTCAGGACCTGCAGCATATGAGGAACGCAGTCATTCGCTTCCGCAACGCCCCGAATGCGGCTCCAGATCTTGCCCCCCTCGGAAATGAAGTCGTTATACGGATCGATCACAAGAAGCGCAGTGATCTGTTTCTCGTACGTTATTGTCGCCATGGGTTCCTCCAGGGCCAACGTGGTCACCCAAGTTGACCGGTGGGTCTTGTCGCGCGGGCGCTGCGAGCGCGGACTGCCGCGAGTTCGTCCAGTTTGCGTCGCTAGGTCGCGTCACTGGATCCACTAGTCTTAATCTAGGACTGCGCATCTCGTCCTGTAGATCTTTACTACCATTCCGGCGGTCTCTTCTCGCCACCGCGCGAAGGACGGTCCGTTCCGATGCACCTCGGATGCAGCGTCGTCTCGGTAGACTTCGTACAAGAGAACCTTTGTAGCGTCGTCGTTAGGCAGCAAGATTTTGAACTGCAGGGTTCCAGGTTCATCTTTCAGGCAACGGGCTTTGTGCGCCATTAGCAAAGGCAAGAGCTGATCCCTCCGCCCGGGCGCTACTTCAATTGTTCCGACGGTCGCAAATTTCACCATCTAGGCTCTCCCTTCGGCTACAGCGGTAGGAACACGCCCCGTCAGTGATGACCTTTTGCGCCGCCTCCGTCTGGCCCGACCGGCGCCTAGACCAAGCCCGCATGGAGCGACGCGCGCCGCGAAGCTGTTAATCACCCCACGTGTCATGGTTCTGCAACGAAGATGGGAATCCGTCGGGTGGTGCGCTTCCGGTAATCTGCATAAGGCGGATACGCCGCAACGGCGAGTTCCCAGAGCCGGCTCCGTTCAGCTTCGTCCTGAACCTCGCGCACCCGCATTGGTCGCACGACCGTCTCGTCGCGCAGTTCAACCTCCGGATTGGCGCGAAGATTGTGAACCCAGACTGGATCTTTCGGCGCGCCGCCCTGTGATCCGACGAGGACGTAATTGTCGCCGTCCTTGACACGCATCAGCGGCGTCTTTCGGATGGCGCCGGTCTTGTTTCCGATGTGCGTCACAATGACTACGGGCAACCCTGTGTCGCGCAGGGTTGTCCCTCTTATGCCGCCGCTGCTTTCGTAGAGTTCGACCTGTTCACGCACCCAATCCCGGGGGCTAGGAATATATTGCGGCATCGGGGCTACCTCCGACATAGAAAGATACTGGAACTCGCCAAGCAGTTCCACGGAGATTTTTCCTTTTGCTCCTCGTGCGTGAGCTGAAGCGCAGCCAGACCGTGACCGATCTCGGAACTAGGACCGCTTTGGTTTCGGGGGCCTCACCATCCGGAGGTCGTAGGTCAATTGAGAAACTTTGGCTCTGTCGCAATAAGCCAGTGAAGTTGAAGCGAAGCCGCGGGGTCGGCCGCCGCTCAAACTGCCAGGGAGTAGAACAGACTTGCTGCGGACGAGACTTGGCCTTCGGGGCGGTCGAGCTGCCCCTTGTGGATCATGTGCATCGTCTCGATGCCGGCGATTAGGATGCTCGCGCAGCGAAAAGTCTTGAACCCCAGCATGGGCCGCACGATGCGCTTGATCGCCCGATGATCTTGCTCAACGATGTTGTTGAGATACTTCGATTGGCGCAGCTCGATGTCGGCCTCATTCTCAGCGTTGTAGCTGGCGATCGCGGCGGTGTTCGCTCTGCTCTTGTCGATGGTGATCCTGTCTGGCTCGCCATGCAGCGCGATTGAGCGCTCCAGGAATGTGCGAGCCGCGGCGCAGTCGCGCTTGGCTCGCAATAGAAAGTCGACGGTGTCGCCGTCGCGGTCAACTGCCCGGTACAAATATTTCCACTGACCGGCCACCTTGACGTATGTCTCGTCCATGCGCCAGCTCTTGCCTACTGTTCGCTTACGTCGCCGCAACATAGCAGCGAGCACCGGCAGAATCTTGATCGCCCAGCGGTGCACCGTGGCGTGATCGACGAACACTCCGCGCTCCTGCATCATCTCTTCGATGTGGCGCAGGCTCAGCGGATAGGCCGAGTACCAGCGCACGCAGGTCAGCATCACTTCCAGCGGATAGTGCATCCGCTGGATCACCTTGCGCAGCGCTTCGATCATCACCTTCGTCCCAGTCGTCAAAAAACCAGCGAGCACCTTACCAGCGATCGCTTATTGCGACAGAACCTGGACGGTTGTCTCACAACTGGCCGTTGCCAGGGCCCCGCTGGGCATTCCCCCGCTCGGTGGGGCCCACTTTGTGCCGAAATGGTTCTTCCGACGTGCCAACCCGCGCCGTCGCCAAGCGCGAGGCCAGGAAGGCGGACTTGATCGATTGAGTGGCGCGGCGTGGATTAGTGGCGCTGTTCGGTGTCGTCACTTCTGGCGGGCATTGTCACATCAAGTAAGTAGAAGGCGATTCAGAAGCCTAGAGCGGCGGGCTAAGTTATTGGAATCACTGGTTTCGACACTCACTCACTCCCAAGCAAGTAATAACAAGTAAACACATGTTCCCGTGACAATGCCGGTCAGGGCGCTGGCGCCCCAGACGCCCCTCCGAGGCCGGCTTGTCCTCGCGCAACCCCTGATAGACCACCTGGCGCAAAAGACCCTCTGCCGTCCAGGTCGAAAAGGTCACCTCGACGAGGAGCTTCGGCCGCACCCAATGCACGCGGGAGAGCTCCGGCTTCGATCCGAAGCGCGTCTCACGAGGCGGGGGCTCGGCGAGCGGCATCCTATCGACGGCGAGGGGCTTTAGTCGCGCCGCGAGGTCCGTCAAACTTCGCCCTCTATGCGTGAGGCATAAGGCGAATGTATCGCGGGCCGCGAAACGAGATTCATTCGTTCGACCGAAAGGTTTTCGTTGCCAGACTCGCAGCTTAGTGGTGTATTACCCTGCGAATCACTTGAGTGAGCTTGCGCTTAGCGCGAGCTATATTCGAAAGTTGGTGACGGCATGAAGGGATGAGGTGGCGTATCGTGGTGGTGTCAAAGCCTCCACTTTCCATCGAAGGAAGATACGCCATGACCGAGACTAATGTTTTCCGGCTCTCGCATCCAGGGACTTTTACCGATGCATTGACCGAGGTGTTGCGCAACGGCGCACGAGCGCTGCTGGCGCAGGCCGTGGAAGCCGAGGTGGCGAGCGTGCTCATGAGGCAGTCCGCCGAATTGACCGAGGATGGCCGGCAACGGCTGGTGCGCCACGGGCATCTGCCCGAGCGCGAGATCATGACCGGGATCGGTCCGGTCGCCGTGCGGTGCCCGCGGGTGCGCGACCGTGTGGGCGAAGGGGCGGATCGCATCCGCTTTTCCTCGACAATCTTGCCGCCCTATGCGCGCCGATCGAAGAGCCTCGAGGTGCTGCTGCCGGTTCTCTACCTCAAGGGCATTTCCAGTGGCGACTTCGAGGAGGCCCTGGTGGCGCTGCTCGGCAAGAACGCCGGCGGGCTCTCGGCTTCGACCATCGGGAGGCTGAAAGAGGCCTGGTCGGAGGAGCATGCGCGTTGGAGCAAGCGCGATCTCTCAGCCGAGCGCTACGTCTACTTCTGGGTCGACGGCATCCACGTGCAGGCCCGGCTCGAAGACGAGGCGCAGTGCCTTTTGGTCATCATCGGGGCCGCGCCCGAGGGCAAGAAGGAGCTCGTCGGCCTCACTGACGGCGTGCGCGAGAGCGCGCAATCCTGGCGAGAGCTTCTCCTCGACCTGAGGCGGCGCGGGCTGGCGATGGCGCCGCAGCTCGCCGTCGCCGACGGTGCTCTCGGCTTCTGGCAAGCGGTCGAGGAGGTATGGCCCAAGACGCGCGGCCAGCGCTGCTGGGTGCACAAGACCGCCAACGTCCTCAACAAGCTGCCCAAGAGCCAGCAACCGAAAGCCAAGCGGGCGCTGCAGGAGATCTGGATGGCCGAGACCAAGAAGGATGCGCTCGTCGCCTTCGATGCCTTCGTCGAGACCTGGGGCGTCAAATACGACAAGGCGGTCGAGTGCCTGACCAAGGATCGTGATGCGCTGCTCGCTTTCTACGACTTCCCGGCCGAACACTGGAAGCATCTGCGCACGTCGAACGTCATCGAAAGCGCCTTCGCAACCGTCCGTCACCGCACGGTTCGCTCCAAGGGATGTCTGTCGAACAAGACCGCGCTCGCCATGATCTTCAAGCTCGCCGAGGCCGCCGAGAAAAGCTGGCGCCGTCTCGACGGCCACACCCGGTTGCCGAAAGTCATCCTCGGAGTAAAGTTCAACGACGGAATCGAAATGCTCAGACCAGAAGCTCAAGCCGCCGCCGCCTGATCCCGTCCGTCACCAACATTTGACAATAGCTCCAGATCGACCGTGTAATTGCGAGGACGATTGTGGGCGGTTGCCAATTGAGAAGCGATCGGACTGGCGTCATTCTTGCTCGATTTGGCAGCAGCTCTCGGCTCCTCTCAGGCCTGACGGCGCTCGCCGCGTCTATTCGCGTCCTTAGGCGGACCCGAGAAGCGCGAATTTGGGCCACTCGGGGTCACGACATAGAACGGGCAGGATAGCACGCGTGCCGCGTAAGCTTTTGAATTGAAGCCGAGATTTTGCCTCTTATCGCGAGATCAGACGTCCCGTCCCAAATGTGTCGCGGCCAGACCCACCTCAGGCTGCGGCCGAAAGGTCCGTGTTTGGCGCCCCGCATCGAGTCTCTACGATGTCGATCAAACCTGACGTAACGATCGTGGCGAAGGACAAGCCCGAAGTGGCCCCCCTGCCGCCAACCAAGCCGAGGACGCTCTCTTCGGCGGCCACGGCAGCTATGGTGAGGGTAGCTGACACGTCTCGGGGCGTCACACCTGTGGCGACGAAGGGGACCGAGGCGCCACGCGCCAAGCCGCCCGACGCTAGTGCCAATGCCGCTGACCCTCTGGCATTCTCGATCCAGCCTCTCGAAGAGCGAGGCACTGGCGACCTTGTCGCGATTGCGGAAGCGGTACCCCGACATGCTGGGCGCTGGTTCCGTCCGTCGGGCCGATGTGGGTAGCAAAGGCGTATTCTATCGCGTGCAGGTCGGACCGCTATCGCGCGATGCCGCGGATAAGGCGTGCTCGCAGCTGAAGGCGAGCGGAGAGAATTATATCGTGACCCGCAGCTGATCCAACCAGGCGTGAGGTGAGATATCCTCAACGAAGGCGCTCTTGGCTCAAGAGCGGCGCGCGAAGCGTCATGGCGTATCGCTATCCCCAATAGGGCATGGCAGGCTCGCCACCCGCCTCTACCCGCTGGTCGCGTGAACGGCGGCTTTGGCGTTGAGTTCGGATGTGCAGGAAGTTCCAGAGAGCTGAAATATATGACTGGCGCGATTAATGGTTTTGTCTCCTGCAATCACAATTCGACATGTGTGAGTGGCGGTGCCATGTTAAAGCTTACCTATCTGCACGGGCGGGCAGCTCAAAATGACGGATCCTCACCAGCAGGCCTCGCTCCAGGCCCTTCCGCCACAGGTCCAGTTGATCCAGATGGGGACCGCCAGCTGGGTCTCCAGGGTGGTCTGTGCGGCGGCTGAATTAGGGTTGGCTGACCATCTCGGGGCGGGGGCCAGGAGCGCCGAGGAACTCGCGGGTCCCGTGGAGGCCCATGCTCCGTCCCTGCACAGGCTGATGCGGACCCTGGCCAGCCTCGGCATTCTCACCGAGGGGCCCGAGCAGCGGTTCGCCCTGACGGCTCTGGGCGAAGCGCTGAAGACCGGCGCGCCGGGCTCGGCACGGGCATCGCTGCTGACGGTGGGCAGACCCTGGTTTCAGGGATCTTTCGATCACATCGTCCATTCCGTTCGGACCGGCGAGACGGGGTTTGAGAAGGCGCAGGGAATGCCGATCTTCGAGTACCTCGCGCGACATCCTGAGGATGCTTCCCTGTTCAGCGAGACAATGGTCGGCATTCATGGCGAGGAGCCGCCGGCAGTTGCCGCGGCCTACGATTTTTCTCCCTTCGAAGCCGTCGTCGACGTCGGCGGCGCGACAGGCAATATGCTGGCCGCCATCCTCGCCCGCCACGCCGGGCCGCGCGGCGTGCTGTTCGATAGGCCGCACGTGGTGGCCGACGCGCCGGCCCTGCTGAAGGCCAAGGGCGTGCTGGACCGGGTCACGATCGAGGCCGGCGACTTCTTCGAAACCGTGCCGGCCGGCGGCGACGCCTATATCCTGTCGCACATCATCCACGACTGGAGCGAGGATCGGTGCCTCACGATCCTCGAACATGTCCGCAAGGCCATGAAGCCGGACGGGCGCCTGCTGATCGTCGAGATGGTGCTCCCCCCAGGCGACGCGCCGCATCCGGGAAAGATGCTGGACATGGTCATGCTCGTGCTGCCGGGCGGGCAGGAGCGGACGGAAGCCGAATACCGCCGTCTTCTCGCCAAGGCTGGCTTCCAGCTCACGCGTGTCGTGCCCACGGATTCGGCGGTGAGCGTGGTGGAGGCGGTTCTGGCCTAGGCGAAGGGCATGGCCCCGTGCCGGGTCGGCCATTGGAGAACGTTTGCGATGGGCGAGGCTCGAAAACTGGCGGCGATCCTGGCCGCCGACGTGGTCGGGTACAGCCGGCTCGCCAGCGCGGACGAGGATCGCACCCTGGCGCGGCTGCGGGCGCTGCGCAGCGACCTGATCGACCCCACGATCGCCGTGCACAATGGGCGCGTCGTGAAGCGCACCGGGGACGGGGCCCTTGTCGAGTTCCGCAGCGTGGTGGACGCCGTGCGTTGCGCCATCGAGGTGCAGAACGGCATGGTCGAGCGCAATGCCGGCCTGCCGCCGGAGCGTCGCATCGAGTTCCGGATCGGCATCCATCTCGGCGACGTGGTCGAGGAGAGCGACGGCGATCTGATGGGTGACGGCGTCAATATCGCCTCGCGATTGGAGGGCGTCGCCGCGCCCGGCGCCATCTGCCTGTCCGAGGACGCCTATCGCCAGGTGAAGGCGAGGCTCGACCTCTCGGTCAGCGATCTCGGTCAGACCCAGCTCAAGAACATCGCCGAGCCGCTGCGGATCTATTCGCTGGAGGTCGGTCTCGCTGCAAAGGTCGCGTCCGCGCCGCGAGCGGAGCCCGTTGCGCCAGCGGTAGCAACCGTGGCGCTGCCGGACAAGCCGTCGATCGCGGTTCTGCCGTTCACCAACATGTCGGGCGATTCCGAACAGGAGTACTTCGCCGATGGGATGGTGGAGGACATCATCACCGCCCTTTCAAGATTTAGTCAGCTCTTCGTGATCGCCCGGAATTCAAGCTTCACCTACAAGGGCCGCGCAGTGGACGTGCGCCAGGCGGCCAGGGAGTTGGGTGTGCGCTACGTTCTGGAAGGCAGCGTGCGCAAATCAGGAAACCGGTTGCGCATCACGGGCCAGTTGATCGACGCTTTGACCGGTAGCCATCTCTGGGCAGACAGGTTCGATGGTGGCCTCGAAGATGTCTTCGATCTTCAAGACAAGATCACCGAAAGCGTCGTCGGGGCGATCGAACCGACCCTACGCAAGGCGGAAATCGAACGGGCCCGACGCAAGCCGGTGGAGAACCTCAACGCTTATGATCACTATCTCCGGGCGTTGCCGCATGTTTACGCCTTTCGTCCTGATGAAAACCTCAGGGGGCTGGAACTGCTCCTGAAGGCCATCGATTTTGACCCGGCTTTTGGACCAGCTCTTGCTTATGCCGCGTGGTGCATCGAGCAGCGATTGACGCGGGGATGGTCGCCGTTCGGTCCAGACGATGCAGGGACGGCTATTGCGCTCTCCCGTCGCGCGCTCGCAGCCGGTGGCAATGACGCAACGACCCTGGTCATCGCCGGCTTTGTTCTGGTGATGGTCGGGAGGGACTACGACACGGGCCTTGACGCAGTGCGAAGAGCGCTCGAACTCAACCCCGGTTCTGGGCTCGTTGCGCTACTCTCAAGTTTCGCGATGACTTTTGCCGGTAATCCTGAAGATGCGCTCGTTCAGGCTCAGCGGGCGATGGCACTCAACCCCTTGGACCCCGGCTTCTTCTTGTATTTGACCGCGACCGGATATGGTCATCTGCTGAGCGGCCGTCCAGACCAGGCACTGGAGCTGGCCAGGCGTTCGGCTGCCCTCTATTCGGATTGGGACTCGACCTATTGGCTCCTGGTACCCGCCTATACGCAGCTTGACCGCCTGGAGGAGGCTCGAACGGCTCTAGCCAAGCTTCTAACGCTGTCGCCCGGAATAACCGTTTCTGCGCTGCAGAAGCTGCTGCCGTTCAGAAACTCTTTGTCCCTAAACATGATTTTGGACGGCTTCCGGAAGGCGGGTCTCCCGGAATGAGCGGTTAAGTTGGGGAGCTGGCCCTACTCCGTACTACGCCAAACCACGCGCGCCAGAGCGGTCTCTTCGGCAAGGGTTTCGGCAACCACGATCACGACATCCTGATGCGATAGTACCTGAAGCCCCGCTGAATTCGACTGCCGGACGAGCAGGCGGCCCTGCCATTCGGGCTTAGCTGCTGTCGATTTGCACCGACACGAATGTTGCTTGGTTTCAACACGAATTCACCACCACTCATTGTTCTGTAGCGAAGGCATTGGCCACCACGGAAACCATATTCAGCTGCTTGGGTGGTCACCACGCGGACTCGAGGATGATGCATCGATCGTTACCGGATCAGACCAGGAAGTGACCGCGCACGAGGGATAAGAAGATAGCGGAGGACGTTCCAGGCTCGTGACGCCGTGTGCATTGAATGGAAAGCGCGCCAATGAGCCGATCGTTCGCGGCGTTGGGCACGGGCACAAGGTTGTGCGGCGCGACGCGCTATCCCGCCTCGTCACTTGCGTCGGAGCAGCTCCTTGGCTGCGGCGACGATTCGCTCGGGCTCAAAGCCGAACTTTCGCTGCAGCTCCTTGAGCGGTGCGGAAGCGCCGAAGGTCGTCATGCCAATGACCTGGCCGGCGGCGCCGACATAGCGCTCCCATCCCAGGACCGATCCCTGCTCGACGGCGAGGCGCGCCGTTACCTTGGGCGGCAGCACGCTCTCCCGATAGGATTGCGGCTGGTGCTCGAAGATGTCCCAGGAAGGCATGGAGACCACCCGGGAGCGAATGCCCTGCGTCACCAGTGTCTGACCACCAGAGAGACCTCGCTGCCCGAAGCGATGAGAATGACCTCAGGCGATCCGCCTGGCGCGTCCGCCATGACATAGGCGCCATGAGCGACGCCGGCGGCCGATGCATATTTGCTGCGATCGAAAGTCGGCAGGGGCTGTCGCGACAGCGCGATCACAGCCGGCTGATGGCGCAGCTGCAGGATGGCGCGGTAGGCCTCGACGACCTCATTGGCATCGCCTGGGCGCAGCACGACCAGGCCGGGAATGGCGCGCAGCGAGATCAGTTGCTCCACCGGCTGATGGGTCGGCCCGTCCTCGCCGACGCCCATGGCGTCATGAGTGAAGACCAAAATCGTGGGAAGCTCCATCAGAGCGGAGAGCCGGATGGCGGGGCGCGCATAGTCGCTGAAAATGAAGAAGGTCGCGCCGAATGCTCGTAGCTTCGAGAGCGACAGCCCGTTGACGACCGCCGCCATGGCGTGCTCGCGAATTCCGAAATGCAGATTCCGGCCACTTGGCGTCCCGGCTTCGAAATCGCCGGCACCGTCAAATTTGAGCGTCGTTTTGTTCGAGGGTCCGAGGTCAGCCGAGCCGCCCAGGAACCACGGGATGTTCTGGGCGAGCACGTTCAGCGCCTCGCCCGAAGCGTCGCGCCCAGCGATCCCCTTGGCGTCGGCGGGGAAGCCCGGCAGGTTGCGATCCCATCCCGTGGGCAGCTCGCGGCGCAGCATCTGGTCGATCTCGGTGGCAAGCATCGGGAACTGCGCCCGGTAGGAGGCAAAGAGCTTCTCCCAGCGGCCGCGCGCCTCGGCGCCGCGTCGGCCGATGCCGGCATCGAAATGCTCGCGCACCGCTTCGGGGACGAGAAACTTGGCGTCCTCCGGCCAGCCATAGGCGCGCTTGGTCAGCTTCACTTCTTCCTCGCCCAAGGGCTCGCCATGGGCGGCGGCCGTATCGATCTTGTGCGGCGAGCCATAGCCGATGTGGCTATCCAGGATGATCAGGGTCGGCCGACCTTTGGTCGCACGGAACACCGCAAGCGCATCCTCGCGCGCCCAACCACTTCCGCGCGATGCCGATGCCGACGCTGGTGGCGATGCCTTGGCCCAGCGGACCGGTGGTCGTCTCCACCCCCGACACCCAATGATATTCCGGATGTCCGGGGGCCTTGCTGCCGAGTTGCCGGAAGTGGCGGATGTCGTCCAACGTCACCGACGGCTGCCCCAGGCGCTCATAGTCGGCATTCAGGGGTCCCCGTCAGATGCAGCACCGACCAGAGCAGCATCGAGGCATGGCCGTTGGAGAGCACGAAACGGTCACGATCGGGCCAGATCGGATCCATGGGGTCGAAGCGCATGACCCGGTAGACGAGGGGCGCCAGCGCCGTCGGCGTGCCCGGATGCCCGGATTTCGCCTGCTGGACCGCGTCGATCGAGAGCGTGCGGATCGTGTTGATCGCCAGTTGATCGAGATCGTCCTTGTTCATTGCGCTCAACTCCCAATCCTGTGCCCATGCTTCGGCCGGCTAGGATTTGACCTTTATGGCCGCCGAGATCGTCGCCTCTCTTGCGCGGGTAAGCCCGAGGAGGAACGCATCGTCCCAATCCAATCTCGTCTATGGCGCGCGCCAGGCCCTGAGCACCGCCAGCGAGCGGTTGATCGCCGAGCATAGACTTGCCTCGCTTCCAGCTGCGCTCTCGGCGGCGGCAAGCGCAGCATCTTCGATTGTCCGCGCGCCGGAATTGATGGCCTTGATCACCAGACGCAGCGCTGCGTCCTCCGGATTGGCGCGAACGTAACCTCGATCTGCTCAGGCCTGTCTCCGGAGGTCACCGTTTTGCTGACATCGGCCTTGACCAGGTCCTCGGGCCGATTTCGAAAAACCGCAAGCTGGTCCCCCACAGCTCCAAGAAGCCGATCGCCCCCGAGCCCGTGCAGGAACTGTTCGCCGTTAATTGCGAACATCGCTGTCGCACAGAAGACCAGGACCAGCAGCACCAAGCGTGACATCATCGAATGCTCTCGCCTAGGTCATGTCGTCCGACAACAGGAATGATGTGGCCCGCTCTGTGCTTCAGGGTTCGCGCCAGACGTGCCATGCGTTATCAGCCTGCGCCCCGGCACCGGAGCGGTGCCCGACAAGAAAGGTGAGGTCAGTGCATATTGTCGCCGAGCACATTCGAACCATCCCATGGCCAGGCAAGCGCCTGTGCATCCGCGCCGTGCGGGCCGAGGGCCGGGTTTGGTTCGTCGCGGCGGATCTGTGCCGGGCGTTGGAATTCGCGTTGAACTCGAACGGGAAGCCGAATGTGACTGAAGCGCTAGCCGGTGTATCGGCCGAGCACCGGCGCTTCGCCATGCTCGAGACTGAGCGCGGCACCTTCAAGCCTTATAGCCGCTTAACTCTCACATCGGCATCTGGCCTCATTGCGCTGGCGGCACGCCAACGCGTGAAGTCGACACAGGCCCTGATGCCGGAGACAAGCTTGCACATGTGGATAGCGCAGGCGGTGGCCGACCTCTCCAGCTTCCACGACTCACAGGACGACACAACGGCCGTGAGGGCCTTCGCGGCACGTCCGAGAGCCGCAAAGGGCTAGACGATGGTGAAGTCCCCTGCCCTTGTGGGTTCAGGTCGCTAAAGTCTTTCGAGAAGAAGACCCGTGGTAATTGGCTGGAAAGCTGCCGCCTCAGACGGCGTGAAACCAGGCGCTGCGTCAGAAGTATGGCTTCGATGATCGCGCGGATGCCGAAAACGATCAGGCGCGGATCTGATATCGGTCTCGACCAGGTGCCGGAATCTCTGCTTCCGGCGCTGGCCTGCCGATGGGTCGCGCCGCTATCGATCCTCGATGCCGGCCTTGTGACCGCTCTGTTCTTTCCCGGAGAGCTCGTGGGCTCGCGCCTATAGGTGGAAGATGCACGACCGGCCCTATGGAACGGTCATCGAGCGACGGGGCAAAGCCTGTGGAGCGTGATCTCGGCAGGACAATTATAGCGAACCGGAACGACCGAGGTTCCAGCGCCCGCCGATGTGTAGCCGGCCATGGCGTTGTATTTCCATGGGCCCCGACCCATCGATCGCGGCAGGACAGCGGCGAGCGTCAGCGGGATACCACCCGGCAGGCAGATCTGTCCGCCATGCGTGTGGCCGCTGAGAAGGAGATCGAAATCCGCATGGGCCGCCTGACGGAAGATCTCCGGCGTGTGCGAGAGAAGGATCGAGAACTCGTCGTGCGGCAGGCCCTGCGCCGCCTTTTCGATGTTGTCGACCCTGTAGAAATGGGCGTCGTCGATACCCGCAAGATGAATGCGGTCGCGGCCACGCTCGATGACGACGGTCTCGTTCAGCAGCGTGCGGATGCCCATGTGTTCGAGACCTGGCACCATGAGAATCGTGTCGTGGTTGCCGAGCACGGCATAGACCGGGCCCCTCAGCGAGGAAATCAGGCGGGACATGGCCTCGAGGGCCGGTTCAAATGGGCCGAAGGTCTCGCCACGATAGTCCCCGGTCAGCACGCACAGATCATATTCGAGGCTGGAGACAAGCTCAGTGGCGCGCGCCATCGCTTCTTGGCTGATATCGGCGTGAAGATCGCTCAGATGCAGGATGTTGAATCCGCTAAAGCTCGAGGGGACTAGGGCCGAGACGACTTCATGGCGGCGTAGCTCCAATCCAGTCGCATTGCGCCGGCCCGTCGCGTAGATGCAGGCGGCCTTGAGGACTGTGGAGATCAGCAATCGCGAGGCCCGCAGATTTTCAATGTGGAAGAAGTTCAAGCCCTGCCCGAAGACCTGAGCCTCGTGATCCTTCTCGATCCCGAGGCGCTGTCGCGCGTAGCGGCGTCCCAATCGATATTCCAGGAAGCTACGGGTTTCGGGGTCGATGCCGAACCAGACATGGTCGACAGCCCGACCGAATATAGCTGTGTCCACGTTACGACCTCAAATTTCGCATCAGCGTTGCGCCAGAATTATAGCTTCAATGATCGCTCGGATGCCGAAGAGGATCAGGCGCGGACGGCTGACCTTGCGGGCGAGCCATGTTTCAAGGGCAATGTCACGAGAACGCTGGCGCGCTGGGCTGAGGCTCGATTATGATGGCAAATGACAACCATCTCGTTCGCTCGTCATCAATTTCCTCCGGCGATCATCCGGCATGCAGTGTGGTTGTATGCCCGGTTCACACTGAGCTATCGCGACGTTGAGGAACTCCTCGCGGAACGCGGTCTGGACATTTCCTACGAGACGATAAGGCGCTGGGTGCTGAAGTTCGGACCGTTTTTTGCTCGAGAGCTTCGCCGCAGGCGGTCACGCCCGACCTCGCAATGGCATCTCGACGAGATGCCCGTGATGATCAGCGGCAAGCAGTTCTGGCTCTGGCGAGCGGTGGACAGCGAAGGCGAGGTTCTCGACCTGCTCGTGCAACGGCGACGCAACAAGGTCGCAGCTGTTAAGCTCATGCGCATATTGCTGAAAAAGCAAGGCTTCGCGCCCGAGGTGCTCGTGACCGACAAGCTGAGATCCTACGCTGCTGCGAAGTCAGAGCTCGGCCTCTCCGCTCGCCATGAGCAAGGGATACGCAAAAACAATCGAGCTGAGAATTCGCACCAGACGGTGCGGCGACGCGAGCTCAAGATGCAGAGGTTCAAGTCGCCCGGCTCAGCTCAGCGCTTCCTGTCTGTTCACGCCGCCGTCCACAACACCTTCAACACCCAGCGTCACCTGACATCCCGTAACACGCTCCGCATCCTCAGGAGCGGGGCATTTGACACTTGGAGAACGGCAACGGCTGCATGAGCCAGGATCGTCCTGGCGTGCCTCTGCGAGTCGATTAAGGTTCCCGTGACAATGCCCCTTGGCCAAATGCGAAAGGCAAGCTTATTCCCTGCCACTATAATCCCTGCGAGTCATGGCTTCCAACCACTGCTACGGCGTGCGTCACCGGCTCGGCGAAGCGGCGCGACGCCGTGAACCTCGCCCAGTCATACCAGGGAGAGAGCTTGCCGATTGCATCGGTTTCGGGCCTATAGTGGCGAGGCCCAATCTCACGAAGGGATCGTCTTGGCCAACGAGCTCGTCGAGCGGAGACTAACGAACTGAGCAAGTCGACTATGAAGGAGCGCAGATGCCAGGGCTGCCGTAGCGCTATCCACCTCTCCCCGGCATGGTTGAGCCGGCGAGGTGACATCGGCTGAGCGACTGCTTTGGGTCGACTCCGGCCGTTCATCACATGGGTAATTCTGATT
The DNA here is from genome assembly GCA_900104855.1 of Rhizobiales bacterium GAS188. Taxonomy (NCBI): domain Bacteria; kingdom Pseudomonadati; phylum Pseudomonadota; class Alphaproteobacteria; order Hyphomicrobiales; species Rhizobiales bacterium GAS188. The sequence continues at coordinate 78,332 of FNSS01000003.1, forward strand.
TTCTCCGGTAGGCGTCTAGCCTTGCAGCATTCCGTCGGCCGCGGCGATAGCTTGATGCGCCAGCAATAGGGCACTCAAAGGTTGGCGCCGATCAAGCAAGAGTAAGAACAAATGCCTTGATTGAAGCGTTCGCGCTTACTACGCCGCGCCAGGTCCCGGGACTTCTTCCTGACTGCCAAGCCCGCCGACCCTGCTATCGTTCGCGCCAATCGCTAGCCTCCGCGGCAGGCGGCCGGTGCTAGCCCTATAGCGACTCCTTGAGCTCCTTGGCCGGGCGAAATGCCACCTTCTTGCTGGCCTTGATCTTGATCGCCTCACCGGTTGCGGGGTTGCGGCCCTTGCGCGCGGCGCGCTTCTTCACACTGAAGATTCCCAGAGCCCCGAAGCGGACACGCTTGCCCTTCGTGATACCCTTCGAGATGTGCGTGACCGTCTCGGTGAGCACAGCTTCAGCTTGCTTCTTCGACAATCCATGTGCTTCTGCAATTTCGGCCGCGATCTGCCTGAGCGTGATTGTCACGATAGGCTTGGTCGCATTGTTCGTCCCCTTGATCGCGGACGCGGCGCGTTTCAGTGCGACCTTGGCCATATTCATTCTCCTGATGCAAGTTTCGTAGCCTGATTCGGGAGGTGCCTTTTGCGGCATTTCTAACAAGACGGCAAGACTGCGGCATACTCGCCACATACTCGCCGTGTCCCAGTTGCCGGGGATTATAAGGAAGCCGCGACCGTCCGCGCTCAGATCGACGAGTTCGGGCTGGCCAAGACGGCGACACCATCGAGCCCTTCAGTTGCGTCATGGCTGGCGATCGGCAGCGTGACGCGCTTTGGCGCAATAAGCCGAACGCACCTGCCTGCAGCCAAGGGTCTTAGGGGCCAGCCCCTCGGCGCGGCGCAAGCGTAATCAGCGGGGCCGTCGCTCCTCTGCTGCGATCCGTGCGCCCGCACCAAGCCGGGGTAACGACATAGAACGGGCAGGGTTAGCACGGGTCGCGGCACTTGACCCTTTCGAAATATCACTCTCACAATGAGTTATGTGACGAAGACGACGAACCTAAAGCGCTGATCACGACGGCTTGACCACTCGGATCAGGACTACAGGCACCATGAAAAAAATTGCGACAATCACGCTTGTAGAGAATTCGGCCGGCCGCAATCAACCGAAGACCTACACCGCACAAACTGTAGAAATCCACCATGAGGCCGATACGGTTTCCCAAGGGGCGGATGGTCGTATCAGCACTGCTCACCACCCCTCTAAAATATTCTGGTTCGGCGGAACCGCGAAGGACTTGGCAAGCATCACCAATGTGAAGATCGTCGGGAATAATGGTCAGGTTTTTGTCGATGGTGAGTTGAACAAGACCTTCGGCGGCCCGCGCGACATTGCTGGCGGTGTGGCGTTTTCCGTTCTTCGGACATAGGGTAACGATCCCTCAGGCACCTATGTAGCCGCCGACGCGGCAGGCTGCTTGGGGGCGCTGCCCCACTGGCGCACCGCAAGGACAATCAGCAGGGCCGTTGGCTCAGTCGCTTTGCTCATGTCGCCCGCACCAAGCCCTGCAGATCCAGATGCAGCTCATCGATCCGACGCATGATCGCCAGATCCGCCGCCGACACCGGATGGGGCTGATAATAGAGGCTGCTTCGGCTCAGCTTCAGAACCCTCGCCTGACGCGTCAGCGGCAAGTCGTGCGAACGGTCGATCATCGCTTTGCGCTCAGCATGCCGGCCTTGCTGAGCGCGCCTTCTAAAAAATCGTTCTCCAGCGTCAGCTCGCCGATCTTGGCGTGCAGCGTCTTCACATCCACCGCCGGTGCCACCGCACGCGCCGCTTCGGAACCAAACACGCCCGCCGCCCCCTCGAGCAGCCGCCCCTTCCAGTCCGTGATCTGGTTCGGGTGCACATCAAAAAACTGCGCCAGCTCCGCCAACGTCCTCTCGCCCTTCACCGCCGCCAAGGCCACCTTCGCCTTGAACGCCGGCGTATGGTTCCGTCTCGTTCGTCTCGTCATGGTCTCTCCTGATCCGCGGCATACTCGCCGCCTTCAGGCAGAAAATCCACTTATCACACCGTCCAGATTGCCCAGGCCAGCTCTTGCTTCTGCCCGAATGCGCTTGACTTCGAAGCTGCCCCACACACTGAGGGAAAATGTGCGCAGATGAGTCTTCCCGTTGATCTTGCCATCAACGAAAAGCGTCCCGCTCGCAGTCAAAGTCACGCTTTGCGCGGTCAGGTTCTCATACGGCGGGTCACGCAAGCCATCATTAATGCGCCTGACGGTAACTGAAAATTGGTCACTGTCACTTCTCATCGGGGGCCTCCTGCTTTGCGCTAAGCATACAGGGTGGTGATGGCGTGGCCGAGGCGGACGTCAAGGGCTGCCTTATTCAAACTGAGACACTACCGTCCAAGCGGCTTGACGGACTTGGTTCGATCGACTTAGCTTCCATGCATCTCAACGGTCGGCACCTCCAAGGAGCGTGTCATGGTCACCAAACGTATCGAGTCATTGCTGAACGAACTGGTCCTGTGCCAGCCCTGCCGGGGAACGGGGATTGACCTAACCGGCACACCGCACGGGTACCCAAGAAAGTGCCTCGTTTGTCAGGGCCTGGGCTTCGTCAAAGAGACCACCCATGACCCCGTCCCGCGTTCTGAAACAGGCACACAACCCCCCGTCGCTCATTGACTTTGGCGAGGCTCCTGGCGCCAGCCCGCGCCAAGGCAAAGTCGGCGCGCTTCGCATCGTGAGCGGTGCCCTTGCCCACTTCGACGGTCAGCGTGGCTACCTGACTGTCGTGGACGACGACGACCTGCTCACGCAGATCACGACCGCCCAGGCGCACCCTGGCCGCGTCATCCACATCAATGACGGCCGGCAGTGTCCCCCGCTATGCTACGGGGGCAAGCGCACAGGCTCCGCGCTTACCTGGAGCCCCCGACGCGGCAACGATGGGTAAGCGCTTCGCCCGTGATTGCCGCGCCACGCTGTTCGTTCAAGAGCCGCACCGCCTATGATTGGGCGGTGGTCAAAGCGCGCGCCGTCTAGCTGAGCCAGGCCCCCTGCTGGTCGATGTCGTGACCCTTGCCGAGGCAGTTCTCCATGAACTTGGCCAGAGCCTCGTCCCGGTGACCAACGCGCGCAATCTCGATCCCCACACAACCGCGCACGGACGGATACAAACGGGGATACACGCCCTTTCCGCGTTCCCAGATTTCGTTTATGTTCAATGCGTTAGAGCGCCGGTTCGAGTCGCCAAACGCCTACTCGGGGAGCCAATTTTTTCAATGATTTAGCTGGGACTTCGAAGGCCGGATGCGAAGCTCAGGTGGCCTCGGGGCAACATCTGGGGCAACATTCCACCGGATTCGGGAGGGCCCGAGATGGCCGACGAATTCACCGTCGAGAGCAGGACTACCATCGTCACGGTGCGGCATATGGAGCATGGCCATCGTTACACATTCAGCATTTGGGAGAGGCCTCGCCGAAGCGAGACAGTGCGTATCGGCCCCGTGGTGGCGAACGCGAGAGCGTCTTTGCCAATTGCCATGTTCGAAACCGCAGCGCGTGCCTTCGCCGAGCGCGAGGCAAGGAAGGCGGGCCTGATCGATTGAGGACGGAGCTAGGTATTTTCCGATCCTAGCGTCGCACGAACGCTGCCAGATATCGTCGTCACGTTGGGAGGCGCCCTTAGCGGGCCCGCTTTCGGAGGGGGCCGCCGCAGAGTAGCCGCTCAAACCACAGTAGTGGGGCCGGTTGAATTAGCGCGCGTTGCCGCGGAAAATGGGGCTGCTTTTCACTTGTAGCAGCGGGTCCCCGAGGAGCTGGTCATGGCGAACAAGAAGTTGAAAGCGCGCGTCAAGAAGCTCGCCAAGCGCGTCAAGAAGCTCGAGCGGCACCAAGACGACCTCGGCGGTAAAGGCGTTAGTGTACATGCTCGCCGCGACCGCCGCGACCGTGAAGCTTCCAGCCAATGACACAAAAAGCCCCGCGCTCTTTCGAGGCGGGGCTGAGTCGGGTCGGCGTCGCCCTACTCTTTTATGAGCTTGGGCAACTCGCTGCCGTCTGTGTCCTCAACCACAATATCTACGCCCCTCAGCACCTGCCGGCCGGCGGGGCGGAAGCGGTAGTGGGTCAGTCTGAAATCTCGGGGGCTTGACCGCCCGGCCTCGCCGTCGCCATCTCAAGCCTATATGCTTGTCGTGAAGCGGGGGAGCCCGATGACTTTCGACTGGTGTTATGTGAAGCGCGCCCGCGACGGTAAATCAATCGCCGTCAATCCTACTCTCGTCCGCTATGTGGTCGAGATGGACGCCAAGCGATCCAAGATCGTTTTTGATGGCGACCACGTGGTCACGATAGAGGGCAGCCATGTCGAGGTAGCCGATCTCCTACGTCAGTCGCTTCGGTAGAACGCCATGTCCACCAGCCCCAAGGGCGTGAAGCGCGCCCGCGACACGAACCAGTGTATCCGGCATGGATACTGCTGATAAGCTTGCGGCTGCAAGGCGCCGCTAAGGTTGTGTGGTAGCCACCGGATTCGGGAGGGCCCGAGATGGTCGACGAATTCACCGTCGAGAGCAGGACTACCATCGTCACGGTGCGGCATATGGAGCATGGCCATCGTTACACATTCAGCATTTGGGAGAGGCCTCGCCGAAGCGTGACAGTGCGTATCGGCCCCGTGCTGGCGAACGCGAGAGCGTCTTTGCCAATTGCCATGTTCGAAACCGCAGCGCGTGCCTTCGCCGAGCGCGAGGCCAGGAAGGCGGGCCTGATCGATTGAGGGGGGCGCGAGCCGGCAGAGTGGATTAGCGGCTCGGCTCGAAGTCATCATTCGCCGCGAGCTCCGAGTTAAAATTCGATCGGCGCTTTGACAGGATCTGCCGCGACCTTTCGAAAGCGATCTGGGCATCTTCTATGGATTTGTAGTGCCGTCGAGGATGCCGCTCACCAGCGTCGCTACTACGATGCTATGTACGGACACTTGATCGTATGGATTTCGTAGGTCGGCCATGACGGTGCTCCGTTGCCTCAAAGGCGGGAGCGCATAAAGCGTCTCTCAGCCACCGACGCCCTGGACAATGCCACTGTCGGCGATTCGCTCACCCTAGGCTGGCCGACTGGTCTCGCAAGCTGGTACTTCTACTCAATGGCCCTCTGGGCGCAGGCCAAGCAGGCGCTCGCTCAATCTTGTCCGCAGCCTCTTGGCGAAGGCGGGCAAGGGCCTGCAACGGCGTCTCGGCTAGTCCGCCGATCGATTGAGGGGGCGAAGGCACGAGCGGCATCTCGTCATGCCGCCCGCCCTTCAGACGCGCGGCGGTTGGGATCGATGGCACCGCGCAGCATCAATATGCGCCCAACTGGTTATCGGGGGCTTAATCGGGAAAAGCATGCGCGCATTCAGCAACGGTTGTGGATTTGCGCTCACCCCCACCTGAAGATCAGCCCCAGCACGAGGCCGATGGCGAGAATGCCTATGACAATCGCGAAATCGCGCCAAGTGGGCCGACGGCGCAAACCGCGCCAACGAGGCCGACCGGGCGGAGCTTTATCCGACATGCCGGCAATATAGCGCCTGCCCAACGAAAAGCCCCGCGCTCTTTCGAGGCGGGGCGGAACCTTTGCGGCGCTTGCGGCATTAGGGGGCAAGCCCGGCCGATTTGCCCCCTTATCAGTCGTGGCCCAGGGCCTCGCGCGGGGGTTGCCTCCACGTGCGAGGCCCGCCTTTTCCGCCGCTCCCTGGAATGGTTCAGCCGCCGTGATTATGTGAGGGGTGGCCACGGCCGGTTTGCCTCCCTAGGTTCCCTCCTGTGGCCAGGGCCTCGCCGGAGGCATGATGCCCGGCGGGGCCTGTCGTTGGGGCGGTCAGGTCGGGCGCGGCCTCGACCGTCTACGCGTCGCCACCTTCGGGTCATCCTCAATCGCCATCGCCGCAATCGCGACCATCTGCCTGATCTCAGCAGTCGCGACGAGATCGGCGAAGCTGCGGAAAAGCCTGCTAGTGGATTGAATCCAACACTTGGTGCCCACGGTTCGCTGCGGCGATGATTTTGTCGGGGTCGGCGGTCCAGCTGAAGGGCTTGGGGTCATTGTTGTGATCGACGATGAAGCGATTGATGGCGGCTTGCAGATCAACGACGCCCTTGAAGACGCCGCGCTTCAGGCGCCGCTTGCTGAGGATGGCGAAGAAGCCTTCGACGGCGTTGAGCCAGCTGGCGGAGGTCGGTGTGAAATGGAAGGTCCATCGCCGATGACGTGCCAGCCATTCGATCACCTTGGGGTGTTTGTGGGTGGCGTAGTTGTCGAGGATGGCGTGGACGGTCTTGCCGGCCGGGACCTGGCGCTCGACGGTGTTGAGGAAGCGGATGAATTCCTGATGCCGGTGACGTTGCATGCAGCGTCCGGTGACCTTGCCGTCCAGCACATCGAAAGCGGCGAACAGGGTGGTCGTGCCATGGCGCTTATAGTCATGGGTCATGGTTCCGGCCCGGCCCTTCTTCAGAGGCAGACCCGGCTGGGTGCGATCCAGGGCCTGGATCTGGGACTTCTCGTCGATGCTGAGGACGACCGCATGGGCGGGCGGATCGACATAGAGACCGGCGATGTCACGGACCTTGGCGGCGAACTTCGGATCATTGGAAAGCTTGAAGGTGCGGATACGGTGCGGCGCCAGGCCATGGGTCCGCCAGATGCGCTGAACCGAAGTCAGGCTGACGCCCGCCACCTTGGCCATCACGCGACCGGTCCAGTGGGTCGTCTCGCCCGGCGGTTCGCCAAGGGTCAGGGCCACGATCCGCACGGCCACTTCGTCGGTCAATTTGGGGATCCGCGCGGGGCGGGTCTTGTCGCGCAGCAGGCCATCGACACCCTCGTCCATGAACCGTTCTTGCCAACGCCAGACGGCGGTCTTGCTGACCTTGGCAGTGCGCATGATCATCGCTGTGCCCAGCCCCTCGGCCGTGCCCAAGATGATCCTGGCGCGCCAGACATGCTTCTGGGGGCTGTTGCGGTTGTCTACGATCGCCAGCAGGCGCTGACGATCAGTCGGGTTCAGATGGACGGTGATACCTGTGCGCATCCCGCAGACTCGCACGCCCACAAAGCCACGGGAATCCCAAAAAGGATTCTTATGTCAGCATCAATCCACTAGCATCTTGGAAGCGATCGATCAGTTCCTCCTTCATCCCTTTGCCATCGAGCTCACGAGCTGCGGTGATGAGCTCGGACTTGGTTTCGAGCAGACCACGGAAGCCAACCTAAGCGTGACGAGATAGGGGTTTCCCATCTCGACCCACTTCGTGTTGGAAGGTAGGTCGCCGCTGACATCGAACGGCTCGAAGTTCAGGGTGGCGAGCTGCTCGGCGGTGGCGATTTTCTTCTTGGCCGGTTGCTCAGACATTTGGCGAGCTCCTCTTCGCCGGCTGGCTGCGGGCAAAGCTCCGCCGGCCGCTGAAGCGGTGAGTTTTGAGATGATGGATCTCCCTTGATGACTTGACCTGAAGTCAAGCGAACACGATCTTAACAACAGTGCATTCCAGGTCAAGCGCAATTGATTTCTGGACCACCTTGGGGTAATCGAAGATCGATGATCACGCCGACACAGATTCGAGGCGCGCGCGCCATGCTGGGGCTGAAGCAAGCCGATCTTGCCAAGCAGGCCGGCATATCGAAAACGGCGCTCGTAAACATCGAAAGCGGCAGCTCCGATCCCAGGGCTTCAACGCTGAAATCCATCCAGCATGCCCTCGAGGCTGCAGGTGTCGAGTTCACCAATGGCGCCCAGCCCGGCGTGCGTTTGAAGGGCCCGGGTGGGACCATCGCCGCCGAGGAACTCAACGCGAGCAACGACGAATAGAAATGAGCGGCCTCGCCTCCGAGATTGCCACATTCCTTCGGACGAATAAGACGTGGCAGTATTGCGACGATTGCATTTTTGACGAGGCCGACGGCAGCCTCGACGAAGTGCGCGAAGAGACGGAAATCATGAGAGCGCAACCTGAGTTTCTGGCAGGAGGCGACATTTGCACCCGGTGCCAGAAGCGCAAGCCGGTGACCACCATGGCCTTGGCCTCGGCGTGATCTTCGTCGAGGAGAACGGCGAGGGGCCGGGGGTTAGGTTGAGGAAATGACCGAGGGAACCGCAGAAGCCGAATACGAGATCAAGCAAATTGCGGGCGGCAGGTTCCGGGCAACGCTTCATTCGTATCAACCGCACAGACGATGGCTGGCACCGCAGGTCAGAGAGTGCTCTTCTGAGAAAGAAGCCATGATCTGGATCAACTCGCTGTTGACCCTCCGAGGATTCGAGCCGGCCTATGACCTGGAAACCAGCGCGAGCGAGACGGGGTGAGGTTGAGGAAGGGCGGGCGGTTCCTGGCTCGTGGCTAGAGCAGCGAGTAAGCTTTGAGCGCGAGCCAGACCAAGAACGCCGTCCACCCGAGCGTCATCAAACATCCGAAAATGAGGGCGATCAGCCCGAAGGCATCCTTTCCACGCTTGGTCGAATTGGTATTGGCCACTGGCCGCCATTGTGAAACTTGCTCAACTGCAAATTGGCAGGCCAGCCTAGTGGATTGAATCCAACACTTGGTGCCCACGGTTCGCTGCGGCGATGATTTTGTCGGGGTCGGCGGTCCAGCTGAAGGGCTTGGGGTCATTGTTGTGATCGACGATGAAGCGATTGATGGCGGCTTGCAGATCAACGACGCCCTTGAAGACGCCGCGCTTCAGGCGCCGCTTGCTGAGGATGGCGAAGAAGCCTTCGACGGCGTTGAGCCAGCTGGCGGAGGTCGGTGTGAAATGGAAGGTCCATCGCCGATGACGTGCCAGCCATTCGATCACCTTGGGGTGTTTGTGGGTGGCGTAGTTGTCGAGGATGGCGTGGACGGTCTTGCCGGCCGGGACCTGGCGCTCGACGGTGTTGAGGAAGCGGATGAATTCCTGATGCCGGTGACGTTGCATGCAGCGTCCGGTGACCTTGCCGTCCAGCACATCGAAAGCGGCGAACAGGGTGGTCGTGCCATGGCGCTTATAGTCATGGGTCATGGTTCCGGCCCGGCCCTTCTTCAGAGGCAGACCCGGCTGGGTGCGATCCAGGGCCTGGATCTGGGACTTCTCGTCGATGCTGAGGACGACCGCATGGGCGGGCGGATCGACATAGAGACCGGCGATGTCACGGACCTTGGCGGCGAACTTCGGATCATTGGAAAGCTTGAAGGTGCGGATACGGTGCGGCGCCAGGCCATGGGTCCGCCAGATGCGCTGAACCGAAGTCAGGCTGACGCCCGCCACCTTGGCCATCACGCGACCGGTCCAGTGGGTCGTCTCGCCCGGCGGTTCGCCAAGGGTCAGGGCCACGATCCGCACGGCCACTTCGTCGGTCAATTTGGGGATCCGCGCGGGGCGGGTCTTGTCGCGCAGCAGGCCATCGACACCCTCGTCCATGAACCGTTCTTGCCAACGCCAGACGGCGGTCTTGCTGACCTTGGCAGTGCGCATGATCATCGCTGTGCCCAGCCCCTCGGCCGTGCCCAAGATGATCCTGGCGCGCCAGACATGCTTCTGGGGGCTGTTGCGGTTGTCTACGATCGCCAGCAGGCGCTGACGATCAGTCGGGTTCAGATGGACGGTGATACCTGTGCGCATCCCGCAGACTCGCACGCCCACAAAGCCACGGGAATCCCAAAAAGGATTCTTATGTCAGCATCAATCCACTAGCTCCCGGACTGTGACAGGTCGGCGACACCACGCTCGGCCGCACGCCATGCCGGCAAGGGCCTTGGGCGGTGTCTCGGCTATAATGGTAATCGGTGGCGGCAGGCGGCCGGCGTAGACACCGTGCAATGAGCGCGCGGCCGCGGTCGTTATGCCCCCCATCACTCCCGCGGCCAGGACCCCGCCGGGCCGGTCACCTCGCCTCGGCGGGGCCCGTCGTGTGTTGGCCGAGATGGGTGGCCGAGCTACCTCGGAATGCCAGTGCTGAACGTAGCAAGCCCATCCGCAAGTCCTGCCAGCGCAAAGGCAGCGATCACGAGTGGAGACTCCAACGGCTACACTGACGGTGCAAGCTGTGCGCCTGCATCAAGGATGTTCCCGATACGGATAGCCCGAAGCCCGTCATCGACTGATCGGCAAGCTGCGAGCGGCCACAGGCTGCACGGCAAAAGAGGCTCGGGAATATGAAGGACCACCGCTTCGCGGCGTCCTTTATCCGCCTCGCCGCTCGCGAGACGCGAAGGAGCTTCGCATCGGCTAACCGTGCCGCTCATCCATCATGCTGTGGTACATGGTTGCCGGCCACGCCATGGCTCTCGGCAGTTCCTGCCAAACGCTTGCGAAGAGTTCAGATGCGGTGCCGCTATTCCACTTCGCTTGGATGGTCGGCGATAAGACGACGCCGACACCTACCAGGTAAATAATCACTATCACGGCCAAAATGGCTCGCATCGCATCCTCCCAAGCCTGTCGGCGATGCACCGCCGCGCGATGGCTTCGCCCTCCTTCGCCACGCTACAATGATGAAGGTAAGCTCTTTCGTGTCCAAATGCACGAGCCCGTACCGTTGGCCTAAAAGGGCCGCTGGCGGACGCGGTGGTCAAACGGATCTGACCGAGATCACGCCGCGTCAGATAGTGGTGGCCGTGGAGGAATAGGCCGCCAAGCCCCGCCACCCGGAGCCCGGCACCGGCGGGCGCAATGTAGCGCTGCAGCATCTCTGCCAGCTCGCCTTGGCTCCAGGCGCGCAACTCGCGGGCCTCCTTCAGTCGCACCATAAAGTGCTTCAACGGGCAATGTCACGAGAAGGCTGGCGCTGGGCCGAGGCTTGATGATGATGGCAAATGACAACCATATCGTTCGCTCGTCACCAATTTCCTCCGGCGATCATCCGGCACGCAGTTTGGCTCTATGCCCGGTTCACGCTCAGCTATCGGGAAGTTGAGGAACTCCTTGCGGAACGCGGTCTGGACGTCTCCTATGAGACGGTCAGGCGCTGGGTGCTGAAATTCGGACCGCTATTTGCCCGAGAGCTTCGCCGTCGTCGCTCCCGCTCGACCTCGCAATGGCATCTTGACGAGATGGCCGTGATGATCAGCGGCAAGCAGTTCTGGCTCTGGCGAGCGGTGGGCAGCGAGGAGAGGTTCTCGACCTTCTCGTGCAACGACGACGCAACAAGACCGCAGCTATCAAGCTGATGCGCAGACTCCTGAAGAAGCAAGGCTTCTCACCCGAGGTGCTCGTGACCGACAAGCTGAGATCCTACGCTGCTGCCAAGTCGGAGCTCGCCCTCACCGCTCGTCATGAGCAAGGGCTGCGCAGAAACAACCGCGCCGAGAATTCGCACCAGCCGGTGCGGCGACGTGAGTTCAAGATGCAGAGGTTCAAGTCGCCCGGCTCAGCTCAGCGCTTCCTGTCTGTTCATGCCGCCGTCCACAACACCTTCAACACCCAGCGTCACCTCACATCCCGTAACACGCTGCGCATCCTCAGGAGCGGTGCATTTGACACTTGGAGAACGGCAACGGCAGCATGAACAAGAACCGCCCTGGCGTGCCTACCTCTGCGAGTCGATCAAGGTTCCCGTGACAAAGCCGCAAGTGCAATGCAACCGAGCTCAATTTCATGAAGTAAGGGAACGATCCGCGCTGCCGTCTCCTCAGTCAGCGTGCTCCCGATCTCGCCAACTTGACTGGCTTCCTTCACTAGATTTTCCAAGGCCTCAAATCCCGAAACCACCGCCGACCAACCGGTTATCGATAATTCGCGTGCAATCACGGGCCGATAATTCTGCCAAGCTTCTGTTGTAGGTTGCAAATCGACGTTCCACCAGTGCTTCTCTTCGACGCATATCTTCGCCGCCGCGCGAGCTCTCAACAATTCAATTCCCCGGACCCGGCGATCTGCCTCGGTCCTTGCGCGATCACGTCTGGCAATAGGCAAGATCGTTAGGGCACGCCGAGCCTCCATCAATAGGCTACGCACCCTGGCGATGAACGACGCAATCATTGGATAGCCCGCACGAACTCAAAGGGACGCTCCAGCGACGCACCCAGCTTCTTGTGGCATTGCCACGCTATCTTCCGTCCCCGAAGGAGCATTACATACTTTTGATTGATGGCGATACAACCGGCTCCAATGCCTTTTGTTGCAACGAGGCAGGGCTTTGCTTTGGCGCGTAGCCTCGACGAGGTGCGGGCGCCTGGTGATCGCCCACTTCTTGCTTGATCTGAAAACGCCCGCCGCGCCCGTCGCCATCCTCGATGCGAGCCAATTCACCGATATGCGCACCGGGGCCGTCACCGCGATAGGCGCGAAATTCGGGCGCGGCAAGGCCTCTAAGGCGCTCGGCCATATCGGGGAGCGCGCGCCATCGCCTATTGGAATGTGCGTCTTCTCGACCGTCTCTTTGATTTCGACGAGATCCGCGTGCATTCGCGCCGCGCCAAGAGCCGCGACGTCTTCGCCGAGAGGCTGTCACGCGATCTCGGCAAAAGCAAAGCTGCGTCCGGGGCGCCGATATCGTGGTCGAGACCTCGCGCCTTGCAGCGACCGACCGATGCTGAAGACGCTGTGGATCAAGAAAGAGACCTTCGTGGTGCCCTATGGCACCATGAGCGCCATAGAGTTTTCGCTGACACCTCATGGCGAAGCTCGTGTCGATGATTGGCGCCAGTGGAAGGGCGGCGAGTTCGGGTCGCTGCGCGCGCATGTCGAGGCCGGCAAGCTCTCGGAGCGGATGCTGCATGCCGAGATGGGCGAGATGGTCTCCGGCCTCAAACGGGCACGAGAGCGAGGACGAGACCATCCTGTTCTGGCGTCGCGGTCTGTCGCTCTCCGATATTGCGCTCGGCCACGCCATCCTGGAGAAGGGCGAGCGCCTGGGGGGATTGGGCAGCGCTTACGCTTGCCTGAGAGTTGCCGGGCTACCACTGCCGCTGCTCGAGATCGCGCCGGCACTATTTGCCCGGCAGTCCCATCACGGCATCGGGGATCCATGTGGCGATGCCCGGCAGGACACAGAGGAGCACGATCGCCACGAGCATGAGGGCGACGAAGGGCAATGTCCCGAAGATCACATCCTTGAGCGAAATATCGGGCGCGATATTGCGGATGACGAACAGGTTGAGCCCGACCGGGGGATGAATCAATCCCATCTCCATGACGATGGTCATGACGATCCCGAACCAGACGAGATCGAAGCCCGCTGCCTTGAGCGGTGGCAGGATGATCGGAGCCGTCATCAGGATGATGGAGACCGGAGGCAAGAAGAAGCCGAGCATCATCACCAGGACGAGAAGCGCCGCGAACAGGACCCAGCGCGACAGATGCAAGGACACGATGGCCTCGGCCGCCGCCTGGCTGATGTGCAGATAGCTCATCACATAGGAATAGAGCAGCGACATGCCGATGATCAGCATCAGCATCGTCGATTCCCCGTAAAGTCGCCGTCAAGAGGCTCAGAGCTGAGGGACGCATTGTCGCCATGGCGGGTGACGGGGTTAACGATGCCCCGGCTCTGGCTGAGGCCTCTGCCTGGCCCGTCGCGGTTCGTGAACTCGACGTCCGCCCATTCAAGGGCTCTGCGCAGGGCGGCAAGATCGTCCTCGCTCGGTATGGCCACGCCTGCCTCGAATTCTTCGATGACCGTGCGGGGAACGACCGCGACGCCAGATAGCTGAGCCTGGGAGATGTTGGCCAGTGCCCGAGCTGTGCGGCATGAGACCGTCTTAAACGTGGGGGGTGCTATGAGGGCTCTTTGTCTCGGGGCTGAGGAGAGCTGGATGAGGTGGCGTGTCATGGTGGAGCTGACCGGGAAGGATGGTAGCGTCCGTACGCATGAGGTCAGCGCGGGCGGCAACACCACGACCGAGCCCTCGTCCGCGACCATTGGGCTGACGCTGGCGGACGGGAAGCGGACGCTCGCGGGATTGCAGGACCATCTCGTTCGGGCGCAGACGAAGGAATATTGCCGTGGCCGCCGGCGCTGCCCTCGTTGTGGGTCTCAACGGCCACTCAAGGATGTGCGCACCCGGCGGCTGTTGTCGCTGTTCGGAACGGTGGAGGTTCGCGCGCCGCGCTTTTTGCCCTGTCGGTGTGCGGTGACGAGCCGTCACACGCTCAGCCCGGTCGCCGAGATCATGCCCGACCGATGCACGCCCGAATACGAGCGTCTGATTGCGAAGATGGGCTCGCTTCTGCCCTACCGCCGTGCCCGGACGTTGCTCGCGGAGTTCCTGCCACTCGCGGACGTCCCGGCGGTCGAGACAACCCGCCGGCGCACCACACGCGTGGGGGCCAGACTGGAAAGGTCGGCTACGATTCAACCGCCGCCGCCAACGACCGAGGCGAGATCGATTGCGCTGTCAATAGACGGCGGCCATGTCCGGTCGGTGCGCTGCTACCAGGTGCGTTCGTTCGAGATATTCCTGGCACAGGTCAGCAACGACGACGGGCAGCAGGTCGTGTTCAGCAGCATGCCCGCCGAGGCTGACCGGCAGCGCGAGCAGTTGCGCGGCGTGTTGCATGGCCTGGGAGCGACGCCGACGACGCCGATCACGATCTTGAGCGACGGTGCCGAAGGACCGCGATCTCTTGGAGAAGCAGCGAGTTTGGGTCCGACGCGCCATGTGTTGGACTGGTTCCATCTCTCCATGCGCATCCAGCATGTTGCGCAAACGGCCAAGAGCTGGCCAGACAGGTCGGCCGGCGACGCTCGAACGGGCGCCGACCTCGCCGATGCGATCGAGCGGATCCGCTGGCGTCTGTGGCATGGCCAGGTCAAGCGGGCTCTCGACCTCATTGGGGAAACGCTGGTGACGCTCGACACGATTGCTGCCGCCGCGTCGTCGCCGATCGCCGGAACCACAGCCAAGCTGGCTCGGGGCCTGCGCGAACTCGAGACATACGTGTCCGGGCAATCCGAATTGATCATTGACTATGCGCCGGCCCGGCCCTGTGACCGCGAAGCTGTGCGAAATGGCCATGGACTTTACCGAAAGCGCATTTCGTCAAAAGTCGTAGACCCCAAGCTCGGCAAAGGCTGAATTTTCGCGCTCTGAGCGGTAACCCTCGATCGGCCAAATGTGAAAAGTGGCCCGGAGCCCGTTGCACGATAAAAAGTGCGAAGCAACTGGATTTTCGTCATTTTTTGCAATTTGGCCAAAATTCACAGCTTCGCGGTCACTGGGCCTGTTAGGGCTGCTTCTGCCACCAGTTGTCGATTGTCACCCCGAACAACGGAATGTACTTCGGATGTGCGAGCTTGTCGGAATAGGCGATCCATTGCTCGCGTGTATAGAACAGCGGAACGATATAGAAGCCCGACAACAGGACGCGGTCGTACGCTCGCACGGCACCGACGAATTCCTCGTGAGGGCATTGTCACATCAAGCAAGTAGAGGCCGCTCGAGCCGCACGGCCCGAAGGGCTAAGTTATTGGAATCACTGACCTCAGCTTCCGTTGGCGGGCGAGTAATAACAAGTAAAAACAGGTTCCCGTGACAATGCGCACCACGCAACTCTATGATCGGCGCAACGAGGAAATGAGCCTCGACGAGGTCGAGAGAATTGGGATTTAAGGCGATGCAACTATGACTGCAGGTCAGGACGGATTCGAGTTTGACGCTAATACAAGTGAGAGGGCCGCTCGGGACTTGTAAAATTCAACGCCGCGCTGGCGCGCCTCCGGGAGCGGCGGCTCAATGAAATTACAAGTTCCGGCCCTCTGTTAAAATCAAGGCTCGCGTGGCTGATCGCGACGTATCAACAGCCGGTTTTGTATAGGGTCGTGATGCTCGCGACCGGATGCGCAGCAAGCTGGGACACTCGCAATGTGCTTTGCGCTTACCTCGCCGCGCGGGCGCTCATAGAGACTGTGGCATTGGTCCTGGAATTTGATCGCGAATTACAGGAGCTGATTACCGAGAAAAATTTGGGCGGGATCGACGCATTGCTTATGAACAAAACGTTTGCGACCAGGAGCGAAGATTTAGTGAAGGAATTTCCGGACACGCAGGCGAAGAACATACTTACAGTCATCCAAAGCTTGGACAAGAAGACGATACCGGGGGTGTGGGAGCATTACTGCTTCCTGTCCGAACGATGCCACCCAAATTCATTGGGACACCATCAGCTTTTTGGCGTTCGTGAGCGTGAGACGAACGTCACGAAATATTCAGATTGGCACCACTCGGAGATGCACTTGGACTATGTTCTCGCCGGCGCCATGCTGATCGAATTGGTGGAGCCTTGCATGGATCGCTTGGACGCCGCGATATTGCAGGTATCAGAATTGCAGCACAGCGTCAGTCCCGTCGTAGATAGCTGGACATGACCCCCTGCCCTGCCCTTCTTTAGGCCGACGTGTAGGGCGCCAGATCGTCCGGCACGTCGCCATAGCGGCCGAGGATGACCGCATGCTCCCATTCATTGGTCGCGGGATCTCCGGTCCTGGAGAACGCAACCGCTCCCCTCCCCTCGCCGATCATGCGTGAAGCCGTTGCCCTCGCCTGTCCGGCGCCGTGTATCTCGATCGCCGACTCGGCGATGAAATCGCCGTCGACGCCGCGAGAGAAGGGCAGCACGGCGAAATATGTGACTGTCGCCATAGGCGGAATCTAGCGCACCCGCCGGCAGGATGTGAAGTCACTCGGCCGACCGCGCGTCTCCATCACCTCGCGCACGACCTAGCCCGTACGGTCCGCCGCGCCCTTGCAGCGGCGGGCTTTTTCATCACGACAAAGCCGGAGCCTCGAGGTGCCTGGCGAGATGATCGGCCGCGATATTCGCCATGTGATCGTCGGCGGACTGGAAGCGTCGGCCTCCATTGAAGCGGAGCGCGAAGGCGAGGCTCTGCAGCAGCTCCTCGCGCGTGGCGGGGCGTAGATTGGCGTCAGGCATTGGTCGTCAGCTGCGGAGCGAGGAAGCTTGGCAGCGGGTCAGAGGCTCCCGATGTTGCGGACGCGCGCTTGATCGAACTCTCCGTGCGACGGGCTGCAACTCTCCGCATAATTTACCTCGCCACGCAAACCAAGGCCGAATCTACGCTATCCGGATCGAGTTGTTCCGAGCGAGGCACCAATTCATGCATCCGGGAAAAGGCGGACCCTGCGCCAAATCGGAAAGATCGGGCAGGGTCCTGGACCGGCCGTTTGGAGGCAGTCTGCCGCCGCGGTTGGATCAGGTATGTTCCTGTATGTTCTCTTCATGTTGCCTGTATGGTCAAGCAGAGAAGTGGCCCGACCCCATTTGGTCGTCCGACGTTGGCCTCGACTCGGCGCCCTGGGCGGTTATTCGCCGCGCAGGGGAATCGCCTCGCGTTCTCAATCGGTGAGCATGCGCTGGAGAAGCCCGATCTCCTCCTTGAGCGCGGGATTATCGCCGATCAGGCCGTCGATCTTGCGCACCGCATGCAGCACGGTGGTGTGGTCACGCCCGCCGAAGCGCCGGCCGATCTCGGGAAGCGAGCGCAAGGTGAGTGTCTTCGACAGGTACATGGCGATCTGACGGGGCCGCACCACGCCCGCCGTTCGCCGCGACGACAGGAGGTCGGCGCGCGTCACGTTGAAATGCGCGGAGACGAGCTTGAGGATCTCCTCGACCCGGACCCGCTTGGGCTCACGCGCCCGGATCAGGTCGCGGATGGCCGTCTCCGCCGAATCGAGCGTCACATGGGCGCCGGCGAAGCTCGCATGGGCGAGCAGCCGGTTCACCGCGCCGTCGAGGTCGCGGCCATTGCTGGTGATCACCGCGGCGACGAAATCGATGACCGTGTCCGTCACCTTGAAGGACGGATCGCGCTCGTGCGCCGCCGCGATGCGGCGCTCGAGGATGCGGCGGCGCAGATCCTCGTCGAAGGCTGCGATCTCGACGCACAGCCCGCCGGCGAGCCGCGACTTGATGCGTTCGTCGAGGCCTTCGAGCTCGCCCGGCGGACGATCGGCCGCGACCACCATTTGCCGACGTGAATCGGCGAGCTGGTTGATGATGTGGCAGAACTCCTGCTGCACCGTCTTGCCTTGCAGGAACTGCACGTCGTCGACGATCAGGAGATCGATATTGCGCATCTGATCCTTGAACTGGATCGCGGTCTGCGAGCGCAGAGCCGACACGAATTGATGCATGAAGCGATCGGCCGTCAGATAGAGGGCGCGCTTGCCCTCGGACTCGCAGGCATGCGCCATGGCCTGCGACAGATGCGTCTTTCCAAGACCGACCGCCGCATGAATGTAGAGCGGGTTGTAGACGGCCTGGCCACCGATCGTCTCGGCCACCTTGCGGGCGGCAGCGCAAGCGAATTGGTTGGAGCGGCCGACCACGAAATTGTCGAAGGTCAGCCGGCGATCGAGCGCCGCGGCGATCGACAGCGGCATTGGGACCTCCTGCTTCTTGTCCTGCCGGGGCGTGCCTTCCGAGGGGGAGCGCGCATCGATGCGCAAATAAGGAGCCGCGATCTCGCACGGAGCCTTGCCGTCGCCGAGCCGCCCGGTGTCGAACCGCCCTTGCAGCCGCGTCGCCTGGGCACGCGGCGGCATGGCGCCGCGCACACTCACCTCGACGCTGACCGCGTTGCAGTCGATCGCGAAATGCTTGCGCAGCCGGTCGGCGTAATGGGTGTCGATCCAGCTCTTGAGGAAGCGCGTCGGCACGCTCAACTGCGCGATGCCGCCTTCGATCCCCGCGAGCTCGAGCGAGCCGAACCAATTCGCCACCACATCCTCGCCGAGCTCGGCGCGCAGCTTGCGCCGCACCCTCTCCCACAGCTCTCCGAGTGCGGGCCCGCCAGGCACAGCTTTTGCGACCACAGTCTCGTCGGTGACGATCGAGGCTCGGTTGAGCAATTCGCCGCTTTGGGTCTGGGGGGTGTTTTCGAACATTACGCTCAAGGCCGCTGGTAATGGGCTGCAGACATGCGTTCCCGTTGCCCGGCCCGCACAAGGCGGCAGCGGACGATGAACGCGGTGAAAAAAATGCGTCGGAAGGCGAGTAGCGAAGCTAGGCGAGGCTTACCTGATTACGCGAACCCACGGCGTACTCGGGAGCAGGAAACAACGGATATTGGAGCCGTGGCATGAGGGCCGTGATCCCAATTGATCGCTTGTCGTCATTGCCCACTCCAGGTCGCGAGGTGTTTCTCATGTTTCTCGCTGAGCGACAGCGCCTGCCGCCGCCCGCCCGTCTCGCTGGGATCACGTAAGCATCTCGACGGGCGCCCCGCAATCGCCTCTCTTCGACATGGCCTCGTGATTCGTGTCGCCGGCTCGAGCGGTTGACCGATCCCGGTTCTCCAAACCGTTGCTCTTGATCATTTTTCCACCATCAAGCCTGTGGATATTTAGGGGACGACATTAATCGAAAATTAACGCCCGGAGGCATCTGGGATCGGGCCTCCGGGGCGGCTCGCCGCGGGCTGTCCGAGCCCTTGGCGATCAACCTCCTGACTCAACTCAAACTTCCGTGATCGGATGGGTATCGATCCGATTTCTTGCGCGCCGATGAACCGCGGCCAAACAGGGTGAGATAGCGGTACGAGCGCCCTACACTCGCGGCGCGATCACACACTGCACAAGCATGTCTGTGGATAATGAACGGGGCTGGCCGGCCCTGATGATCGCGTGGGGTGCGCAAGAATTCATCCAACATGTCGCGATGGGGACGAGCCTCGAACATCTCGGCCAATCGTGGTTTGGGGTGCGTCGCGGGCGTCGGTCTCCGCGAGCGCCTCGCGGTAGCTGGGCGTACAAGGCGCACGGAGACAGATGTCGGTGGGGTGCCAGGGATGATGTGCGGAATTAGTTCGCATGAGAAGGACGGTCGAGGTCGAGCTAGATCACGGCGAGCTCCTCGGAAGTGACGTTCTCCATCACCCGCATGTATGAATTGATTGGTCCCGCCCGGGGAACGTGGTCGGATCGACTTTTGCCGCGGTGTGCCCGCGTCGGAAGCTGTCGATGTGTGCAACGACGGAGTCGCTGGGGGTGATATTCCGATATGGACCAAATTTAAAATATCTCGTTGTCCCGTTCGGAAAGCCGATTTGGCCGGTGGCGACGACAATTGGCGGTAGTGTTTCAGTTTGAATAAGGCAGCCCTTGACGCGTCGGGCTCGCCCTGCCCATCTCGTTCCTGTATGCTTAGCGGGAAGCATTAGGAGCGCGCGATGGAAAACACCAATGTGCCGGAATGGCTGGCAGTCTGGGCTTCGGATAATCGATGAGGCGGCCCAAATGTGGCGCAGTTCGGATAGGAGCCGAGCCACCTTTCGAGGGGTGAGGGTGGCTCGGCCGCGACGACTTGTCAGCCTCGACAAAAATCGAGGACTTCTTCGGCGCTCAGCTCGAAGCGCTCTGATCACATAGCGTGAACAGGTCGCTTTTTTGGCTTCCGCGTGAGCCGGCCGGTAGGTTTTTCTTCGCCCGATAAGTGATCGATGAACTCAACCCCGAGAGCGTCGGCTGAACGCCAAAGGACATGGCACTTGTAGGTCTTTCTGAGGCCAATAGCGCGTAGCAAGAAGTGGTCCGGGACGGTGCTCACGGTCACGCCCCTAATCTTTGCCCCTCCGTTCGAAAAGTCGCTAAGAATGCAAGTGCCTGTCCAGTCGCTATCACAGTCGTAAATCATTGCCGACGAGTGCCATTCAACACGAAAGTTCTTCCGACGTTCGACTGCCATGGGAATTTTCCGCTAGTTGGTCATTGACCGCCTACGATTCGAACTCTGAAGGATTGCCTAAAAAAGAATTGAGGATGCGATCAACAAAAAGCCCCACGTCCTTCGAGGCGGC
This sequence comes from Rhizobiales bacterium GAS188, assembly GCA_900104855.1. Classification (NCBI taxonomy): domain Bacteria; kingdom Pseudomonadati; phylum Pseudomonadota; class Alphaproteobacteria; order Hyphomicrobiales; species Rhizobiales bacterium GAS188. The sequence goes on from FNSS01000003.1 coordinate 99,122, forward strand.
CCTTGGCGGTCGCCAAGTTGGCGACCAGATGGGCGGCGCTCAAGATCGGCTAGTAGTACTTCATAGTCGTCAGAGGGCTCGCTTAGCCGACGTGCTAGCATCGAAGCCGGCCTCAACACATCCTTTGCATGGAGACGGGCGATGCTGGATTCTGTCGTTCCGATTGATGCTGGGAAACAGACGGTGACGACTGAGCAGAAGCTCGGCCAAGAAGAATTGGCGGATGCGATCATCAGGGATTGCGGCGATGATCCACGAGCCGCGGTTGTCGCCATGCTCCAAATCAATTCCGCCCTCATGGTGGAACTGCACGCCTTAGCAGGGATGCAATTTGCAGACGCGCCTGAGGAGGAGAGCGGCCTCAGCCGGCGGCTCTGCTAAGGGCTGGCCTCCACGCCGAATGGCCGTCCACGGGCTTGCTGGGACGAAAGCTCTGCTATCGGCGATCGCCGTCGTCATGCAATTGAGAGCACAGGCCGCGGTCTTTGGCCAGGGTCTCGCTCGAGACGCGAGTCGCGGGGGTCCGCCGTTTCTGCCGCTCCCTAGAATGGTTGAGCCGCCGTGCATATGTGAGTGTTGGCCACGGTCGCGCTCCCCCCATGTATCGCAATTAGGCTTGGCGGTCGGCGGGGCGCTTCTGGCCTTTAGGTCCGGAGGGCATGTCAGACATTCGTTGGCGGCGCATCGCCGCCTTTGTATGTGTCGATAAACGCCATGAAAACCTCCAGCCCCGCTGGCGTGCTTCCGTTTTTCATCACGTAGGCGTCACGCATGATCCAGCCTTGCGTGGCAAAGGGGATGCGATCCCATCCGAGGATCATCGCGCTAAGGAGTCGCAACGCAATCTCTTGGTGATCGGGCGCGATAGTTAGGGTCCGCTGTCGGAATGGCATCTTCGTCTCCGCTGCTTTGCGCTAAGCATACAGGAACGAGATGGGCAGGGCGAGGCCGGCGTCAAGGCCGCCCGGCTTCCGCTCGGTTTTGAGCAGCCACTTGGTCGGCGGTTCAATGGCGGCGTCGATCTATCGGGTGGTGAATGGCAGAAGATTGCCATCGCACGGGCCTACATGCGCGACGCCGACGTCCTAGGTCACAAACTCATAAATCGGATTCCCTTGGTGCGCGAGTTGTGATTCAAGCTCCGTGGAGGAGCAATCATGAGCGCACGCCGTTACGAACTGAGCGATTTCGAATGGTCGATCATCGCCCCGTTGCTGCCCAACAAACCGCGAGGGGTGCCACGGGCTGATGATCGCAAGGTGTTGAACGGCATCTACTGGCGGCTGCGTACGGGCTCGCCTTGGGCCGACATTCCAGAACGCTACGGCCCCTACACGACTTGCTACAACCGCTTCGTCCGCTGGCGGAAAATCGGCGTCTGGGACAAGATCTTCGAAGCCGTCTCCATAGCTTACGAGGGCGATCTGCAAATGGTCGACTCCTCCTCGATCCGGGTGCATCAGCACGCCGCCAACGTCAAAAAGGGGGTTCGCAAGAAGGCTCCGGCACTGCCTCTGGGGACTACGTTGGAACCCGATGCATGGGGCGCTCGCGAGGCGGGCTGACAACCAAGATACATGCCCTCGTCGACGCCAACGGCAACCCGATTGCCCTGAAGCTGACCGAAGGCCAAGCTCACGACGGCAAAAGCGCCAGCGATATGCTCGACAGCCTCGCCAAAGGCCAGATACTCCTCGGCGACTGCGCCTACGACAGCGATGCCTTGCGCAGCACCATGGCCGATCGCGGCGCTTGGGCCAACGTCAAGCCAATGCCGAGGCGCGTCAACATCCCGGCTTTCAGTCCATTCCTCTATCGCTTTCGAAATCTCGTCGAACGCTTCTTCAGCAAACTCAAGCATTTCAGAGCCATCGCCACCCGCTTCGAAAAACACGACGCCAATTACCTCGGCCTCGTCAAACTCGCCGCAATCAAAATCTGGATGCGCTTTATGAGTCGGTGACCTAGTGGACAGAATCTAACATTGGTGCCCTCTTTTGACGGCTGCGATGATTTTGTTTGGATCGGCTGTCCAAGTGAAGGGCTTGGGGGCACGGTTGTGCTCTTCGACGAAGCGGTTGATTGCGGCTTGCAGATCGACGACGGATCGAAAAACGCCGCGCTTCAGTCGCCGTTTGGTCAGCTTGGCGAAGAAGCCTTCGACGGCGTTGAGCCAGGATGTGGGCGTGAAGTGGAAGGTCCAGCGTGGATGGGTTGCCAGCCAGCGGCGGACTTTCGGGTGTTTGTGGGTGGCGTAATTGTCGACAACCGCATGGATGACCTTGCCGACCGGAACCTGTGCTTCGACGGTGTTGAGGAAGCGGATGAACTCCTGATGACGATGGCGCTGCATGTTGCGGCTGATGACCTTGCCGTCGAGAACGTTGAGCGCGGCGAAGAGTGTCGTTGTTCCATTGCGCTTGTAATCATGCGTCATGGTTCCGGCGCGCCCCTTTTTCATGGGCAGTCCCGGTTGCGTGCGATCGAGCGCCTGAATCTGGCTCTTCTCGTCGATCGACAACACGATGGCGTGCGCCGGCGGGTTCACATAGAGGCCAACGACATCACGCGCCTTGTCGATGAATTTGGGATCGTTGGAGAGCTTGAACAGGCGTATCCGGTGCGGGGCGAGGCCATGGGCGCGCCAGATGCGTTGAACGGCGCTGACGGAAACACCGGCCTCCTCGGCCATCATCGCGCCGGTCCAGTGCGTCGCCTCGCAAGGCGGATCTTCGAGCGTCCGCGCCACGATCCAAGCGGTGATCTCATCCCCAATGGGCTCGACGCGGGCGGGCCGCGTCTTGTCGCGAAGGAGGCCGGCGACGCCTTCCTCCATGAAGCGCTCCTGCCAGCGCCAGACACAGGTCTTGGATTTGGCCGTCTGGCGCATGATCGCGTTCGTGCCCAGACCGTCGCCGCTGAGCAGCACGATTTGAGCGCGCCAAACATGTTTCTGCGGCGTATTACGGTCCTCGATCAGGGCCGTGAGGCGGCGGCCATCAGCGGACGAGACAGTGATGGAAATACCGGTGCGCATGCGTCAGACTCGCACACCCAACGCCACCAGGGAATCCCAAATGGGACTCAAATGTCAGATTTAATCCACTAGTGTTGGACGAGCCGACGTCGGCGCTCGATGCTCGCTCCGAATATGAGATCTTTCAGCGGCATTGTCACATGAAGCAAGTAGAGGGCGATTCCGCATCCTGGAGCGACGGGCTAAGTTATTGAAATCACTGGTTTCGATACCCACTCACAAGCGAGTAATAACAAGTAAAAACAGGTTCCCGTGACAATGCCCTTTCGCCAGGTAAGAGCGAGGCTCGATCTGTCGGTCAGCGATCTGGGCGAGACCCAGCTCAAGAACATTGCCCAACCGATCCGGGTCTATTCGCTTGAGGTTGGCGTTCCTGCTAAGGCGAAGTCCGCGACGCCAGCGAAGGCCGCTGGGTCGGAAAAGGCTCCGGTGGGGCTCGCGCTGCCCGACAAACCTTCGATCGCTGTGTTGGGGTTCCAGAACATGAGCGGCGATGCCGAACAGGAGTATTTCGCCGATGGGATAACCGAGGATGTGATCACCGACCTCTCCAAGGTCGGTGGCCTGCTGGTGATCGCGCGCAATTCGAGCTTCGCCTACAAGGGCAAGGCGATCGACATCCGTGTGGTGGCCCGTGAACTCGGCGTCCGCTCGGTGCTCGAAGGGAGCATCCGCCGCGCTGGCAACCGGGTGCGGATCACCGCGCAGCTTATCGACGCGGAAACAGGCGGGCACCTTTGGGCCGACCGCTTCGATCGCGAACTGAGCGACATTTTCGCGGTCCAAGACGAGGTCACCCGGCGGATCGTTGACGCCCTGAAGATCAAACTGAGCCCGGGCGAAGCCGCGATGCTCAGTGCCGTCGAAACGACCAACAGCAAGGCACACGACTTTTTCCTGGCTGGCCGTGAGTTCGTATTTGGGCCGACAAGGAACCGCGAGATGTTCGATCGTCGACCGACCTCTTTGCGAAAGCGATTGCCGAGGACCCGAACTATGGCGAGCCTTACGGAGGTGTCGCGATGGCTCATATTCTGAACTGGCACAACCATTGGACGGATGACTGGAGCCGGTCGCTCGACAATGCCGAGCAAAATATCAGCTTGGCCTTGCAGAAGAGCCCGCAGGTCGCCTTCGTGCATTACATCGCCGCGGTCTTCTTCTTGTGGAAAAAGGATCTCGACCGATCCGCCGCCGAGGCAGACGCGGCGCTGAACCTCAATCCGAACTACGCTCGGGCGCACAACTCGCGCGGCATCGTCAACATCTATCGCGGCCCGCCCCTCGCCGCCGTTCCCCATATCGAGCAAGCCATCCGGCTCGATCCGGTTTTCAAGCAGCAATACATCCACTTTCTCGGTTCGGCCTATCTGGTTGCCGGCAAGTTCGAAGCCGCCTCGGCGCTGTTCAAGGAACGCATCCGGCTTAGTCCGAAGACCGATCTCTCGCGCGCCTTTCTTGCCGTCGCCCTCGGCCATTTGGGCGAGGTCGAGGAAGCCGGTCGGCTCTGGCGCGAGCTGATGGAGATCAATCTGAAATACTCCTTCGTCGAGCGTATCGGACGGCTCCCGTTCCGCAACCGGGCCGACGTTGACCGTCTGGCCGAGGGGCTCAGCAAGGCGGGCATCGAGCGTGCGGGCCCCACGTCGGATCACAGCACGCCGCGCAGGATGAACAGGTCCGAGACGTGTCGATGACGCCTATCGATCGGCTTGCGGTCGACAGGCGCTCGCGGGTGAACTCGTCAATGATGTTGAGCAGAGACCGTCTCAAACGTGGGGGGCCTATGCGGTAGACCGGAAGGGACGCTGGGCCCATCGCTCGGCGGCGGTGTGATCGCGCTCGAGGGTTCTGTTCATCACCGCGGTTCGTACCTTGAGCATCAGATGCGCGCCTCGCGGCGACCAGCGCATCTGCTGTCGCGCGTTCATCCGACGGTGCAGCAGCCATTGCACCGTGCTCTCGGTGGTCGCTGTCGAGATCGGTTCCCCGCGGCGTCGGGCCGTCGCATAGTCGATGATTAATTCGGATTGCCCGGACACGTATGTCTCGAGTTCGCGCAGGCCCCGAGCCAGCTTGGCTGTGGTTCCGGCGATCGGCGACGACGCGGCGGCAGCAATCGTGTCGAGCGTCACCAGCGTTTCCCCAATGAGGTCGAGAGCCCGCTTGACCTGGCCATGCCACAGACGCCAGCGGATCCGCTCGATCGCATCGGCGAGGTCGGCGCCCGTTCGAGCGTCGCCGGCCGACCTGTCTGGCCAGCTCTTGGCCGTTTGCGCAACATGCTGGATGCGCATGGAGAGATGGAACCAGTCCAACACATGGCGCGTCGGACCCAAACTCGCTGCTTCTCCAAGAGATCGCGGTCCTTCGGCACCGTCGCTCAAGATCGTGATCGGCGTCGTCGGCGTCGCTCCCAGGCCATGCAACACGCCGCGCAACTGCTCGCGCTGCCGGTCAGCCTCGGCGGGCATGCTGCTGAACACGACCTGCTGCCCGTCGTCGTTGCTGACCTGTGCCAGGAATATCTCGAACGAACGCACCTGGTAGCAGCGCACCGACCGGACATGGCCGCCGTCTATTGACAGCGCAATCGATCTCGCCTCGGTCGTTGGCGGCGGCGGTTGAATCGTAGCCGACCTTTCCAGTCTGGCCCCCACGCGTGTGGTGCGCCGGCGGGTTGTCTCGACCGCCGGGACGTCCGCGAGTGGCAGGAACTCCGCGAGCAACGTCCGGGCACGGCGGTAGGGCAGAAGCGAGCCCATCTTCGCAATCAGACGCTCGTATTCGGGCGTGCATCGGTCGGGCATGATCTCGGCGACCGGGCTGAGCGTGTGACGGCTCGTCACCGCACACCGACAGGGCAAAAAGCGCGGCGCGCGAACCTCCACCGTTCCGAACAGCGACAACAGCCGCCGGGTGCGCACATCCTTGAGTGGCCGTTGAGACCCACAACGAGGGCAGCGCCGGCGGCCACGGCAATATTCCTTCGTCTGCGCCCGAACGAGATGGTCCTGCAATCCCGCGAGCGTCCGCTTCCCGTCCGCCAGCGTCAGCCCAATGGTCGCGGACGAGGGCTCGGTCGTGGTGTTGCCGCCCGCGCTGACCTCATGCGTACGGACGCTACCATCCTTCCCGGTCAGCTCCACCATGACACGCCACCTCATCCAGCTCTCCTCAGCCCCGAGACAAAGAGCCCTCATAGCACCCCCCACGTTTAAGACGGTCTCCGAGGCGGGATGCGTCGAAACAGAGAACAGCGCCGACGTCTCCAGCGCACAACCAAGCAACCAGCTTCTCAAAACCAGGGCGAGCGGTGGAACCGCTGGCGGAGCGGCCCAGATCGTCATCGATTACCTCAACCTCCCGAAATCCCCGTCGTCGCGCTTCATCGACGAGTTCGTATTGTCGACGTTGGCTCTCGAGGTTGAGTTGAACCTGAGCTTGAGTAGATTGGCGAACGTAGACGACGGCCTTCCGCTTCAGGAGGGCGGGCGGCAACAGATCAGCGTCCGTCATCGCAGGCCTCCTCGATCTCCACACCGGCGGCTTCCATCAGGAGACGCGCCAAGCGAGCGATCACCGCGCGCCGTTCGGCGGCGCTTATCCCCCGCAGCTCCACCGGGTCGAGCGCCATGCTCAGCTGACGTGGAGGTTCGAATTTTGCGATCGGCAGTAAGGCGTTCATCATTGCGTGCCTCCTGGACGGCGTTATCGTCGTCTGGGCAGCTTCGCCTGAGTCCGTGTTCAATCAAAAGCCGATGCAAGTCGACAAGAGCCTCCACCGATACGCGAGGAAGCCCTATCTCCATCCCCCTGCAAGCCACCGGATCGAGCATCCATGCAGCCACTACAATCGCCGAGCCAGGATCTCCTTCGACGACAACAACGTTCACTCCCGATCGCTTCTCACTGTAGAAGCGCCGCGCATGACGCCCATACAGCGCGTGCCAGGGGTAATGGATCTCAACTTCCTGCCCGATGTGGGCAGAATGAACCTGCAATTGCCCTTGGGAGAAAGTCGTGGCTGTTCGCAGGCTCCGATCGCGGCGGCGAGCGCGCAGCCATTATGTATGGCCTCATCGTCACAGCCAAGCTCAATGACGTCGACCCGCAAGCTTGGCTCGCCGACATCCTCGCCCGCATCGCCGAGCATCCAGCCAGCAAGCTCGACGAGCTGATGCCCTGGAACTGGCAGCCCCGCGATATGGCGGCCGCACAGGCGGCCTGAGCGTGGCGGCGATCAGCCACGTCTTCACAATACGGCGTGCCGCTCAGATCCTCGCACGCGACGAAAGCCTCTTATGGGACTTGTCCGACCAGCTCGAGCCAGAAGACGGAATGCTGTGGATTTACGACCTCGATGGAGCCGAAATCCTTGCCTTCACTGATGACGGCATCGAGGCTCTTCGAGAGATCATAAGGGACCAGATCGACAAAACCGGCTAACGCCACCGAAGCTCCGTCATCAAACCCATCATTCCGCGGCCATCACCGAAGGGATACTCTTCGGCGGGTATGCCGCTTAAGAAAATGCGAGCGCTCGTCGACCATTGGGCAAAATAACGGGGTTCATCCAGCTCTCAGCTTTCCGCGTCGAGCGCGCCTATATGGAGACCGCGCTCGATGCCATTGAAGCGCGCCACGGGCAGCGCGCGCTTTTCTCATCGAGCCCCCGCTCGCCGAGCGAAGCCAGAGCCGTCGTCGGATCGGCCGCCATGCCAGTAAACATCTGGCTTTTTGCGGCGATCGCCGTTTCCGGCGCCACACTCCACACACCTTCGCTACCGGCAGCGACCACTACATCCAGATCCATCTACCCGATCTCGTGATCCAGTCGATCGGGTTGGTCATCGACCGCGCCAAGCAAGTCAAGTAACGACCGGTTGAGACCTCTCATAGGAGGCTGCGCGAGGGCCGGTAGCGGGCCCATTTGAAGTTCAATATCAAATGCGCCATCGTGGCGAGCGACGGTTAGACCATGCGCATTGTATCCTCGATCCTGGTGGCCGCGTCGGTGGCGCTTGCCGTCGTCTCGGCATGCGGCGGCAGCAGAAGCTCGGCGCAGCAAAGTACTTCAGCCCCGCGCGGCGCGCAGACGCCGAAGCTGACCCAGAGCGGCTTCGCCAACCAAGTCGACATCGGTGGCGGCCGCAAACTTTACCTGGAGTGTCGCGGCACCGGTAGTCCCACGGTCATATTGGAATCCGGCTACCACGAGTCTTCCCAACCCTGGAGCCTCAACGATGGTTTCCCGCCTGCCGTGCTGCCAGGCGTCGCGGGTTTCACGAAAATCTGCACCTACGACCGCCCCGGGACCATCTTATACACCGACCCACCTCGGATTACCGATCGCAGCAGCCCAGTGCAGATGCCGCGCACCGCCCAGGACGTCACCAGCGATCTCCATGCTCTGCTCGGCGCGGCTCAGGTACCCGGCCCCTACATTCTGGTAGCTCATTCATTGGGTGGGCTGTTTGTGCGCCTCTACGCTCAGACGTACCCGGACCAAGTTAGGGGGCTCGTCTTGGTCGACGCCTTCCCCGCGGAATTGCCGGCACTGTTTGGATCGCAATGGCCGGCATACCGGCAGGTACTGAACAATCCGTTGCCTCAATTTGCAAGCAATCCGGACTTCGAACAAATCGATGTCGACGCGAGCATCACTCAAATTGAAAGAGCCCCGGCGCTGCGCCGGATGCCGTTGGTCGTACTCACCAAGACGGAGCCCTTTGGGCGACCGCCGAGCTTGGTAGGGTTTGCGTTCGCGGACCTGGAACGCTTCTGGCCAGAGGCCGCGCAAGACTTGGTCAAACTCGAACCCGACACCCCTCACATCTTCGCCACGGGAAGTGACCACTATATCCAGGTCCATCAACCGGATCTTGTCATTCAGTCGATTCGGCTTGTCATCGAGCGGGCCAAGCAAGGAAAGTGACTGCTGTCGTCAAGGGACGGTCCGAGGTTCGACATCGGCACTTCGGGCTCCGAACCTATGGGATCGGATGGGACGGAAGCTGACATGACAATTGTATTGACAGCCGAGGCGCGCTTTCGAGTGCCAAGCTCCGCAGGGCCAGTCGCTTTTTACGACGGGCGCAACGGCTTGGCGCGACACGACTTCGAATGCCTCGACGAGCACGGCCTGAATTTCAAACGAACCCATTACTCGAGGGCCTGTTCGCTTTCGCTCGGTGCTGGTAGCCTGCTCCCTCGCGCCTATGCCTTATGCTGAAAATGATCGGTGCAGCTGAAGTCTGGCGAGATATGACGGCCCGCCGAGGATGGCGCCATGGTGTTGACGCGAGCGGAACCGAGCTCTAGCGGCCTCTTCGGGCTTTGGCGACGCTATCCTCTGACCTCCTATTTCCTGATCGCCCTCGCCATCTCCTGGGCGGTTGTGATCGTCGTCGTGGCGAGCGGTCTTCCGACGACATGGGTCACCATCGTTGCGATTACGGCCGGCCCCGCGGTCTCGGCGTTCATCATGACGGCGGTCACGGAAGGCAGCGCTGGCGCACGTAGACTTCTCCAGCGGCTTGTTGTGTGGCGGGTGCCGCTTGTCTGGTATCTCTTCGCGTTTCTCGGCGTCCCCGCCATCTTTGTCCTCGGCACCGTCTTCCTACCCGGAGCGACAGCGTCCTTCGATCCGCTGACGCCGCAAAAATGGCTCACCTATCTCTGGATGTTTCCGTTGGTCGCCGTCGTCGGCGGTCCCCTCTTGGAGGAACCGGGATGGCGCGGCTTTGCCTTGTCGCGGCTCCAGGAAGAATTCGGTCCGCTCATCGGCACCATCATCCTTGGCCTGCTTTGGGCCGCTTGGCATTACCCCCAATATATGATGCCCGACTGGGCAGCCCAGAACGGCGGATTCAGCTTGAAGAGCGCCATCGTCTTCACGATTGCCGTCCTGCCGATAACCATCATCCTCACATGGGTGTTCAACAACACCCGAGGCAGCCTGCTCGCCGCGATCCTGGTCCATGCTTCCGTCAACACGTTTTCCGCCTTTATCGGCCCGCTGTTTCCGGCCCAGGCCGCAAGCCAGGTCAATGCATTCATCGGCTTCGGCGCGGTGGCACTCTTGATCATCGTGATAACGCGGGGACGCCTCGACTATGATCGATACCTCTTGGAAGCAGAGCGCACGCGCTAGTGGATTGAATCCAACACTTGGTGCCCACGGTTCGCTGCGGCGATGATTTTGTCGGGGTCGGCGGTCCAGCTGAAGGGCTTGGGGTCATTGTTGTGATCGACGATGAAGCGATTGATGGCGGCTTGCAGATCAACGACGCCCTTGAAGACGCCGCGCTTCAGGCGCCGCTTGCTGAGGATGGCGAAGAAGCCTTCGACGGCGTTGAGCCAGCTGGCGGAGGTCGGTGTGAAATGGAAGGTCCATCGCCGATGACGTGCCAGCCATTCGATCACCTTGGGGTGTTTGTGGGTGGCGTAGTTGTCGAGGATGGCGTGGACGGTCTTGCCGGCCGGGACCTGGCGCTCGACGGTGTTGAGGAAGCGGATGAATTCCTGATGCCGGTGACGTTGCATGCAGCGTCCGGTGACCTTGCCGTCCAGCACATCGAAAGCGGCGAACAGGGTGGTCGTGCCATGGCGCTTATAGTCATGGGTCATGGTTCCGGCCCGGCCCTTCTTCAGAGGCAGACCCGGCTGGGTGCGATCCAGGGCCTGGATCTGGGACTTCTCGTCGATGCTGAGGACGACCGCATGGGCGGGCGGATCGACATAGAGACCGGCGATGTCGCGGACCTTGGCGGCGAACTTCGGATCATTGGAAAGCTTGAAGGTGCGGATACGGTGCGGCGCCAGGCCATGGGTCCGCCAGATGCGCTGAACCGAAGTCAGGCTGACGCCCGCCACCTTGGCCATCACGCGACCGGTCCAGTGGGTCGTCTCGCCCGGCGGTTCGCCAAGGGTCAGGGCCACGATCCGCACGGCCACTTCGTCGGTCAATTTGGGGATCCGCGCGGGGCGGGTCTTGTCGCGCAGCAGGCCATCGACACCCTCGTCCATGAACCGTTCTTGCCAACGCCAGACGGCGGTCTTGCTGACCTTGGCAGTGCGCATGAGGCCTTGTCACGGGAACCTTAATCGGATCGCAGAAACCCGACCGGTCAGTTCTCGCTCATGCGGCCGTTGCCGTTCTCCAAGTGTCAAATGCCCCGCTCCTGAGGATGCGCAGCGTGTTACGGGATGTGAGGTGACGCTGGGTGTTGAAGGTGTTGTGGACGGCGGCATGAACAGACAAGAAGCGCTGAGCTGAGCCGGGCGACTTGAACCTCTGCATCTTGAGCTCGCGTCGCCGCACCGGCTGGTGCGAATTCTCAGCTCGATTGTTTTTGCGTAGCCCTTGCTCATGACGAGCGGACAGGCCGAGCTCTGACTTCGCAGCAGCGTAGGATCTCAGCTTGTCGGTCACGAGCACCTTGGGCGCGAAGCCTCGCTTTTTCAGCAATATGCGCATGAGCTTAACGGCTGCGACCTTGTTGCGTCGCCGTTGCACGAGCAGGTCGAGAACCTCGCCCTCGCTGTCCACCGCTCGCCACAGCCAGAACTGCTTGCCGCTGATCATCACGGCCATCTCGTCGAGATGCCATTGCGAGGTCGGGCGGGAGCGACGGCGGCGAAGCTCTCGGGCAAATAGGGGTCCGAACTTCAGCACCCAGCGCCGGACCGTCTCATAGGAGACGTCCAGACCGCGTTCCGCGAGGAGTTCCTCAACGTCGCGATAGCTGAGCGTGAACCGGGCATAAAGCCAAACTGCGTGCCGGATGATTGCCGCAGGAAATTGGTGACGAGCGAACGAGATGGTTGTCATTCGCCATCATAATCGAGCCTCAGCCAAGCGCGCCAGCGTTCTCGTGACATTGCCCATCGCGACCCCTGCGGCGGTAACCATGTTGGTCGAGCCCGGACCGATCGAGGCAGCGGCCACCATGATCTGACGTCTCTTCGCGGCCTTTGCGAAGCCAATGGCGGCGAGCGCCATGGACTGCTCGTTCTGGCCGCGCCAGGTCGGCAGCTCGTTCTGCACCGGCTCCAGCGCCTCGCCGAGGCAGGTCACGTTGCCATGCCCGAAGATCGCGAACGCGCCCGCGAAGAGCGGCTTTTCACGACTGTCGATGATCGTCTTCTGCGCGGTAAGATAGCGGACCAGAGCCTGCGCCATGGTCAGTCGCACAGTCTTCATCGGTGCCTCCTCCCTAATAGCCTGATGACGCGCAGATCTCGATCCGACAGTCGGCCCAACCGCCCTTACCCGAAGATTCCAGCGCGGCTTCGATGAACTTCATCGTCCGTACACCATCCTCAACGGTTGGCATGTCGAGAGTGAGGTGATCTCGCTTGATACCGAGGCGACGGGCGACGATGGCTTCCGCGGCGTCAGCGTAGAGGACGGCGAACGCTTCCTGGTAGCCTTCCGGATGACCGATTCCAACACGGCCTGCGCGCAGGGCTTCAGGCTTGAGCCCGGGCCCGTGGCGCTCGAAAGTAAGTGCTGGCGCGCCAAGGCGAGAATGCCGGAGCTGGTTCGGTTCCTCCTGGTGCCATTCGAGTCCGCCGGTCGCGCCAAAAACTCGGAATTTCAGGCCGTGGACCGCTCCAGCGCCGGCCTGTGTGACCCACATGGTCCCGGATGCACCATTCTCCAATCTGAACAGGATTGCGGCGTTGTCGTCGGCCTTGCGCTCGGGCACGACAGCCCCGACATCGGCCATCAACTTGGCAAAGGGCTGGCCGGTGACGAAGGTCGCCATGTGATGGGCATGGCTGCCAATGTCGCCAAGGATGAGAGAAGGACCAACCATCTCGGGACGAAAATGCCAGTCCTTTGGAGGGTCGCCGCGCTCCCCGTCCATGATCGTAGCGGCATGACCCTGGACGTATTCGACCTGGACCATGCGAATCTCACCGATGTCACCGTCCCGAACCATGGCGCGCGCTTGTCGGACCATCGGGAAGCCGGTGTAGTTGAAGGTCTGGCAAAACACGAGGCCCGCCCCCTTGACCCGGCGGGCGAGCGCGAGGGCGTCCCTTAGATTTGTGGCGAGTGGCTTGTCGCAGATGATATCCAGGCCCGCATCGAGGGCAGCATGGCTCAACGCGCAATGGCTGTCGTTCGGCGTCATGATTGCAACAGCGTCAATGCCGTCGCCGCGCTTCGCTTCCGCTGCAAACATGCCTGCGGCAGAACCATAGGCGCGATCCTCGACCAGGCCGATGTCGCGTCCGTATCTCCGCGAGCGCTCGGCATTCGAAGAGAGCACGCCAGCGACAATTTCGTAATGGTCTTCGAGACGAGCCGCCGCGCGGTGGACGGGGCCGATAAAGGAACCGGGACCGCCGCCAATAACGCCGAGACGAAGACGCCGGCCAAATCTGGTTATGGTGGTGTTCAAGATGTGCTCCCTCAGATTTCTTCAATGTCGAGCCACCGCCGCTGCGTGCATCGCCTGCTCGAAGACGAAGACTTCGCACTCCTGAACTCGCCGACGAGCATCAAGATTTTCTTGCCGACCGAGATTTTCTTGCCGATTATGATCCTACCCCATCTTCCGGTGCGTCGGACGGGCCTTCGCTGCAACTTCGATCGAGACTGACGCCTGGAAGCATGCGAGCCCTCGCTCAGGCGCGGGCCCATCCCTCCCGGATGAGCGAATAGCCTTCGCGATAGACCTGGTCCGGACTGGGGGAGAGGTCACGCCAGACACGGGTCGCGGCGGCGAGCGCCGGCATCGCGCGGCCGAAGGCTTCGATGGTCAGATGGCCGTCATAGCCGATGTTCTTCAAGGCCGAGAAGACGCTGGCAAAATCGACATGGCCCCGGCCGGGTGTGCCGCGATCATTCTCCGAGATGTGCACATGGCCGAGATGGCGAGCAATGTCCCTTATGGCCCCGACGGGGTCCTTTTCCTCGATATTGGCATGGAACGTATCGTACATACCGACGATGTTGGGATGGCCGACCCTGTCCAGATGCGCCGCGAGATCCGCCGCGGTCGTGAGAACGTAGCATTCGAAGCGATTCAGGCATTCGACCGCGACCTTGATATCGTGCTGGCGCGCGATCTCGCCGACGGCCTTGTGGAACTCAACGCAGCGATCGCGCTCAGCCGCGGTCGGGCCAGCTCCCGAGAAGTGGCCGAGCGTGGAATGCAGCGGACCAGCGAGAACGGAGGCGCCGAGCGCCGCCGCGCAGTCGAGCGCCCAGGTCAGATAATCGCGGGCCTTGGCACGCTGGGCCGCCTCTTCGCCGATCGGGTTCATCTCCAGCGAGGGGATCACCGTAATGCCGGTGCGCCGCAGCCCGAGATCGTCGAGCACACGCCCAAGCGCGGCATAATGCGCCGGCTCGCCCTCGAAGATCGGAATTTCGACGGCGTCGTAGCCAGTTTTCTTCAGCGCCTCGATCTGGACCTTGTGCCGATCCTCCACATGCGTCGCCCAGAGCAGGAGATCGAATCCAATCAGCATCGTCGTTCTCCTTTCGACAGACAGGGTCACCTCATCGGTTGGCGGCGAGATAGAGCCCGTAGAGATAGGCCGACCCGATGGCGAGCAGCGCCACGGCGAAGAAGATTGCGAGCACGACCGCCCCAATGCGCAGAATCGAGCCGAGCGGCCTGCCCGGCTCACAGAGCGGGAGCAGATTGTTGGCGAGGCCGGCCAGGACCACGAGGCCGCAACCGACGCCGAAGAGCGTCAGACTGAACGGCTGGAAGATCAGGGCGAGCGCCACGAGGCCAAGGCCGATGATCGAATGCTCGAGGCGCGTGGCGGTCGAAGCCGACATGCCCGACGGGCGTGCTTCATCCTTGCTCATGAGCGCACCGCCTTGCCCGCGGCGTCGAAGAGGTGCGTCTGGCGCGGATCGCCGCGAAGATGCAGCGTCTCGCCTATGCGCACGCGCTGCTCACGTGGCACCACGACGCGCATATCTTGTCCGGCCTCGCCACGCGCATGCACGAGCGTCTCCGCGCCCATGGGCTCGATGAGCTCGGTGGCCGCCGTCAGCGTGTCGCCGCCGGCCTCGTGCACCGGGACGAAAGCGCGCGGCCTGATCCCGATCGTCACCCTGGATCGATCTAGGCGGGAAGCGGCGACGTCGACCCTGAACTTCGTCTCGCGGCCGCCGATCGCCAGAACCGCGTGGCCGTCCTCGAACCTGACGAGATCGCCCTCGATCAGGTTCATCTGCGGCGTACCGATGAAGCTCGCGACGAACACATTGGAGGGCTTGGCGAACACCTCGTGCGGCGAGCCGAGCTGCTCGATGATCCCCTCGCGCATGATGGCGACGCGATCAGCCATCGTGAGCGCCTCGAGTTGATCATGCGTGACGATGACGGTCGCCTTGGAGAGACCGGAGAGCACTTCCTTGATCTGCCCGCGCATGGTCCGACGGAGCTCCACGTCGAGGCGCGACAAAGGCTCGTCGAAAAGGAAGCAATTGGGATCGCGCACGATGGCCCGGGCGACGGCCACGCGTTGCCTTTCGCCTTCGGAGATCTGCGCCGGCAGCCGGTCCAGCACGCTCTCAAGGTGGAGGATGCGCGCCACGCGCTCGAGCCGCCGCCGCCGCTCCCGCGCGTCGATGCCCTCGGCCGGCAGCGGGAAGGCGATGTTCTGATGCACGGTGAGGGCGGGATAGAGCGCGTAGAACTGGAAGACCATCGCGATGTTACGGCGCTCCGGCGACAGGTCGTTGACGCGGCGCCCGGCCACGACAACATCACCGGAGGTGGCGCGTTCGAGGCCGGCAATCATGCGTAGCGTCGTCGTCTTGCCGCAGCCGGAAGGGCCCAGCAGGCAGACGACCTCTCCTGCCGACACATCCAGGTCCACGTCGCGCACCGCGACGAAGCTGCCGAAGTGCTTGGTGAGCTTCCTCAGTGCGATGGTGGACATGCGGGCCTTGCTCAGCGTTTGATGGTGCCGAAGGTCACGCCGCGCAGGAGATATTTCTGCAACGCGAACGTGACCACCATGACGGGAATGAGGAAGAGAGTCTCGATGGCCGCCAAGATCCCCCAGCGCACGCCGAGGTCTCCGCCGATGGTCTGAGCCATGGCGACCGGAACGGTACGGGTCTGCACGCCGGTCAGGAGCAATGCGAGAAGATACTCGTTCCAAGTGAGAATAAGGCCGAACACGGCCGTCGCCGCGACGCCGGCCTTCACCTGCGGCAGGCAGATCTTGAAAAAGACTGCGGGGTCAGACGAGCCGTCGAGGCGCGCGGCATCCTCGATGTCGGGCGACAACTCGTCGAAGAAGCTCTTCATCATCCAGATCGTGAAAGGCAGGTTGAAGGCCGTGTAAAGAAAGATGATGCCTGGATAAGTGCCGGAAAGCCCGACAACGCGAAACATCAGGAAGATCGGAATGATGACGACGATGGCGGGCAGCATGCGCGTTGTCAGGATCACGAACAAATAGATATCGTTGCCCTTGAGTGGATAGCGCGAGAAGCCGTAGGCCGCGACCGTGCCGATGACCAGCGCCAGCGCGACGCTCATGCCGGAAATGAAGATCGAATTGAAGAAATACAGGCCGAAGCCGGTATCCTGCGCGGCAGCGCCCGTCGAAAAGGATCGGCTGAACACATTGACGTAGTTTTCGAGCGTCGGCGTGAAGATGAACTGCGCCGGCACCGCCAGTGCGTCGTTGAGCGTCTTGAAGGAAGTGAGGATGATCCACAGGACCGGGAAGAAATAGATCAGAGCCACGATGCCGACAAGGAGCGTCCAGCCCCAGCCGGCCTCGCCGATGCCGCGGTGGCGCCGCAACCCCAAGCGTTCGAGAAGCGGCATGGCAAGCGTCGAGCTCATGGCTCCGCCTCCTTAGCGCGGCGGTTGGCGAAATAGAGATAGAGGTTCGTCAACACGATCACTGTGAACAAGAGGATATAGGCGAGGGCGGCCGATTCGCTCGTTCTGAAATATTGGAAAGCGACGCGATAGACATAGATGCCGATCGATTCCGTCGACTGCCCGCCTTCCGTCAAGAGGAAGATGACGTCGAAAAGCTTGAAGGCCTCGATGGTACGAAACAAGAGCGCCAGCAGAAGCAGCCCGCGAATATAGGGGAAAGTGATCGACCAGAAGCGGCGCCATCCCGATACGCGGTCGATCGCCGCTGCCTCGTAGAGATATTTCGGGACGCTGACGAGGCCCGCCAGCACAAGCAGCATGACAAAGGGAGACCACATCCAGGCATCGGCAAAGACGATGCCCGCGACCGCGCCCCAGTGGGATTGCATCAGCACGAAGGGCTCGCCCGTGAAGATGCGGACACCTTGGCTCAAGAGGCCGAAGGTCGGCTCGTAGTAATAGCGGAAGAAGGCGCCGACCGCCACGAAGGAGAGCATCATGGGCGTCAGCACCAGTATGATCAGAAAACGCCGAAGGGGGAACTCCTTGGCGAACAAAAGTGCCAGCAGAAAGCCAACAATCATCTGTGTCGAAACGGTCAGGACAACGAAGATCGCCGTCGTATGCAGACGCTCCCAGACAGTCTCGTCGGTGACGACCTTCTGATAAAGTTCGAGTCCCGCAAAGGTCGGCGGCGCCATGCGATTGGCGCGATAATTGTAGAAGCTGAGGCCGAAGGACCACAGCAGCGGGAAGATGTTCATCACGAAAAGAACCGCGAGTGCGGGCGCGACGAGGAGGCCGCCCGTGTGGCGGCGGGTGGCATTGGCGGCAAGCGTCAGTGCCACCAGCGCCACCGCCAGTCCTGCGATCCAGAACGACACCTCCGAGCGCAGGAGGATGACGGCCAGTGGGATAACGATCACGGCCGCGACGAGGGCGAAGGGCCAGTTCGACCATCGCAGCGCAAAAAAGCCCGGCTGGTCGGCAGGCAGGCGGTTCGTTTCCGTCATCGCGTCGAACCTTGCTGTCGCTAGTCCTCAGCAAAGGTGCGACATGCGTCGGAACGGGGCCGGCGCATGCGGCATGTGCCGAGGCGGCATTATTTGATGCGGCCGCTTTCTTTCAGAAGCTTTTCTTGAAAGTTCGCGACATTGTCTAGTGTCGTCTTGGCGTTCTGCTGACCCGTGATCGCCTTGTCGAATTGATCCTGTTGTTGCGTCAGCAACTCGAAGAACTCAGGTACGTGCCAGAAGTCCTTCTGCCAGTCGAGCTGCGGTCCCCACGCCCGGTTCCAGGGGCGGAAGGTCAAATATTGCGGATCGTTATAGACCGACTTGACGGCGCTCTGGCCGCCCGCCTTGGCAAAGGCGATCTGGGTGGGAGATGACAACCACCACTTCACGAAATCGAGCGCCTCCTTGGTTTGCTCATCCGTGTTCCAGGTCATGAGCACGAAGGGCTGGCCGCCGATCACCGTCCATTTGACGATGCCCTTGTCGGTCTTGAAGCCGGGTATTTGGGCGAAGGCGACCTTGTCCACAACCTTCGACGTCGCCGGAGTGATTGAACTCTCGGCAAAGCCGATCCAATTGAGATTCATGGCAACTTTGCCTTCGCGGAACAATTCATCGGTCTTGAAGATGTCGAGGCCGCCGGTCTTCACCACCGGCGGCATGTATTTCAGCAGCGACAGCATGTGCTCGAACGACTCGACCGCCACGGGCGAATTCACCACGCCGACGGCATGGGCGGCGGGGGCCTTCGTCTCGTCCCAGATGTCGCCGCCATGCTGCCACAGGAACTCGTAGACGGTCGTGGTCGAGAAGTCGTAACCTTTGCCGGCCTGGAACTCGATTCCATAGAAATCATCGTCGGCCGGCTTGCCGGCAAGCATATCGCCTTTCTTGCGTTGGAAGAATTCACCAAAATCCCGGAAATTGTCCCAGGTAATCTGGTCCATCTCCTCGCCCGTGCATGGCAGTTTATATTTGTACTTTGTCATGAAGTTCTTCTGCTCGGTCTCATCGCAGAAGACGTCCTTGCGATAATAGGACACGACGATGTCAGGCATCTGGGGAAAGCCGTACAGATTGTCGGTCTTGTAGGGGTAGGTCGAGTAGGAGTCCTTCACAGCCGGGTGCAGTTCCGCGAAGACCTTCTGCAGGCCAGGGTCCGCATCGACGAACTTGTTGATCTTGAGATAATACCCGCCCTCGATGAAGGCGCCGAGCCACTGGCTGTCCGATACCGCCATGTTGTACTTCTTCTCGCCGGATGTCAGCGAGGCGGCGAGGCGCGTGTAATAGTCGGGCCAAGGGATGAAGTCGGGCTCGAGCGTCACGGTGTTGCCCGAAGGCGCCTTATAGGTCTTGTCGGCGAGGTCCTTCATGATGCGCGTCGGCGGCCAGTCGGGAACCGCCATGCGCAGCACGACGTCCTTCGCATGCACGGGTGCGAGCGCACCGCCCGCAATCCCCGCCATGGTCGCGCCGATCGTCGCGGCCGCTAGAGTCAGTCGTCTGGTTCGAGCCATGAGCGATGTCCTCCCTATGGGTTCGTTTCCCCTCTCGCGCGCCTGACGGTCACCCCATGGCGGTGCCGTCCTGCGCGCGGAAGACGTGGATTTTTGCCGGGTCGATCGCGACCGCGAAGGGATCGCCGAGGCGGAGACTGGCGGCCTGCTGCTCCGGCAGCACCAGGCGCAAAATCTGGTTCCCGCTCTCGAGCGAAACGACCGTCACATCGCCGAGCGGTTCGAGGAGATGCACGCGACTTGCGACGCCGTTCTCGCCTGGGGCCGATGCACGCAGATCGCTCGGCCTGATGCCCATGAGCGCGCGTTCGCCCGCGCTCATGCTGGCGCGGGGCCGGCCAAACCCGATCGTGCCGAGAGGCGTCTCGAGGCTTTCAGAGCCCGCTCCCACACGCGCCTCGATGACGTTGATCGACGGAGAGCCAATCTTGGAAGCCACATAGAGATCGGCCGGACTGTCATAAAGCTCGTCCGCGGTGCCGCGCTGCACGATGGTCCCGTCCCGCATAACCGCGATCTCGTCGCCCATCGACAGCGCTTCGAGCTCGTCGGGCGTCGCGTAGACGATGGTCATCCCGAACTGCCGATGCAGACGCTTGAGCTCGGCTCGCATCTCGTGGCGAAGCTTGGCGTCGAGATTGGTGAGCGGCTCGTCGAGCAGCAGGATGCGCGGGCGGCGGATCAGCGAACGTCCCAGCGCCACCCGCTGCTGCTCGCCGCCAGACAGCGTATTGGGCTTGCGATCGAGGCGGTGGACCAGCCGCAGCATGGTGGCGGTCTCGCGCACGCGCTCCACGATCTCCGATTTCGCAAGGCGCGCCTCACGCAACGGATAGGCGAAATTCTCCGCTACCGTCAGATGCGGATAGAGCGCAAATGACTGAAAGACCATCGACACGCCACGCCCCGCGATCGGCGCGCGCGTCATGTCCGCACCGTCAATCTCGAGGCGCCCACTATCGACAGGCACGAGGCCTGCGATGACGCGCAGCGTCGTCGTCTTGCCGACCGAACTTGGACCGAACAGAGCGAAGAAACGGCCGGCTTCCACGTCGAGGGACAGATCGCGCAGGGCCCTGACCCGCCCGTAGATCTTCGTGACCTTCAGCAGGCGCAAGGCGCATGGACGGCTCGGCTGCATCTTCCTGCGTCCTCCCGAGGCCGCTGGCCGCTAGCTCTAGCTCAGGAGCTTCGTATGGCTCCATATCGGCGCATTATCTCTCCGCCTGGAGCATACTACAACTCCATTCCACGGGGACGCGCAAGCCAGGCAGCAGGGGTTGCCGGCCCACGAGGAAAATAGGCGCGCCCGCCGGTCGCGGCAGACAGTGCTAATCCCTTCGAACCTTCTCCCAGCGCCTCGATTGAGCGGATTGCAGGACGGCGTCAGTGACGTAGTCGGTTGCCAGAGCATCCCGGAAGGTCGGCGCCGGCGAGGTCCCGCTGTCCAGACTTTCGAGGAAATCCGCGACCTGATGGATGAAACTGTGCTCGTAGCCAATCTGCAGCCCCGGGACCCACCAGTGCTTCATATAGGGGTGGTCGCCGTCGGTGATGTGCACCGATCGCCAGCCGCGCAGGCGGCCCTCATCGCCGTGATCGAAATATTGCAGACGGTGGAGATCGTGAAGGTCCCAGATGATCGAGGCGTTCTCGCCATTGATCTCCAACGTGTAGAGCGCCTTGTGCCCGCGCGCATAGCGGGTGGCCTCAAAGGTCGCGAGCGAACCGTTGGCGAAGCGCGCCAGAAAGGCGCTCGCGTCATCGATGCCCACCTTTTCGACCTTGCCCGTAAGGTTGTGCATGCGTTCCTTGACGAAGGTCTCAGTCATGGCGGAGACCTCGTCGATGGGGCCGTTGAACCATAGCGCCGTATCGATGCAATGGGCCAAAAGATCCCCCGTGACGCCGCTACCGGCGACGGCGGCGTCGAGCCGCCAAAGACCCGCTCCCCCTTGCGGAAGGTCCTTCGAGATGGTCCAGTCCTGCAGGAACTTGGCGCGATAATGAAAGATCTTGCCGAGGCGGCCCTCGTCGATGAGTTGCTTGGCCAGCATCACTGCCGGAACGCGCCGATAATTGTACCAGACCATGTTCGGCACTTTCGCCGCCGCGACGGCGGCGACCATGCGCGCGGCCTCCTCGCCGTTGCGCCCCAGCGGCTTCTCACACATGACCATCTTGCCGGCTTGCGCGGCGGCGATCGCGATCTCCGCATGCGTGTCGTTCGGCGCGGCGATGTCGATCAGATCGATGTCGCTACGCGCGATGAGCTTGCGCCAGTCGGTTTCGACGGATTCGTAACCCCATTGATCGGCGAAGGCGCGCACGCTTTCCGGGTTGCGCGCGCAGACCGCCTTCAAGATCGGCCTGTGCTTCAGTTCGAAGAAGTTCGAGACCTTGCCGAAGGCGTTGGAATGGGTGCGGCCCATGAAGCCGCAACCCACGACGGCGACATTGAGTGGCTTCTTCTTGCTCATCGCGATTGACCCGCTGCTTGCTCCGGGTTCCAGCCATGCGCGTCGCGCACCTTGATCATGGTGGCGAGTATGCCGTTCCAGGTCTCCTGCTGCATCATGATGTCGTTGGAAAACATGCAACCGTCCCAGCAGATGTGGCGGAACGCCTTGGTCGGCTTGCCGTCGTCATCCCGCATCCAGAAGCCGGCGTCATGCACCACGTCGAGTTTGCCGTTCGGATCGGTGACCAGGCAGTGGCGGCCTGTCTTGTCGTGCGAACCCATGCCTTTCACGGTCGCATCGTTCTGCGCCACGTGCATGTCGATCGTCCAAGGCCGCAACGCATGGGTCAGCTTGGCGAGCGCCTCGTTCAGGGCCTGCCGATCCTCCCATTTGAAGTCGGCTGGCAGGATGCGATCCTCGTCGGCGTTGGCGCCCAGCGTGTAGAGCAGGGTATGCGCCATGTCGGCCTGGAAGCCGAGCGTCTTCGGCCGCCCGACGGTCTCGAGCAGGCGCAGCATCCACTTCCAGCTATGCATGCCGCCCCAGCAGATCTCACCCTCGGCCGCCAGCCGCTCCCCGAACTCCTCGGCGATGTCGCATGCCTCGCCGAAGGTCTCGGCGATGCGTTTCGTGTTGCCTGCGGGGTCTTGCGCCCAATCGTGCACGCTGGCCGCCGAATCGATGCGAACCACGCCGGAAGGCCGGATGCCGAGGTCACGCAACTTCTTGCCGATGCGGCAGGCTTTGCGGACCATGGTGCCGAATTGCGAGCGCTCTTCGGCGCTGCCCATGGCCGAGCCGCCGCCGACCGGCGGCCATACCGGTGCCACGAGCGAGCCGATTTCGAGGCCCTTGTCGCGGATCATATCGGCGAGGCCGACGATATCGTCGTCGGAGGCATCGATGCTCGTATGCGGATCGGCGAGGAAGAGGTCGACGCCGTCGAACTTGACGCCGCCGACCTCGGCCTTGGCGGTGAGGTCGAGCATCGTATCGAGGCTGATCGGGGGCTCAGAGTCCGGTCCTTTGCCGACGAGCCCGGGCCACATTGCGTTGTGAAGCTTCGGAAGGCTGTTCTTGGTCGACATGGGTATCCCCCTTTGACGTCCAGTTTGTGCATTCCACCGGTCATGTTAGCGCAAAAGCCCTTCGGTCGGATGCCTCGAATAGAGGCCTTGCCTCCCATGCGCTTCCCAATCGCGATTTCTGGGAAGCGAACTCCTTGCGAAGGTTGCTTAAGTCATTGATATTGGTGGGCGGTGACAGGCTCGAACCGCCGACACTCTGGGTGTAAACTAGATGCTCTACCAACTGAGCAAACCATCCCCTTGCGGATGTATTTAAGCCGGGCGCGCATACAGCGCAATCGAGTTCCTGCCTCGAGCGAAAGGGCCCGCACTACTATTCGGAGAGCAGCAGTACCGGCGAGGCTTTGATCCGCGCTGCAGACAGCATCAAGGTGCGGCATGTGCCGCCACGACGAGGCTCACAGCTTCACCCAGCGGGCCCCTTTGCGCGAGGAGGCGACCGCGGCCTCGATGAAAGCCATCCCCTTCACGCCGTCCTCGACGCTCGGGAAAAGCACCTCGGAAGGCGGCTTCTTGCCGAGACGATCGGCGAAGATGGCCTTCGCGACCTCCGAATAGATGGTGGCGAAGCCTTCGAGATAGCCTTCCGGGTGGCCGGACGGGATGCGCGACACGCGCGCGGCGGCGGGCCCCGCACCCGCGGCGTTGCGACCGATGATCTGCGGCGGCTGGCCGTAGAGAGAACAGCTCAGGTAATTCGGATTGACCTGGCGCCAGGACAATCCGCCTTTCTCACCAAAGACACGGATCATCAGGTCGTTCTCATTGCCCGGCGCCACCTGGCTCGCCCAGAGAGAGCCGCGCGCGCCATTGGCGTAGCGCAGCATGATCTGGACGTTGTCGTCGAGGGCGCGGCCCGCAACGAAGGTCGTGAGCTCGGCCGACAATTCCGCGAGCGGCAGGCCGGTGATGAAATCGGCGAGGTTATAGGCATGGGTGCCGATATCGCCAATGCAGCCGCCCGCGCCCGAGCGGGCCGGATCGGTGCGCCATTCGGCCTGCTTCTGGCCGGTCGCTTCTAGGCGTTCAGTCAGCCAGTCCTGGACATATTCGACCTGCACGATGCGGATCCGGCCGAGCTGCCCCTTCTGCACCATATCGCGCGCCTGACGCACCATCGGGTAGCCGGTGTAGTTGTGGGTGAGCGCGAAGATACGGCCCGACTTCTTCGCGGCTGCCGCCAGGCTCCTGGCCTCCTTCAGCGTTGTCGTCAGCGGCTTGTCGCAGATGATGTGGATGCCCGCTTCGAGGAAGGCGCGGGCGGCCGGCGCATGCACATGGTTGGGCGTGACGATGGAGACGGCCTCGATGCCGTCCGGGCGCGCAGCCTCGGCTTTCGCCATGCTGGCGAAGTCGGGATAGATGCGGTCGGTCGCAAGGCCCAGTGCCTTTCCCGAGCGCCTGGCCTTCGCGGACGACGAGGACAAGGCGCCGGCGACGAGCTCGTAATGGTCATCGAGCCGGGCCGCCATGCGATGCACCGCGCCGATGAAAGCGCCCTCGCCTCCCCCCACCATGCCGAGCCTGATGCGCTTGCCCGACGAAATGGTCTTACCGCCTTCAATGCTCATCTTCGCCTCACAATCCCAGCATGCGCTTGATCTTGCCCTGATCTGTGCTCCCACCCGCGAAATCGTCGAAGGCTTTCTCGGTCACGCGGATGATGTGGTCGGCGATGAAGGGAGCGCCTTCGCGCGCGCCGTCCTCAGGGTGCTTGAGGCAGCATTCCCATTCGAGCACGGCCCATGAATCATAGCCGTATTGCGCCATCTTCGAAAACACCGCGGCGAAATCGACCTGGCCGTCGCCGAGCGAGCGGAAGCGCCCGGCGCGATCGATCCAGGGCTGGTAGCCGGAATATACGCCCTGGCGGCCGTCCGGATTGAACTCGGCGTCCTTCACGTGGAAGGCTTTGATGCGCTCGTGATAGATATCGATGAAAGCGAGATAATCGAGCTGCTGCAGCACGAAATGGGAGGGATCGTAATTGATCGCGCAGCGCGGATGATTGTTCAGCTTGTCGAGGAACATCTCGAAGGTCGCGCCATCGAAGATGTCTTCGCCGGGATGGATCTCGTAGCCGACATCGCAGCCCACCTCGTCGAAGGCGTCGAGGATCGGCTTCCAGCGCTTGGCGAGTTCGCCGAAGGCCGTGTCGATCAGACCGGGGGGACGCTGCGGCCAAGGGTAGAGGAACGGCCAGGCTAGCGCGCCGGGGAAGCTCACATGGGCGGCAAGCCCGAGGTTCTTGGACGCCGCCGCGGCGGCCTTGAGCTGAGCGACCGCCCAGGCCTGGCGATCTTTCGGCTTGCCGTGGACCGCAGCCGGGGCGAAGGCGTCGAAGGCCTCGTCGAAGGCAGGATGCACGGCGACGAGCTGACCTTGCAGATGCGTTGAGAGCTCCGTTATCGCGAGCCCATGCGCCTTGGCGACGCCCGCGACCTCGTCGCAATACGCCATCGAGCTCGCCGCCTTGGCAAGGTCGAACAGGCGCCCGTCCCAGGTCGGGATCTGCACACCCTTATAGCCGAGGCTCGCGGCCCATTTGCAGATCGTCTCCCAGGAATTGAAGGGAGCCGTATCGCTCGCGAACTGGGCAAGAAAGATCGCTGGTCCTTTGACAGTTGCGCTCATGCGTTTCCTCGTGCTGCGATTGAGCGGTCTGTTGCGTCGCTCTGATTGCGACCGGAATGATAGACGAGCCGATGCGAAGAGGGCAATCGTGACCCGGACACTGCAGCGTCTCGCGCCATGGGTTTCCGCGTTGTCGTGCAGGAGCGCCCTGCCCCACACACATCTTGACCATCTCGCTGGCGTTCCGTCATGCTATTTCAAGGCCCCCGCCGTCAGGCCACTGACGATCCTGCGCTGCAGCAGGACGAATGTGATCAGCACCGGCGTCACATAGATCGCCGAATAGGTCCTGACGCCGTTCCAGTCATTGGTGTTCGGACCCATGAAGGCCTGAAGGCCGACTGTCGCCGTCTGCGACTCCTCGGCCGAGATCAGGGAGCGTGAATAGACGTACTCTCCGAAACTCTGGAGGAAGATCAGCACGCCGGCGACCAGGATGCCGTTGCGTGCCAGCGGCAGCGTGATCCTGAAGAAGGCGACGACCGGCGAAGCGCCGTCGATCTGCGCCGCATCCTCGAGCTCCTTGGGGGGGCACTGTCACATCAAGCAAGTAGAGGCCGCTCCAGCCGCATGGCGCAAAGGGTTAAGCTATTGGAATCACTGGTTTCGACTTCCGCTGGCGAGCGAGTAATAACAAGTAAAAACAGGTTCCCGTGACAATGTCGCCGAGCTGCACATTTTCTGTGATGACCATTATGTTTACATTCAACCGGTGCCGATTGCCCCCCAAGCGGCCAGCGGCCAGGACCCTGCCGAATCTCTCGGTTGGCGTTGGCGATCGCAGGAGCGAGAGGCGAGACGTCAGGCTCACCGATGCCCGAGGGCCACTCGCTCGAAGGCACGATTGCACCTCGACTTTCGGCATCTCGCGGATGCGGGTCGGGTCGTAATCGTCGAATCATTCTCCTCGGCGACGCCCTTGTTGGTTGCGCAAGGCGGCAGAGAGCGCCAAGCCGATCGCACCCTCGACTTGCGCCGTAACCACGTCCGGGTTGATCGCGATCCCGCAATCGACGCCGGCCACGATGCGGTCGACCTTGATGTCGCTTGGCGCGACCGAGACCTCGACGATCATCGCGACGCGCATGCCGAAGGATTCGTGATAGGCGATGCCCCGCCCTTGCCACTCGAGCATGGGAGTGCTCCATCCCGTGCCCTGTCGGCGGCGAGCTTGATCACCGCCGTGGCGCGCGGCTCCCGCGCCAGGAGATCGAGCCTGAAGGCCACCGGATCCTTTCCGGCGTATCACTCGCCGAAGCGCGTCCGGAACTCCGCCATTCTTTTCTTCCACGCTCCCGTCGCGAGCACGGCCTTGTTGACCACCAGTCTAGGCTCGCGGCCGTGCTGGACGTCGAGCACGGCGCGCACATCGGCGGCGCCGTTGCCGGCGAAGCACTGGTCGGTCCAGCAAAGCGCGTGGGGCGCCAGGATGACGTTGTCCAGCCTCAGGATCGGATCGTCCGGGTCGGGCGGCTCCTGCTCTAGCACGTCGAGCCCGGCGCCAGCGATGCGGCGCTCCTGCAAAATCTTGGTCAGGGCCTTCTGGTCGACGATGGGCCCCCGCGCCGTGTTGATAAAATAGGCGGTTGGCTTCATCAGGGCCAAGCGCTCAGTGTTGACCAGGTGATGGGTTTCGGGCGAGAGCGGGCAGCTCACGCTGACGATGTCAGCGCGGCGAAACACCTCCTCGAGGCCGACGAGCTCGACCCCGAGGTCGTCCGCGAGCTTGCGGTCAGCATAGGGATCGTGGGCGATGAACTTCATGTCGAAGGGCTTCAGCAAACGGAAGAGCTCCGCGCCGATATTGCCGATGCCGATCGAGCCGAGGGTGCGGCCGACCAGGCCCACGCCCATATGCTGGCCCCGCCGTGCGAAGCCGGGCGGCCCTTCGCGCGTCAGCCGGTCCTTGACCATCAGCTTGCCGGTGAGCGCCAGCATGAGCGTGACGATGGAGACCGCCACCGGCCGACGGACGCCGTCCGGCGTGATCACGAGGGCGATGCCGGCCTTGGTGCAGGCCTCGACGTCCACCGTGTCGTAGCCGACGCCGAAGCGCGCCACCACGCCCAGCCGGCCGTTGGGAGGGACGCTTTCCTTCGCGAAGCGATGGGCGAGCAAGATGAGAGCGTCGAAATCGGCGAGCTGCTCGGCGCGGATCGGGTCCGCGGGGTCGAGATAGGCCATCTCGACGCGGGGAGCCCGGCG
Organism: Rhizobiales bacterium GAS188; assembly: GCA_900104855.1. Lineage (NCBI taxonomy): Bacteria > Pseudomonadati > Pseudomonadota > Alphaproteobacteria > Hyphomicrobiales > Rhizobiales bacterium GAS188. Next base: position 126,973 of record FNSS01000003.1, read on the forward strand.
CAGGGGTTCGAGGTCGAAGTCGGGAAAGACGGGCGAGCCGTCGGCTTTGCGGAAATCGCCCGAGAGGGCGACGCGATAGGGCGCGCTCATGACTTTCTCTCCGCCTTCTCTTTGCCCGCCTTCTTTGGCGAGCAACCCTCGCGGAGCTTGCCGACCGCTTCGGCCAACGCGTCGTGCAGCACCCAGACGTCGCCCGAATAACAGATGAAGTCGAAGCCCTGCCCATAAAGCTGGATCCCCTGTTCCACCGTCGGAACCAGGCGCCCCAGCGACTTGCCGTGCTTGGCGGCGGCGGCGGCGACGCGGTCGATGGCGTGGGTGAACTTCTTGGAGTTGAACTGTCCTGGCACGCCGAGGGAGACGGAGAGGTCAAAATGGCCAACCCAGAGGCAGTCGACGCCGGGCAGGGCGGCAATGGCGTCGGCGTTCTCCACGCCTTCCGCCGTCTCGATCTGGCAGAAGAAGGTGCTGCGCCGGTTGGCCGCGCCGAACTTATCGGTGACCGCGCCCGGCCGGTAGCGGTCATGCGCGACCTGGAGGGCGACGCCGCGCCTGCCGTCCGGCGTGTATTTCATGGATTCGAGGATGTGACGCGCCTCGGCGGCCGTACCGACCATGGGCAGCATCAGGCCTTCCGCACCCATGTCCATGGCCCGGGCGATGTGGTGATACTCCCGCGAAGGCACGCGGATGATGACCGGCAGGTCGGCCGCCTCGAAATACCGAATGGCGCTCTTTACCGTCTCGAAGCCGAAGCCCGAATGCTCGAGATCGAAGAGCACGAAATCGCATCCGGCCGATTTGAGGATATGGCCGATGCCAGGCGTCGCGAACTCGACGATGAAATGGCCGAACTTCGGTTCTTTCCTGCCGGCAAAATCCTTCATACGATGCGCTGCCATGCTGCTCTCCATGTTGCTGCCGCCGCGAGGCCCGGGCGGCTCGTCGAATTCTTCGCCCCTCAGTCGATGCGCGCCACCGCGTAAGCGTCGAGCGTGAGCTCTTCGCCGGCGAGCGGCCGCGCCAGGCTGTCGAGAGCGTCAGGCTCACGTGTCGCCAGCTTGAAGGCGGCGGAGTCGATCAGGCTGAGACGATGGCCACGCTTGGGCAGGCCCGCGATGCGGAGCGCCAGCGGCTCGGCGGTGAGGTTCGCGAGCCAGAGAACGCGTCGGTCGCCCTCGCGCCAGGCCAGCGCGGCTACCCGCGAGCCCTGCGAGACCCGCGCCTCGACCAGCGGCCGGCCGCAGCCGCGGGCGAGGCCGGCCATGATATGGAAGGCCGGGTAGACGGCAGGCCCGTCGATCGCATCGAAATGGGGCTGGGCATGATCGGCCGGCCGATGGATGAAGCCGAATGGGCCCGTTGCCGCGCCCATGGTCACCGCCTCCAACCCGCCGCGGGCGCAGGCGGCGACATAGCCGAGGGTAAAGGCCGCGCCGAAAAGGCCGCGCTGGCGCGGATCCTTGTCCGTGAGGCAGACCCGGGCGTTCGCTGGATTGTCGAGCGTGTCCTTGCCATAGGGATTGTGGCGCGAGGCAATCGCGTTCGGCCCGATACGATAAGGTTTGCCGCCGATCATGGCCCTGGTCGAGGCGATGATCGCCGGCAGGGTTTCGAGCGTCTCCATCACCGAACGGTCGTCGGCGGCATGGACGATCGAGCAGGTGGTGTGGGTCACGTAATCGACGAGCTCGCTCTTCGGCCGCTTGCGGTTGAGCTCGGTGAAGTAGGAGAGCATGCCGCCGCCGAGCCTGATGCCGGAAAAGGCGGCGCGCGCCGCGTCGCAGATCTCCTCGACGGTCGGCCGTTCCGGGCGCTTGGCGCCCGGCTGCCAGGACTTGAGATCGGCCGCGCTCGACACGACGACCGCGGCGAGTTGCAATCCGGCGCGGGCAATGGCCGCGGCGATCGGCGTGAGGGCACGGGCGGCATCCTTCTGGTCTGGGAGGATGATTTCCATGACGACCGCGGCGCTCGCGGCCTCGGCGATCCGGCGATAGCTATCGAGCTCAGCCACGCCGCTTCCGTCGCGCGCGTCGATGTTGCAGACAAGAAAGCGCGGCCCGAGCCGGCGCAGGCGATCGATGGCGGCGAGCGCATGGGCTGCCTCCTCGGCGGGAAGCCCGATGCCGATCTCGGGCATCTTCGCCGCGAGGTCGTGGCCGAGCGTGACGGTAATGTCGGAGGCCTTCTCTTGCGCGGCGCCCATTGCCCGCCCGGAGAGGGATAGCCGCACTGCTTGCTCGTGCCGACTGCCCTTGGCGAGGGTGTAGCCCCATGGCAGCGCCAGCGGCCGCACGTAGGTCTTGTAGGAGGCATCGCCCCAGTTGCGCTGGTCCTCCATCTCGAAGGTGTCGCCCTCCATGCGACAGGTCGCCCACAGCCCGGGCGAGACCTCGTGGGCGAGGGCGCTGATGTCGAAGATCGGCTGCGCGGGGCTGATATGCTCGGGAAAGCGGGTTGTGACCTTGCGGCCGTCGATATGGGTCACCCTGACAGTCCGGCCGGCAAGGTTCGCCGGATGCAGCACGACAAAGCCGGTCCGATTGGTGACCACATCGGTCTGCGGCACGGCAACGACCTCGAAGGCGAGCGAGCCGTCGTCCGATCCTGAAATCCGCGCCTGATAGTCGAGGCGCTGCCTGGCATCCGCGCACAGAGCCCGATAGGTGACGGTGAAGCTCCCGCCGCCTTCATCAACCGCGAGCTTGTTGATCTTGAGCTCGTGGATCTTGGGCGTGTAGGTGCCCCAGTTCTCGTCGCGAACCAGGAAGGCGATGCCGCGCAGCACCTCCGTGCCGGCGAAGGTCACGTAGCGCAGCTGGCCGTTCTCCAGTTCCACGGTCAGGGGGCCGGCCGTGAGCCGCTGGCTTGGCGCATGCATCTCCTCCGTGCCGCAAAGCTTGACGGCGCGGGAGACCTCGGTATGCGGCTTCTTGGTCGCCATGGCTCAGGGCCTCACAACGCCTTTCCGGTCGCTGGATCGAACAGGGCGGCGCGCCCGAGATCGATGTCGACGGAGATCTGCTCGCCCGGTCGGCTCACATCGTGGGCCTGCAGCTCGGCCATCACCGGCTGCTCCGCCAGCCTGAAGGTGGCGTAGCTGCGCGATCCTGTCGGCTGGACGAGCTCGATCGTCGCTGCGATGCGCGCCGATCCGTCCGCAGGCGCTCCAGCCGCGGCGCGCCCGATATGCTCGGGCCTCAAGCCGAGGATGATCTTGGCGCCGTCCGCGGCCTTGGGGTCGCGCCCGCGCGGCAGCTTGAGCGTCGGTCCGCCATCGCCGAGCTGGACGGCAGCGCTACCGGCCCCGCGCGCGAGCCTGCCGTTCAGGAAATTCATTTGCGGCGAGCCGAGGAAGCCGGCCACGAACAATGTCGCCGGCTGCTTGAAGAGGTCGAGCGGCGCGCCCTGTTGTTCGATCAGACCGTCGCGCAAGAGCACGATGCGGTCGGCCAAGGTCATGGCCTCGATCTGGTCGTGGGTGACGTAGATCATGGTCGTGGCAATGTCCTGGTGCAGGCGCTTGATTTCGCTGCGCATCTCGTCGCGCAGTTGGGCGTCGAGGTTGGATAGCGGCTCGTCAAACAGGAACACCCGCGGATTGCGCACGATGGCGCGCCCGATGGCGACCCGCTGGCGCTGGCCGCCCGAGAGCTGACGCGGATAACGCCCGAGCAGCGGTACGATGCCGAGCATCTCCGCGGCGCGCTTCACGCGATCCTCGATCTCCGGCTTCGGCATGCGGCGCGCGCGCAGGCTCAGCGAGATGTTGCCGAACACGGTCATGTGCGGATAGAGCGCGTAGTCCTGGAACACCATGGCGACGTCCCGGTCGCGCGGACGCATGTGGTTGACCACCTCTCCGCCGATCTCGATGCTGCCCTCGTCGATGTCCTCGAGGCCGGCGATGGTGCGCAGCAAGGTGCTCTTGCCGCAGCCCGAGGGGCCGACCAGGACCGTGAATTCGCCGTCGGGGATGTCGAGGTCGATCCCCCGGACGGCGTGGACCGGGCCGAACCGCTTGTGCAGCGCGCTCACCTTGACGTTCGCCATCCCATCATCCTCCCGTCATCCGCGTAGCGCGCCGAGCGTGAGGCCGCGTACCAGATGGCGCTGCACCAGCATGCCGAGAAAGATCGATGGGACGAGGGAGGTCGTCGCCAGCGCACAAGCCTCGCCGTACTGCGCGCCCTGAAAGCCCAAGAAGGCGCGGAAGATCGTCGGCAGGGTGAAGGCGTAGCGGCTCGTGAGGATCAGCGCGAAGAAGAACTCGGTCCAGACGGCGATGAACACGAATACCGCAGCGGCGGCGACGCCTGGAGCGGCGAGCGGTACGGCCACCATCCAGAAGGCCTGCCAGCGGCTGAGGCCGTCAACCAGCGCCGCGTCCTCCAGCGATCTCGGCAGCTGGCGGAAATATGCGTACATCATCCACACCGACAGCGGCAAGGTCATGAAAGTGTAGGCGATGATGAGGCCGAAATGGGTGTCGTAAAGGCCCCAGCCGCGGAACAGGAGGAAGATCGGCAGCACGATGGCGACCGGCGGCAAGAAGCGCTGGGACAGCACCCAAAAGGCGAGATGCTGCCCGCCCGTGTTGAAGCGGGCGAGGCTGTAAGCCATCATCGTTCCCATGACCGCCGACAACACCGTCGCGGCCGAGGCGACGATGAGGCTGTTCATCAGACCCTGAAGCCCCCGATAGGAGAACAGGGCCGCCGTGTAGTGGACGATGGTGGGCTCAGCCGGGAACCAGACCGGCGGCACGGTCAGGTAGTCGCTGCTGGGCTTGATCGAGGTGATGAACACCCAATAGAGCGGCACCAGAACGAAGACGACGAAAAGGCCGATGAGGAGGCAGCGCGCGCCGCCGGCGCGCAGGCTCCGCGTGCCGAGCTTCCAGGATCCGGAGCGGCCCGTCATCACGCGGCCTCCGCGCGCAGCAAGCGCCGCACCAGCACCATGATGACGACGGAAAGCAGGATCAGGAAGATCCAGCTGCCAGCGGTCGCCATCGAGAGATGGAATTGCTGAAAGCCGATCTGATAGAGGTAGAAGGAGGTGGTGTAGGTCGCCGTGCCAGGCCCACCACCGGTCAGCATGAAGATGATGTCGAACAGCCTGACTGCGTCGAGCAGACGAAAGGTGATGGCGAGCAGGATGATCGGGGCGAGTTGTGGCAAAGTCACGTAGATGAAGGTCTGTAAGCCCGAGACGCCGTCGAGCTCGGCTGCCTCGTAGAGATGGGGTGGGATCGCGGCTAGCCCGGCGAGCAGGATCACGAACATGAAGGGCGTCCATTGCCAGACATCGGCGACGACAATGGCGATATACACCCAGGGAACCTCACCGACCCAGCTGATGTTCACGGGATGCCCCAGCAGCTGGCTCAGGAGGTAGTCGGCAGGACCAAAAGGCCTCTGCAGGAACAGCGCCCAGGACTGGCCGACGATCACCGGGCTGATGAACAGCGGAATGATCAGGATGGACATGATGATGCCGCGTCCGCGGAACATCTTGACCATGGCAAGCGCCAAGGCCAGCCCGAGCAGGAACTCGAGGGTGACGACGGTCAGCGACAGAAGGATCGTCGTGAGCAGCGATGACCAGGCCAAGGGATCGTCGACGACCTGGGAGAAATTCTCGAGCCCGACGAAGTCGTGGCCGGGAATCTGGAAGTCGTAGTTGACGAAAACGACCCAGAGGGAGAACAGCAGGGGGTAGATCGAGAGCGCCAGGATCAGCAGGACAGCCGGCGCGACCATCAGCCACTTGAAATGCCGATCCACCCATGCCGAGACAGCGCCGCTCCGCTTCCCCTGGGAAGCGGAAGGGAGCCTGTTTGCGGTTGCAAGGTGAGCCATGGGTGTCGACGCGACAGCCGGAGAATGTTCTCCCCTCGCGCGCAGTTGCCATTGCGCGAGGCCGTGGACCCGAGAGAGCTCTCAGGTGATGTGCACCGACTGCCCTAGCTTTTCGATGGTGTGGTCGGCATAGGAGCCAGGTATTTGCAGGAACTGCTGGTAGGCCGCTTTCTGGGCGTCGATGCCGAGCCGTTTGGTCACGGCGTCCCATTCGGCGGCGGCCCCCTGCAAGGCAGCCTTGGGATCCTGTCCGCCCCAGACGGACGTGCACATCCGGTCGATGGTCAGCGCATAGTCCTGCCAGCCGGGCATGATCATGTCGACTACGGCCGTATTCGAGCACTCGCACAGGGTGATCAGATAGTCCTTGGCGGCCGGCCACAGCGCGCGATACTGCTCGGACTTGTAGGTCGACAGCCGGTAGGGGTCGCGCAATGTGTAGGGCAGCATGGTGCGCACCAGTGACAGCGGCGGGGCGCTGACCCACTGCATGAAGAGGTAGGCGGCCTCTTCGTTGGCGGATCCGGCGGCGAGCGCCCTGACATATCCCGACGCCATCTCCCCGTTGCCGCCCGGCATGACCGCGTAGCCCACCTTGTCGGCGATGCTCGACTGGGGGATGAAGTTGATCGCCTTGTCGCGCTGCGCGTAGTTCGACGAGATGCGCCCCGTCGGCGGCCAGGAAAAGATCATCGCCACCTTGCCCTGCAGCCAAGCCGCCCACTGGGCTACCGCATCGAGGTCGTTGTTGCCCGGGATCGAGGCCTTGTTCTGGGCAATCATCTGATCGAGCGTCGTTATCCCCGCTTGGGTCGCCAACTGCGCTTTCATGTCGGCATCGAAGAACTTCCCGCCATTCGCGCGAAACTGCTGCAGGAAGCTGAACTGGTTGCCGGGGCTGCCGAACTTGCGGAAATGCGCGGCGCCGTAAACATTGGGCGCCAGCTGGTCGGTGATGAACTGAGCGACCTGCGAATAGTCGTCCCAGGTTGCCGGCAACGCAAGCGGCTTGCCGAACTTGGCCTGATAGGCCGACTTCAGCTTCGGGTCCTCGAAGATGTCCTTGCGGTAGTACAGGGCGAACTGGTCGCCGTCGTCGAAGGCACCCCAGCGCTTGCCCTTGTACAGCGTGATCGACTTGTAGAGTGGGTGGTAGTCGTCCAAGTCCGAAAGGTTCATGTATTTGGCGACATAGTCGTCGATCGGAACAATAGCCCCGCCATTGGCAAGGGCTGGAATCCATGCCGGCTCGATGTCGAGAACGTCGTAGGCGCCGGAATTGGCGATGTGCTCGGCAATCGGCTTGGAGTACTGGTCGGGGTGCGGCAGCTCAACGACATTGAAGTTGATGCCCGTCAGGCCCTGCCACAATGGTCCGGAGAAGTTCTTCGGCTCGAGCGCCTGCAGGCCGGCCTCATAGGTCAGATTGAGCGTGACGCCCTTGCCCTTGTAGCGCTGCGCGGCCTGCACGGCGCGGAAGGCCGAGCCATCGGTCGGCCCCTCGGTCGAGGCCTTGACCGCGGCGGCCTGGGTCTGGCCCAAGGGCGTGCTCTTGTCCGCGAGCTCCACCTTCGAGAGATCGACCACCTGGGCCCAGGCCTCGGAGCCGGCCGCGGTGAAGCCTAATCCGGGCACCATGGCGGCGCCGCCCATCAGAATCAGCTTGGTCAGGAAAGATCGGCGCGAGGTATCGCCCCGGAGCCATGCGTCGACTTCTTCGGAAAGTCCAGCGTTGAAGTCACGCAGTTCACGCTCGTTCATCATTGGCTTCCTCCCATGTCAGGTTTGGGCTCCCTTTTGGGAGCCGCCTTTGCGTCGTTTAGGCGACGTCAATGTTCAGCTTGCTTTGCCTTCTCTCGTATTCCCTTCCCTTGTTACTGTGTCCCGCCTTGCTTACCCTCGTTTTACTGACGGTCTTCTTTGCAGTCTTGCCGGCCTTCGGGACCGAGCCAAGGAAGCCCAGCCGCCGCACCGAGCGCTCCTCGACATGACCCTCGATCGCCTGCGCAAAGGTCTTGTAGTGGCACGACAGCAGGTGGAGTTCGAAAGCGCCGTCGTTGTCGTAGATCTCGTAGAGCACGAAGCGGCGCGGATCCTCCGGCCCGACAAGAACGTCGAAGCGCTGGCAACCGACCTCGCGCTCGACCGAGGCCTCGGCGTTGGCGAGAATGAGCCCGCCGAAGCGTTCGGCGAAGCCGGGCTTGACCAGGAATTCAACGAGAACCACCAGCGGCGCCACTTTCGGCCTCCGTTGCAATTCGGATCAAATCCACGACCGACCTCAGATGCTCGTCCATCGCTGCCGCCGCGGCCTCAGGATCCTTCGCCGCCACGCCGTCGAATATCCGCCGGTGGGACCGGAAGGCCGCCTCCTCGGCGCCCGGTGCACGCAACGAGATCGTTCGCTGGCTCGTCAGCCATTCGACCAAGGCATCGTGGACCGCGGCGAAGATCGGATTCTGGGTGATCCGCGCCAGCACATAGTGGAAGGCAACGTCGGTGCGCTCGAAGCGGGCGATGTCGCCGCGCGCCGCGGAATTAGCCTCGAGGGCGCGTCGCAGCCTGTCGATGTCCTCGTGGCTGGCCCGCACTGCCGCCAGACGGGCCACGCCCACCTCGAACAAAGCGCGCGCCTCCTGGAAATGCTCAGGCCCATTGGATCCGGCGAGAAAATGGCGCGCTGCGCCCGAAAGCTCGGTGAGCAAGTTCTCCGGTGTCGGCCGCGTGACCAGGGGGCGCTCGCCAGTGCGCACCTGCACCAGGCCCATGCGGCCAAGGGCGTAGAGTGCCTCGCGGATCGAGGCCCGGCCGACCCCGAACATCCGCATCAACTCACGCTCTGGCGGCAGCAGCGCGCCCTCGGGGAAGGTGCCGTCCCGAATCATGGCCTCGAGGCGCAAGGCTGCCTCCTCCGAGACCTTGCGCCGGCGGATCGGCCAGGCGGCAAGCTCCGGGCGCGACCGGTCTCCCATCTCTGTGGGTGCCATCCTCCCTCCAGCAGCCGAAGGCAGCGCAGCCATTCCTCAGGACTGCGACGCCCGTCCGTCAGTAGACTCCATCACCTATTCGGCATTGAGGGTATCCTACCATCACCTGCTGTCAACTCTTGCATCGAATTGCCTCGACCGACCCTGGCATAAGCCGGCATCTGGCTAATCGAGCCGCTCTTTCGCCGATTTGGTGGAGAGGGGGGTTCAAACCTTTTGATTGGGGAACCACCCATTCACGCCCAGATTCGAAAGGCACTGGGTCCGGTTCTGGCAAAGGCGACGACCGGCTTTTCGCGCTGAAGGTCTGCAATTGTGAAGGTTTTCTGATGCCGGCCGTTCGCACCGCTCCGACCGGTTCGATTTAGAAGCTTGACGGGTAGAAGAAGCACTTGCTCTGGCCACCCCAGCGCGAGACCCAGATCGCATTATCTGGCGATGGTTGGACGCGCTCGAATGGAATGAACTCGTTCGTGTCGGCGAGCCGGAAACCGCCGCGCTCGAGCTTCACCAGCGACGGGTCAAGCTCCTTGGTATCAGAGCCCGAGCAGCACAGATTCTTGGTAACCGGGTCGACGCGACGCCCGTTCGCCCAGAAGTCGTGGGCACTGGCCGGCGCGGCGAGTGCCAGGATTGTCGCAACTGCGAATATGCGCATGATTATCCTTTCATCAATTTGCCCTCCAAAATTGCCCCTCAAGTAGACAAAGACCGGAGCGGCAAGATTCATGCCATCCACGACGCCATCGAGGTGGAAACGATCTCGAGGCAAGCTACTGCGGCGAACCCGGAACAGTGGTGGCGAGACGATCGACGGCGGCGTTTGTGAAGGTTTTCAGATGCCGGCCGCTCACAAACGGCGCCGCTTGCCTTTGCGGCCGGCGTCGGAAAACCTCCGGGGGAGGAAACCGCGGATCGGATAAGCTCGGCGTTGCGGTGGGCTGGGGGCGGGCTCGAGCTATGGGGATTTGAGGCCTGGGCGCGATGGTTTGGTGCGGGCGCGGTGTAATCGCCAAGCACGGTGAGCGTCGGTGGAGAGGTCTGGCGGAGCGTTGTTGGCCCGAGCGGCGCCGCATTCGGCACAGACGGTGGGGCCGGAATGGGCGGAGTAGCAGCCATTGGGCGAGCCTGGCCGTGGCCGGCTGAGATCCTGCGATGCGGGCACAACCCTCGACGTGAACGGCATCATGAGGTGTCGATCCTGATCGCAATCATCGAATCCGCCGGACGGGATCGTGGCGAGCAGCCGCGCTGGAAGGTCTCGATGACGATCATGCGGCCGCCACAGCACGGGCACGGCTGGGTGAGTGGCGGCTCGTTGCCGTCAGGGGCATCGGCTGTCTCGTTCTCAGGCTCCGGCACGGCGAGCAGTTGACGCGCTCGCGCGACGTTGTCGAGGCGCGAGCTGTTGGCGAACAAGCCGTAGTGGCGGATGCGATGGAAGCCTGAGGGCAGCACGTGGATGAGGAAGCGGCGGATGAACTCGTCGGCGGCGAGTCTCATGATCTTCTGCCGTTCGCAGCCCTTTGCGCGATAGTCTTTCCATTTGAAGGTGACGCTGTTGCCATCGGACGCGATCAGCCTGCTGTTGGAGATGGCGACGCGGTGGGTGTAGCGCGACAGATAGGCCAGCACAGCTTCTGGCCCGCCGAACGGGCGCTTGCTGTAGACGACCCATTCGGCTCTACGCAGCGGCGCCAGATAGGCGGTGAAGGCTGGCTCGTCGTGGAGAGGGTCGTGGTCTCCGAAGAAGTGCAGGAGACCAGCCGCGTGGGCGGCGGCGAGCTTCTCCAGGAATAGCCGGCGGAACAGGCGCGAGAGCACGCGCACCGGCAGAAAGAAGCCGGCACGGCAGGCGATCCAACGCTGCCCATCGGGCGAGATGCCGCCGCCTGGCACGATCATATGCACATGCGGGTGATGCGTCATGGCCGAGCCCCAGCTGTGCAGCACGGCAGTGATGCCGATGCGTGCGCCGAGGTGCTTGGGATCGGCGGCGATCGTGGTCAGTGTCTCGGCCGAGGCCTTGAACAGGATGTCGTAGATCACCGTCTTGTTCTGATAGGCGATGGCCGCGATCGCCGCTGGCAGCGTGAACACGACATGGAAGTACGGCACCGGCAACAGCTCGGCTTGGCGCTCTGCCAGCCATTGCTTGGCGGCTACACCTTGGCACTTCGGGCAGTGGCGATTGCGGCAGGAGTTGTAGGCGATGCGCGTATGCGCACAGTCCTCGCAACGCTCGACGTGACCGCCGAGCGTCGCCGTGCGGCAGCTCTCGATCGCCGCCATGACCTTCAGTTGGCCGAGGCTCACATGGCCGGCATTGGCCCTGCGCCATGCCGGTCCGTGGCCGCGGAAGATATCCGCGACCTCCAGCGCCGGGCGAAGCATGCGCCCTGCGCGCTATGCGGGTGGCTTGTCTCTCCTGGCGCGCAGCGGCGTGAGGCGATCCAGCGGGCTCATGACCTCGCGGATCGTGTTGGTGGCGACACGCGTATAGAGCGCCGTGGTATCGAGCTTGGCGTGTCCGAGGAGAACCTGGATCACCCGGATGTCGATGTTCTGCTCCAGCAGATGGGTTGCGAAGCTGTGGCGCAGCGTGTGCGGCGTCACCCGCTTGGTGATCTCGGCCATGTGAGCGGCGGCATGAACGGCGCGGTTGAGCTGGCGCGTGGTGAGATGGTTGACCCGGTTCTGTCCCGGAAACAGCCAGACCCGGGGCCGCGCGATCCGCCACCAGTCGCGCAGCAACTCGAGCAGCTGCGGTGAGAGCATCGCACAGCGATCTTTGCGCCCCTTGCCCTGCTCGATACGCAGCAGCATGCGCTTGGAGTCGACATCCGACACCTTCAGCGCGACGACCTCGGAAACGCGCAGGCCCGCACCATAGGCAGCACTGAGCGCGGCTTTATACTTCGGCCCGGGTGCCGCCTCCAGAAAGCGTGCCACCTCCTCGGGGCTCAAGACGACAGGAATCTTCCGCGGCTCGGCGACAAACGTCAGAGGCTTGGTGACAGCGGCACGGTCGATCGTGATGGAGAAGAAGAACCGCAGGGCCGAAACCGCGCTGTTGATGCTCGGCGGGCGGACGCCGGTGTCGCTCAGGTGCAGCTGATAGCGGCGCAGATCCTCGGCCGTGGCGGTGTCCGGCGATCGGCCGAGGAAGACGGCGAGGTCCTTGACGTGACGGATATAATCCTTCTGGGTCTTCTCGACGAACTTGCGCACCGTCATGTCTTCGATCATGCGCCGGCGCAATGGGCTCATGGCCTCGTTGGTCATGGGAGGCTCCTGTCTGTTGTGAGGTTGGCAACCCCTCATCTTCAGACAGGACGCTCCCGTCCCGTTACCCCAACTTCTCTCGTCCCGCGCAACAGTTGTGCGCTCTACCGCGAGAGCGGTTTAGTCCGATGGATAAATCCGGAAGCGGTGTTCGGGCTTTCCTTGTCCATTGTCACTATATGACAGCTATGGGGGCGGAGCCCTGGGGCATGGAAACGAACATCTGGGATAGGGCGCTCACTGTGTCCGCCGTAATCGTCGTGATCGCGGCGGCGGCGTGTGCGGTCATTTTGATCTGGTCGGTGGTATCACACTAGCCGAGCTAGGCCGGCGGGGCGACGGTTCGCTAGGTGAGCTTGCTATCTAATGCCGGATCTTCACGTTCGAAGGGAAACGCGCCGCGGACAAGATGATCCGCGCCACCTGCCACACCGCCGATAATGCGCTCAGTCTCGAGTTCGACGCCACACCCTGGTTCAGCGAAGCTGGCGCTCAGAGCATCATCGACCTCGCTCAACGAGGCTGGTCCAACGCTTGGATCGCTGAAGCCCTCGAGGGTCGATCAGGATATGAAGGCTTGCACGACCTCATTCGCTATGCGGCAGAACGACTTGGGCCGGAATCCCTGGGAGACCCGAGCTGGAATACCTTCGAGTGCGTGGTCGACGGGTCAGAGGCCGTGGCCTGGCTCCAGAAGAACAGGCCCCGAGGTGGTGGCAATGATCCCTATTCAGAATCGGCGATCAACCGAAAGGAACTCCCACTTCCGATAGGTGCATGTCCGCGGTGGGAACGGCCGCTGCGGCCCGCTTCTCGGCTTGGCCTTGCGGCGACATTGCTGGAAAAAAACGGAAATCGGTCCAGTGACGGCTGTCACCGTAATGGTAATGGGCCGTGCCGGCGTGCCGATGAGACCCGGATCTTCCGCGGCGCCGCCGACCAGCGCGCCTTGCTCGACGGAACGCTGTCCCTGTGCGACCTTGCGCCGAGGTGAACCAAACGCCCGGCATGGCCGCCACACGGAGGACAAGAATGCTGAAGCTCATCGACCCGAGCCTCAATGCGGATCTGCTGCATGCTCTCAAAAGCATGGGGCATGGCGACGAGCTCGTGCTGTGCGACACGAATTTCCCGGCCGACTCCGTCGCACGCGAAACCGTGCTCGGGCGGCTTTTGCATATCGACAATCTCACGGCCGCGCGGGCCGCGAAGGCTATCCTGCGGTGCTTCCGCTCGACAGTTTCGTTGACAAGCCGGCCCTGCGCATGGAGATCGTCGGTAAGCCTGACGAAATCCCGCCGGTCCAGGCCGAGTTGCAGAAGGAGATCGACGCGGCCGAGGGCAAGTCCTGGCCGATGGGATCGATCGAGCGCTTCACCTTCTACGAACGGGCGAAGCAGGCCTATTGCGTCGTCCGGACCGGCGAGCGCCGCTTCTATGGCTGCTTCATCTTCAAGAAGGGCGTGATCTCGCCGGACGTCGTCTTCTGAAGCCTGGGGTGCCGGAGCATGCGTTACGAAATGATGCTGCCGCACCAGATCCGGACGGCCATCGACGAGCGTTGGCCGGTCGTCCTGCCGCTCGGCGTGCTGGAATATCACGGCGAGCATATGGCGGTCGGCATGGACACTCTCGCGGTGGTGAAGATCTTGGAGATCCTCGAAGGCGAGATGAACCTCGTGATCCTGCCGCCCTTCCACTATGGCGCGGCGAGCTACGCGGTCGAGCCGCCCGAGCGCAACGGCTCGCTGCAGGTGGATGCGCAGGTGCTGCTCCCGTTCGCGCAGGAGATGTTCGGCGGGCTCTTGCGCATCGGCTTTCGCAACATCCACGTGATCATCCACCACCAGACGGAGAATTTTGCCGCCGGCATGCCGACCGACCTCGCCTTCAAGCTTGCGGCCCGGCAGGCAATCTTCGCCATCCTCGAGAAGGAGCGCGGCGAAGGCTGGTGGGGCAGCGAGAAGATGGCGGACTACTATGCGCAGCAATCCTCAGGCGATGATCCATTCAATTGGATCAAGGCGCACCCGCTCATGACGTCGGAAGCGATGGCCGGATATCCCTTCGATCATGCCGGACAGGGCGAGACCTCGCTGCTGATGGCGCTGTGTCCCGAGGGGGTCGATCTCGCACGCTTGTCGGACAAGACCTGGTACACGCGCAGCGCTCGCGAGGCCTCGGCCGAGTTGGGCCGCCGAGGTCGAGATCTCATCCTCGCGCGTCTGCGGAAGGTTCTGGGCGCGCCTGCGGAGAGCGGGCAGGCCTGAGCGCAGCGAAGGGCGACCGGGACGGTCGCGGCGAGCACCGCAACTCTCCGCCGAAGCGAGCGTACTGGCAAGCTAGCATACAAGTTCGATTGACTCCTTCCTTGCCTGTTGCATACTCGCCTCGGATGCCGTTTCCCAAAAGTTGCATGCGCTGGCCGGGCATCCCCGAGAGCCACGTGTTGGGGGACGCCGGGCGCGGTCCATTCGCTCATGCCCTGCCAGGAGCAGATGGACGCAAGGAAACGTCGTTCAAGGCGACCAAGAATACAAACGGGAGGATCCGCCGTGAGAGTAGACATGTACAACCGGCTGATGGCCATGCAGGCCAGCCGCCGCGATGTGATGAGAGGCGCGGCAGCCGCAGGCGCCGTTTCGACGCTCGCCGCGGCCGGCGCATTGGGCGTTTCGACGAGGCCCGCCTATGCGGACGACCTGCGCATGGCGATCATGAAGATACCCGGCGCTGGCCACGGCTCCCCGACCGATGCCGACTGGCAGAAGGTCGGCGACCTTTGCCTCGGGCCGACCAAGGCCAGCGTGCAGGCGGGCGAGTTCAAGGGCGTCGAGCTCTCCTTCATGGGGCTCAACAACCAGAACCTGCACAACTTCCTGTTCCGCGGCTTCCTCAAGCCGTGGGAAGCCTATACGGGCGCCTCGATCAAATGGATCGACCTCGCCCAGGCCGACTACAATGCACGTCTGCAGCAATCGATCGCGACCAGCACGGTCGACTACGACATCATCGAGATGGGCGCGCCGTTCGAGGGCGATGTGTGCGGCAAGGGCCTCACCTCGGAGATGCCCGACTGGGTCAAGAAGCAGGTCGATTTCGACGATTACGTCAACTACCTGAAGCCGCCGGTCGGCACCTGGAACGGCAAGATCTATCGCGTCACGATCGACAGCGACTGCCATACGATCAACTTCCGCACCGACGTCTTTTCCGACGCCGAGCTCGCCAAGCAGTGGAAGGCCGCAGGCGGTCAGGGCGATTGGGGCCCGCCCAAGACGTGGCAGCAGGTGCAGGCGGTCACCAAGTTCCTCAAGGGCAAGAAGGTCGGCGGCAAGGATGTCTACGGCTATCTCGACGCGCCCAAGCCCTGGGGCGGGTTCTGCTTCTACTTCCTGTGCAGCCGGGCGACGGCCTACGCCAAATATCCTGGCGACAAGAATTGGCTGTTCGATCCGGATATGAAGCCGCGGGTCAACAACCCGGCCTTCGTGCGCGCCATCCAGGACGTGATCGACGCGCTTCCCTATGAGCCCGCCGATCAGCTGAACGCCGATCCGGGCACAACCGGGTTCCAGCAATTCCTCGCCGGCACCGGCTCGCTGCTCGCCTGGTGGGGCGATATCGGCACCGTCGCCAAGACGAGCGATACGGCCGTCATCGGCGATGTCCTCGATTTCGATATCCTGCCCGCCTCCGACGACGTCTACAATGCCAAGACGAAGCAGTGGGAGAAGCTCGCGAGCGGACCGAACGTCGCTCCGAACATGGCTTATCTGGGCTGGGGCATCTATGTGATGGCCCGCGTCGATTCCGACAGCAAGAAGCAGAAAGCCGCCTGGAGCGCCGCCGCGCATCTCGGAGGCAAGGATCTGTCGCTGTGGACCGCTGCGTATCCGTCCGGCTTCCAGCCCTACCGCAACAGCCACACCAATATGGATGAGTGGGTGGCGGCGGGATATGACCGGAAATACATCACCTCCTACATGAAGTCCCAGTCGACGTCCTACAACCACCCGAATTCAGCGATCGAGCCACGCATCCCCGGCATCTTCCAGTACTACAGCATCGCCGAGGATGAGTTGACGAAGGTCTTCGCCGGCAAGGAGACGGCCCAGCAAGGCGCCGACAATATCGCGGCGGCATGGGAGAAGCTCACCGACCAGCTCGGCCGGGAGCAGCAGGTGAAATACTACAATATCGCCATGGGCTTCTAGGCCCATCGGCAGGCATTCCGTCCGGCCACATGGCCCGTCTGCCGGCGGCGCTTGAACCGCCGCCGGCAGGCGCCTTGCTGATTTGCGCGGGCGCCATGATACTCAACCGCATAATCGCCATGAGCTTACAGGAATAGTGGGGCGTACAGGAATAGTCGATGAGCGGCGGCAGGCTCGAAGCAGTACAAGAGGAGCTTGCGGGGGGCCGACGGCTGCTGGGAAGGTGGCTGGTCTGGTTCTCCTCCCTGTTGCTCGTCGCCGTCGGCGTGTTGCAGGTTCTCGATGCCGCCGGTGCGATCGCGATCGGCTTTTCAAACTGGCGCCCCCTTCTGTACGTTTTCCTGCTGTGGGGCGTCGCGCTTGGGGCCGGTCAGGTTCTGACGCGGGGCGAGACCGGCAAGCAGACGCTGTTCCTCTTGCCGGCGCTGCTCTTCACCTTCGCCATGGTGATTTTCCCGACCCTGTTTGGAATTTTTATCGCCTTCACCGACTGGAACCTCAACGCGCAGTCGGGCCACCATTTCAATGGCCTCGAGAATATCGCCCGGCTTCTGGGCGATCCCTATTTCTGGAACGCGCTCGGCAACATGGTGTTCTATGTGCTGACCGTGGTGGTGCAATACGTGATCGCCTTCTCGCTCGCCTTGCTGCTAAACGCCGAGATTCGCGCGCGCAAATTCTTCCGCGTGGCGTTCCTCTTGCCCTTCATGCTGAGCCCGGTCGCGGTGAGCTGGATGATCGGCAAGTCGATCATGGAGAACCGCTTCGGCCCGGCGGCCATGCTCGCGAGGTATCTGGGCTGGGAGAGCCCGGCCTTCTTCACGTCGCCCTGGATCGCCAGGACGAGCATCATGGTCATGGACAGCTGGGTGTGGATTCCCTTCATCGTGATCATGCTGCTGGCCGGGCTGCAAGCATTGCCGAACGACATCAAGGAAGCAGCCATAGTCGATGGCGCCAACCGCTGGCAGTCATTCTGGAAGATCACCTTTCCGCTGATGCTGCCAGTGAGCGTGACGGCAGTCGTTCTTCGGATCATCTTCGAATTGAAGCTCGCCGACATCGTCATCAATGTCACTGCCGGCGGGCCGGGCGGGGCGACCGACACAATCTCGAGCTTCATCTACCGTGAATATCGCGACCGCTCGAATGTCGGCTACGGCACGATGCTGGCTGAGGTCTATCTCGTCATCATCATCGTGTTCGTGACGCTGCTGCTCAAATTCGTCAGCCGCTACATGCGCAAGATGACGTAGAGGCGAGATAACCTCGAGGAAAAGCCATGGAAGCTGTACGGTTGAACAAGAGGAGCCGACGGAGTGACCGCTGAAGCCATCATCAGGGCATCGTCGCAAGACCGACCGCAGGCGAAGTCATCTGCCTTATCGTTGCGGCGCGTCGGCGGACGCGCTTTCGTCTATGCGGCGCTCCTGCTTTGGGCCTTCATCGCCTTGTTCCCGATCTATTGGACGCTCTCGACCTCTTTCAAGCTCGGCCGGGATGTGACGCAGGGCCATCTCATTCCCTGGCTCGACTTCGCACCGAGCTGGAAGGGATGGCAGTCGCTGGGGCTCTCGCCGGACACCATCTTCGAAACCTCGACCGTGCGCGATGAGTTCCTGAAGCGTTTCCTCAACAGCGTCATCGCCTCGATCGGCGCCTCGGCACTCGCGGTGGCGATCGGCTCGCTTGCGGCCTACGGGCTCAGCCGTTTTGACTATAAATTCGGGCGCTGGGGCAACAGGGACATCTCGTTCTTCTTCCTATCGCAGCTGATCTTGCCGCCCGTGGTCCTCGCCATGCCGTTCCTCGTTCTCTACAGGGCGCTGGCGCTGCTCGACACCCGGATCGGCCTCGTGCTCGTCTACACGCTCATGGTGCTGCCGATCGTGATCTGGGTCATGCGCGACCAGTTCGACACGATCCCGACCGAAATCGAGCAGGCGGCGCTCGTCGATGGCTGCTCGGTCTGGAGCGCCTTCTTCCGGATCGTGGTGCCGATCGCGCTGCCGGGCATGGTCGCGGCCTTCATCCTCTCCGTCGTGCTGTGCTGGAACGAGTATTTCTTCTCCTCGCTGCTCACCAGCTTCGACGCCCAGACGCTGCCGGTGATGGTGGCGAGCCAGACGGGATCGCAAGGCATCAATTGGTGGTCGATGGCCGCGCTGTCGACGGCGGCGATCGCACCGTTGGTGATCATCGGGATATTCCTCGAGCGCTATATCGTCATGGGATTGACGGCAGGCTCGGGAAAATAGGCGATGGGCCGGCGCGGCTCCTTCTCCCCGCAAGCGGGGCGAGGTGGGCGCTGGCGCTCAAGGTGACTCGCCGAGCTGCGCCATGAGATCGCGCGTGCGCGGATAGAGCTCGCGGAAGACGCCGTATTGCCGCCGATAAACCTCGGCGTTGGCGGCATCGGGCGCGACCTCCGAAGTGACAGGATTCCAGGCCTTGATCGTCTCGGGGCGCACCTCGCCGATGGCGAGCGCGGCGAGGAAGGCATCACCATAGGAGGCGCCGACCGTCTTCTCCCGCAGTGTCTGCCTCCGCCCTGACACGTCGGAAGTCGCCTGGATCCAGCCGCGGTTGCGGACGCCGCCGCCCACCGCAAGGATAGCGCGCGGCTCCTGGCCTGCCTCGACATAGGTGTCGATGACATGGTTCGTTCCATAGGCAATGCCTTCGAGGAGCGCCCGGAAGATATCGGAACGCCTGTGCGTCAGGTTCAGCCCGAACAGCGCGCCCTTGGCCTGCGGATCGTGAATCGGCGTGCGTTCGCCGGAGAAATAAGGGAGGAAGACGAGACCGTTGGCGCCAGGAGGCGATAGTTCGGCTTCCGCTGCGAGCGCCGCCATCGCGGTTGCCGGGTCCAGATCGCGCGCCAATTGCTCGCGGAACCAGTGCGTCAAGGTTCCGCTCGTGGCGAGGCCCGCCATGCAGGCATGTTGATGCGCGAAGAGCCAGGGCGCGGACCATAGCCTTGCGTCACGGATACGCGACGGCGTGATCATGATGGTGAAGATCGTCGATCCGTACATCAGCATCATGTCGCCGGCCTCCAGCGCGCCGACGCTGATGGCCTCGGCCGCCGCATCGACCGTGCCGGCGATGACGGGCGTGCCGGCGGCGAGCCCGGTCTCTTCGGCGGCGCGCGGCGTCACGACGCCGGCAATGTCCGTCGTCCAGGCGAGGCCGGGCAATCGATCGATGTCGACGATATCCGGGGCGAGCGAGGCGCTCCAATTGCGCTCTTCGGCGAGATAGAGCGGGCTCGAATTGGCGGCGGTGTAATGATCGATGACGAAAGTGCCGCTCAATCGATGGACCAGGAAGGACGTCGAGGTCAGGATCTTGTGTGTCCTGGCGAAGATCTCCGGCCGATTGCGACGGAGCCACAGAATCTTCGGGCCGACCGATTGCGACGTCAGCGCGTTGCCGCAGTGCTCGAGAATGATCTCGGCGCCGATCTCCGCTGTGAGGTCGAGGATCTCGCGGCTCGAGCGCGTGTCGATGCCGTAAAGCACCGCGTTCATCAGGGGCTCGCCGTCGGCATCGACGGGGAGCATGCAAGGACCGATGCCACTTGCACCGACCGCCTTGACGCTGGTGGCGGCGAGCTTGCTGTCGGCGAGCAGTTTCCGGCTGATCCAGGTGAAATCGTCCCACCAGTCTTCGCACGGCCGATGTTCGGCGAAGCCCGGCCGAGGCACGATCATCTGATGCGGTCGGGCGGCGCTCGCGATGATCGCGCCATCGGCGTCGACGAGCACGCCTTTCGATTCGAAAGTGCCGACATCGATGCCGAGATAAGCTCTCATGGCTCGTAGTCGTCGCGATCCAGGCTGAAGCCGCGATCGACGCGCCGGATCGCCGCAACCAGCAGACGGGTCAGCCCTTCGAGGTCGCCAAGGTCGCAGATTTCGAGCGAGGAATGCGTGTAACGGCAAGGGAAGCCAAGATCGATCGCCGCCACGCCATGGTGCAGCAACTGCACATAGGACGAATCCGTCAACACACCGACATGCGCGCTTCTCTGCAGGGCAATGCCATCCTGTCGCGCCGTCTCGCCGAAGAGCGAGACGAGCGCCGGATGCGGGATCGTCCCGTTGAGCGTGCCACGGCCATGAAAGCTGTAAAGGCTCATGGCCGGGCCGCCGCCGAGCCTGACGTCGCCGCGCGACGCCATGTCGGGCGTGTCGGTCGCCAGGACGAGGTCGAGCTGGATCGCGATATCCGGCGACAGCGCCTCTCCCGCCGTCACGGCGCCGCGAAGATTGAACTCCTCCTGCACCGAGAAGACGATATGCGTCGTCGGCCTTCGCGGCTTCGAGAGCAGCGCCCGCGCCACCTCGATCACGACCGCGCAGGCGGCCCGGTCGTCGACGGATGTGCCGGCGACCCGGTCGCCGGCCAGCGCCACGACATTGGGGGCATAGACGACCGGCGTGCCGATATCGATGCCTGCGGCGAAGACCTCGGCGGCGCTCGCGAAGCCCGCGTCGACATATAGCTCGGGATAAGGGACCACGCGATATTTCTCGTCCGGCGTCGTCGCGTGATGGCTCTTATTGGCGATCACCCCCGGCACATCCTTGCCCTCGGCGATGCATAACAGCACCTCTTGCGATGGCAGCGCTTTTTCGGGGACGCCGCCCAGCCGCTCGACGAGCAACAATCCGTTCGCCTCGATCTTGCGGACGATGAGGCCCAGCTGATCCATATGGGCGAAGAGCATGACGCTTGGTCTGCCGCTGTCGCCTTCGATCGTTGCAATGAGATTGCCGAGCCGGTCCGATCGCGAAGAGAGGCCGAGCGTCTTGAGCTTTGCCGCCAGACGGCACCGCACTCGCCTTTCATGTCCGCTGAGACCGGGAATCAGCATCAGCTCGGACAGGAGCGCGCGAAGACGCTGCTTCAACCCTTCTTGCGGCCCCTCTGGTTTCCTCGGACGAGTCGCCATCGCGGTTCAGCCTTTCCTCGCGGCGCGGGCGAGCCGCATGAATTCGCTCGCACGCTCGGGATCGACCGGTTTCCAGGTATCGCCGTCGACCTTCAGCGCAGAGCCGACGATGCAGCCATCGGCTATCTCAAGAACATCGGCCACGGTCGCATGTTTGACGCCCGTATTGGCGAGCACCGGCGTCTTCGGCAGCGCCCGCTTCACCGCCTCGAGATCTGCCATCGCGGCTGCCTCGCCGGTGATGGCACCTGAGACGAGCAACGCGTCCGGAATGCTGGAGAACACTGCGCTCCGCGCGCGATCGGCGAGGCTGCGCTGATCCAGCGAATAGGCGAACTCGGCCGAAATGTTGAAGAGGAGAGCGAGATCATGCCTGCCGAGCCGGTCGCGGTAGCGCATCGCCGCTCCGGCGTCAGGTGCCCAAATCCCCATATCTGACGCATAGGTGCCGGTGAAGATCTCACGCACGAAAGTGGCGCCGGTCGCCGCCGCAACGGCAATCGAGCTCATCGGATCCCACAACAAATTGACGCCGAACGGCGCCTTGATCTCGGAGCGCAGCTGCCCGATGACAAAGGCCATCGCGGCCGAGGAGGCGCCGTCGACCTTGAGTTCATAGGGCCGGTCGTTCTCATTGCCGAACATGACGGCATCGAAGCCCGCAGACTGAAGGGCGACGAGGTCCTTGCGCGCGGCCTCGACGAGCCCGGCCAGTCCCGCACCGGCGTCATATAGCGGCGATCCCGGCAAGGCGCCGAGATGCACCATGGCGATGACCGGCTTCTTCTCCGCGAAGACCCGTTTGTAGTTTGCAGTCACGTCGCACGCCTTTCTTGCGAGGGCTGCAGCTCACTTAGCCCCGCTCCGAACCACAGTGAACCACATCATTATTGCAGGGTGCCGGCATGGCGGCTAGCGTTCCTGAAAGACGCCATTCTCGCCGTCTATCTGAGGGCAAAGCGTTGGGAGTACGCTTAACAACGCCGCCATTATCAACCAAAGACAGCTCCCTCGTACTTTTCTGGAGTTCTGGCCATTATCCGTGGGCGTTTGCATCAAAGGAGGCACGGATGTCCGGCTCGGTCCACGAAGTGTTGGCTGGCGTCACAACGGTCGGGGATATGGTTGCGGCATTTGAGGATGAGGAGCGCTGTCGTCACCTGCTCGAAGCCATGGTGTGGGCGAAAGGCCGCAATTGTCCCGCTTGCGGATATAAGCGCTCGACAGCCCTTGCCGGGCGCGACGTTGGCCGGCGAGCGCGCCCGGGCTTGTATCAGTGCTCGAATGGCGAGTGCCGCTTGCAGTTCACGGTGACCACGCGGACACCCTTGCATTCGACGAAGCTTCCGCTGCGTGTCTGGCTGACCGGTCTGTGGCTGATCTTGCAGGCAGACAAGGGCATTTCCTACTGTGCGGCTGGCCGAGGCTCGGGTGTCAGCCAGCCAACGGCTTGGCGCCTCGGCCATGCTCTGCCGCTGCTGGTAACGCGAGAGCGGCAGTTCGGCGACACCGTCGAGATCGACGAATTCTATATCGGCGGAAGCCCTCGAAAGGACGCCAATCGCCCTCGCATGGGGCGGGGCCGCAAAGGCCAGCCGCGGACGATGAAAACGCCGGTTCTCGCCGTCGTTCAAGGGCCGGAGGAGATGGCCGAAGGAGCGCCGGCCGGCGAAGCCCGGGCCCGGGTCGTCGATGATTTGTCCGAGAGCGAAGCCCGTCGTCGGGTGCTGGGCGAATCCGTTGACCCATCGGCCCATCTCATGAGCGACGAGTGGAAGTCGTTCTTGTCAGTCGGCGAGGCCTTCGTCGCACATGACACCGTTCGCCACTCTGAACGCGAGTATGCACGCGGCACGGTCCACGCCAATTCGGCCGAAGGCTTCAACGACCGGGTACGCCGCACCGTCACCGGTGTCTTTCACCACATCAGCCCGCGCCATGCCGATCTGTATTTCAACGAGATCGGATTTCGATGGTGCCAGCGCGTGGTAGCAGGCCGAGCCGTCCGCCGCACGCGCAAAGGACGGCAGGTCGTCAGGACGCTGTGGTCCAGGATCCTGCCCGCCCTTCAGTTGCAAGCGGTCTTCAAATCGGCGGTCGGGCGTCAGCTGCGGCGAACCCACAGTGGCGGCATCACCATCAAATCCGCAGTAGCTGTCTTTGGTTGATAATGGCGAACAACGCTAAGCTAGAACGAACCGCGAATTCTGCTTCAGGCTGACCGGCTTACGCCCAGCCGTCGCATCTCTCGATAGACTGTGGAGCGGCCGAGGCCGAGCTGCCTGGCGGCTTCGGCGGGTGAGGTTTTTGCTTCGATCAGTTTGATGACGGCCTTGATTTTGTTTCTATCGAGCGGCTGTCGGTCAGGCCGCTTGCCTTTCGCTCTGGCGGCGGCGACGCCGTCGAGGGCATACGCGTGGGTGCATCAGGCCGGCGCCTAAGCGGCGCTTCGGCAGTGTTGAGTGGGCGCTGCGATTGACCGCAATGGGTCGAGTGCGGTCATTCGGAAGCCGCCCTTCAGAATTGCGCGGCGGCTCTCTGTGCGAAGGCGATGGCGCGGCCTTCCGAACCAGAACACTGGACCTCTGCCCAGATCCTTGAAGTCGCCGGCCGGATGGAAGCTCGCGCCGAGCGCGCATTCGCCGTCCGGCACCCGACGACGCACCTGGTCGAGGCGCTTCGCTCCCAAGCGCGCGAAGTAGCGACAGCCGGCACGGCTCCACCCCGTGCTCAAACGATCTCGAACACCAGCTTACCCTGCAGATGACGGCCCTCGCTGATCCGATGCGCCTCCGCCGCTTCGCTCAGCTTGAAGCGCCGGATCGGCGGCGGTGCTACCGCGCCGGCCTTGAGCAAAGCAAGCATGCGTTGCAGATGCGCGCGATCGCGAAATACCGCAGGGCGCACGACCTCGACATCCCGCCGCGTCGGCTGGAACCCCTTCGGCGCCGCGGCGATCCAGACGAGCCGGCCGCCCGGTTTCAGCACCTCGTAGGAGCGGACCTGGACGTCGCCGCCGACGGTGTCGAATACCACATCGCAAGGGGTGACCGCCTTGGTGAAATCCTCGACGGTGTAGTCGATCACCTGGTCCGCACCGAGGCCAGTGACATAGTTGTGGTTGGCGGCGCTGGCAGTGGTGATCACCCGGGCGCCCAGATGGTGAGCCAACTGGATGGCGAAGCCGGCGACGCCACCGGCACCGCCCTGGATCAGGATGGTCTCACCGGCCTTGAGACGGGCGGTATCCTCGATGGCCCAGATCGCCGTCAGGCTGGTCAGTCCCAGCGCCGCGGCCTCGACATGGCTGAGCCCATCCGGCTTCCGGGCAATGATCGCGGCCTTGATGGCGATCTTTTCTGCATAGGCGCCTTCGATGCCCTGATCAGTGACACCGAAAACCGGGTCCCCGACCGAGAAGTCGCTGACCTCCGGGCCGACCGCGCTGACTACGCCGGAGAAATCCCGGGATATGCGGAAACCGCACCTGGTAGGGACCGCCACCCTGCCGGACCTTGTAGTCCGCTGCGTTGACGCTAGCCGCATGGACATCGACCACCACATCGCCCGACTGCGCCACCGGGTCCGGAGCATCGTCGTAGCGCAGCACCTCGGGCCCGCCATGGTGCGTGAATACAACCGCTTTCATCGCGCTCTCCGGATGGTTCAGGCGGCCTCGATGTCGGTCTGGGTGAAGTCGTCGCCCTTGAACAGTAGTGGTGCGCGGTAGGCACGAGCGCTGGCGTAAGCGAAGCAGTCGCCCATGTTCAACCTTGCCGGGTGTCCCCTGCCCTTTCCATAGGACTCGAACGCATGAAGCGCCGTCGTCGTCATGGTGTCGGAGAGCAAGACGACTTTGACCGAAGCGGCCTCGAGGAACTGGCGGACGACGCCGTTGGCCTCGTCACTACTCAAGGTATTCTCCCGCATCAGGGCGGTAACCGCCTCAAAGACGGCGATGGGCGACGTGAACGGGGCTTTGGCGGCACCCAGGGTGGCGGCGAGAGCCGGCCCCTCGTGTTCAGCATTGAGGATCGCGACGATCGCCGAGGCATCGATCATCATCAGTTTTCGCCCGAGAGATCGTCGAAGAATGCCTTGTCGGCGCGCAGGCCGGTTTTCGGGGCGGCCGCGACACGTTGAATGAGCGGTTGCAGATGATCCCAAAGCGGAATTTTCGTTCGTTCACGTTGCAACTCGTTTTCACAGGCTTCGCGGATGGAATCGACGATCGGCTTGCCCTTGATCCGGGCGAGCTCGCGGATGACGCGATCGGTTGCAGGATCCTTGATGCTATAAGCCATGATGGATACCTTTCATCAGGTATATAGATATCCACATCCGGATACCTGGTCAAGTGACGAAACCGGGTATGTAAGCGCCGCCGCGCCCGCTCGTCGAAGCGGGCATGGAGTGCATTTAATGGCGCCCCTGCCATAATTTGAGCAAGGGCGAGCGCGGCCAAGTCGCGCGCATCAGCGACGACGAAGTGCGAAAGCCACTCGTCGCGCCGGATGCACGAGGGGCGCCGGCGCCGCCGACGGACGGAGGGGCAGCCGCTGCTCGTTTCCCTACCGGCCTGGTCGGAGATGTGGCTGTTCGAGGCGGAGCTCGGGCGAGCAGATGACGACGATTTCCGGCGGGTCGGCGATCGGCGCGCAACGACCACCAGACTATCATGCCACACGGTCGCGGTCCCGTGGTCGCTTGCGCAGGAGGGCCATGAGGACCGGTCCGAGCGAGAACTGCCCTACCCTCGCCTTCTCGGTCAGGCTGCGGAGGTAACCGCCTGCGCTCTTGATCATGTCGGCTCGCTGCAGGATGGCGGCAACGACGACGGCCGCGTCCTCGTCGCCGAGAACGGCTCGCGCATCATCCCAGGCGCTGGCGCTGATGCCGAGCGCCGAGCGGACGTTGCCGGCTGTCGTCAGCAGGTCACGCCAAGATGAAATGCCGTGCTTTGCCCAGTCGATGATGTCCGGACAGGCATCGAGGACCATTGGCAGGGGGAAGGAGCGGGTGGGCGGCCGTGACGGTTCCGGAGAAGGCTCGACGCCGACCGTGCTTGCTTGCAAGACTCGTTCAGATTCAATTTGGGGTTTTGGGTTTGAATTCTGTATGTGCTGGCCAGAACGGGACTCATTGGCGTCCATATTTTGTGTTTTGACGTGATTTTCCAACAGGATACGGATTTCATCAGCTAGTTTGCCGAGTTCGTCAGCAATCGGCTCGAGCTCCAGCCTGGTCGCGGTGCGAGGAATCCGGGACGCAATCGCGGTGTAAGCTGTGTGGAACGCTTGCCAGTCGGCCGGCACGCCCTCCTCGATCCCAGTCGCGATCATCTTCACGATGTCGCGTCGGCAGAGGGTAATGCGCTCACGCACCAGGGTGAGAGCGCGCCGCTCTGCTCTCGCCGCCTCGGCATGTTGTTCGAACTCGGCTGCTCGCGCGACGAGTGGCGTGAGATCGAAGCCGAACGCTTGCTCGATCGCCCCACCCTGCCCTTTCCGGGCGTAGCGCTTGCCGTTCGGGCTGTCCCTTCGGATCACCAGGCCACAGTCGACGAGAGCGGCGAGATGACGCCGCAGCGTCGTCGGCGGCATGCCGTGCGCCCGCAAGGCGAGCTGAGCGTTCGACGGGAACACGATGAGATCCCCGTCCCCTGTGAGAGCAGTCTCCGGGTGGAAGGTCAGCAGCGCGTTCAGCACGGCTAAGGCGCGGTCGGAAATGCCGATCGCCGCCTTTCCTTCGCAGATCGCTCTGAAGACCTGCCACTTGTGTGCAGCTGTCTCCGGCGGGCATGTTTTCGCGGCCACCTGACTTGCCACCATGGCAAGCGACAGCGATCGCCGCCCAAAAGGCGTCGTTAGATGTGTGTCCATGTTCCTTGCCTCTTTCGGGCAAAGAAAATCCGCTCACCGAATCGGCGTTAAATCTCAGACAAGACTCTTGACTGTGATTCGCGGAAGTGGGATTCTCTAGTTGCAACACTGAAGAGAAGGGCTTCCGGGACGTCGTTTCGGGGGCCTTTTTCTTTTGCCGTTGGGTCTCCTAGCCTAGCTGCGGGTCTGAGCTTCCTGGCGAATGAATTCGCGGTCGAAGCTCGGTCGTCATTCGTCCTTCGGCCGTCGCTTGTACTCGTCATAGAGAACTTGCAGACGGCCTCTGACGAAGGCTCCGAAGTCGGGCGCAATCCGATTGTCGAAGGCCAGAGTGAGTCTATTACCCGTCTCGGTCACACGGGCGAGTCTGGTACCATCGTCCGCTGTCCATGGCTCCGAACGGACGCGAGTGGCCTTCGCGCTCAACCCACGGTGAAGAGCTTCAAATCTCTTGTCCGTTTCAAGTGCCTTGAACTCCGGCTTCTCGATGATTTGACGCGCCCGCGCACGGCCACCTTCCGCATCGAGTAGATCCGTGAGTTCCTGCCAGCGAAGGCGCCCATATGCTGGCGCCGGACCTATCTCATCAATGATGTCCGGGGGAACCCGACAGGCGACCGAGATCATCTTTGACAGAGCCGCCTTGTCCACATTGAGCGCCGCCATAATAATCTCACGCGAGAACTTGCGATCCTCGAGTCGAGCGGCGAACCGTGCTCGCTCGATGAACGTCAAGTCGGTCCGAGCGCTATTTTCTTGCCCCTGTGCGACGACAAGCTGCTCATCGCTCAGATCGCGGACAACGGCTCGCACATTTCTGCCGAGGTCCCGGGCGGCTCGTAGTCGGCGATGGCCGTAGGCTACCTCGAACCGCCCTGCCTCGCCCCGTTTTGGCCTGACGAGGATCGGGACCTGCTGGCCGTGCTCGCGAACCAGTTCCACGAACTCGCGATGCTGCTCCTGCGTCGCCTCCATCCGATCCGCTACGAATGAGGCGTCTACGAGAACAGGATCGATCTCGACGACAGCATGACCCTCTGCAAGTTTCAGCTCGATTTCTTCTGCGCGCTTCACTTTGGAATTGATGCTGTCCAACGACTGAGAGATCGCCCCAAGCGGGCTTCCTTGCTTCAGTGGACGTTCGAGACCGAGAAGCGGCCGGTTCTTTGCAAGTGAAGAGCGGAGCATTTGCTGGTCGGCTGAAGCGTCAGCTCCCTCGGGCAGCTCGAATATGTTCTTTCGCGCCATGATCAGGATCTCCCCCAAGCATGGCGGATCATGTCCTCGATTTCTCCATTGACGAGATCGAGCGCCTCGAGCGCCCGATCGTACGTGCCGCGGGTGAACTGATGGCGTTCGACCTCATAGAGCGTCTGTTTGGTCAGACCAGCGTCTGCGATCGCCGTGCTTTTCAACATCGGGTGCGTAAGAACGCGAGCCCCAAAGATTGATCGCATGAAGCCGACCATCTGGGTCTGCGGGCCGTCGCTTGGCTCGTAGCGAGTGATGAGATACCTCATCCAGTCGTACTGCGTAGTGCCCCCCGCGGCAGCGACCACGTCCAAGAGGCCCCCCGTCATATTCAGAAACTGAGACATCGACATCACGTCCAGCATCTGAGGATGCACCGTGATCAACACTGCGGTGGCGGCGCAGAGAGCCGAGAGCGTTAGGAAGCCAAGTTGTGGCGGACAATCGATGACGACAACGTCGTAGGCATCACTCACTTGCCCGAGTGCCTCGCCGATTCGCGAGAAAAACAGCGAATCGGCCTGAGTGCGCGTCGCAAGCGCCTTGGGCGTCTCGTGCTCAAATTCCATGAGCTCGAGGTGGCCCGGAATGACATGAAGCCCCTGAATGTATGTTGATCGCACTATCTCAGCCATTTCACGTCGCGCGGCGTCGTAGCGGATCGCACCAAAGAGGGTCTCATTATCCCCAACATCTAACTCGGGTTGATGGCCGAAGAGGACCGAGAGACTCGCCTGCGGATCGAGATCAATTGCCAGCACGCGGTAACCGCGCAGTGCCAGAAATTGTGCGAGATGGGCCGCGGTTGTCGTCTTCCCGCTCCCCCCTTTGAAATTCATCACAGAGATAATTTGCAGCGCCTCGTCTGCCTCCCTATGGGGGAGATACCGACGCGTACCCTTGCCGCTCTGATCGAGAATCGCTCGAAGCTGATTGATGTCCTCGACCGAATAGGTGCGGCGGCCGTTCGGCTGTGGTGGGGGACCTTTCCCGTCCGAGGCGAGCTGGCGCAAATACCCTTCGTGAATGCCAATGAACTTTGCCGCTTCGGCCGGAGCAAGCCGACGGATGGTCTTCTCCGCGGCCGGTGGGAAACTGCGTAGCTGGTGCGCGCGAAGCCGTGAGGACAACTCAGCCGCATCACCGTTAATGAGCGCGCGAAGATCTCCATGCGACTCATCGAGTGATGGGGATTGCCCGACCATGTCCAATCTCTGCATCTGCGGGATTTCGTGCTGTTCGACCAAAAAAGCGCTGATGCCCTCAATACGACCGATTCGGGTGAGTTTCGCAAGCGATTTTGAGTTAACAGAAAGTTAATCAGCCATTCCGAGTTTTTTTCGCGCATTTGGCCTGAATCGGGCTCGGGCCGTGCGGATCGGGAGATCGCTTGATTTGGTGCCGTCCTGGCAAAAGCCAGCATGGGCAACAGGAGGGTCGTTGTTTGGGGAGAGATGAAGGAATTTTGCCAGCCGATATGTCATCGTCACAGCCATCGTTTTCGCGCGAGGAGGACCGCTGTCTTGGCGCTATCCTTGTGGCCCACTACCCAGGTATCCGCACCGATACTGGTCAGGGCATCCGAAGTCGCGGCTCGCTTTGCGCTGATTTGGGCCCACGGCACAAGCTGAGTTGTCCGATGACAACTCAGCTTCGCCCGCTCCAAGTTGTCGCCCAACTCCTGCCTGATGAACCTCGCGTTATTCGTTGAGTTGTCCGCTGACAACTCAACAGCTGCGTCATGTTGGGGAGAATGGAATATTCCTTCCCTTGCCAGAGCCTTCACCATTCTAAGGGCTGCTCCGTCCTTGCGCCGGCATCGGCAGAGGCCGCCCGCTTGAGCTTATCCCTTTGGCATCGGGGGACGACAGTTCGCATTCGCCAAGCTCGCCAAGTGGCGGTTCAAGCGCGGTGCGCTCTCTCCTCAAAGGCACCCTGGGCTGGGCTCAACGAGCGTCAGGAGTTGGCCCTTCTCATCGAGCGAAAGCACAATGGCGTTGACGGCGGATCGACATAGCGCCCGACAATGTCGCGCGCTTGGCGACAAAGCGCAGATCGTTCGAGACCTTGAACTGACGCACCCGATGCTGGTTCAGGCCATGAGCGCGCCAGATGTCCTGGACGGAGCTGGGGCCGATGCCGATTGCCTTCGCCATCATGGCGGCGGTCCGGTGCTAACGTTTCCCCGGGATGATCGCCGAAGGTTAGAGCCGCCACCCGCTCGTCGATCTCCTCGCCGAGCGGCGCGATGCGCGAGAGCCATCAGGCCATCAACGCCTTCCGGGATGAAGTGCTCCTGCCGAGGTCCGGTCACATCCGCCCGGTAACCTTCAGGCGCCCTGCCCTGCCCTGGTCGCAAATCGACCGGCTGACTTCGCGCCAGACGCAGGTTCTCGTTTCCGGTGCATGATGCCGCTCGTGCCAATCACGTCGAAGCAGAGCAGCACGATCTGGGCGCGATCTGCTATTCCTACCTTTGGCAGGATGAGGGTCGCATTGGTGGGCGCAAGGAGCGGAAGAACAGGCCTTACGCCATCGTGGTCGCCGCCAGGGACGATTACAGTGACACGGCCGTCTACGTTGTTCCCACCACGCACGGTCGACCTGATGATCCGGAGGCAGCAGTCGAACTGCCCGCTGCCACCAAGCGGCGGCTCGCCCTCGACGCCGATGCGTCGTGAATCGTCACCGCCGAGCTGAGCCGCTTCGTTTGGCCGGGCCACGATCTGCAGCCGATTGCGCGCGACAAACCCCATTACCTTTGCATGGGCTTCCACCCCAATGAGACGTTTGAGTAGGCGAGACATCGTCCACGAGCACGCGCCGAAGCCGTTCCTTGCTGACGCCTTTCGAAGGTGGACCCGAACAAAGGGGATCGACCTCGACGCGCTGAACGCCGAGATAGGCTTCGCCGGTTTCTGCTGGCGATGGACGATAGATTCTTGCAGCCGAGATCCTGTCAGCGCTGTGGGCGTTCGGAAAGGAGAGCGAGCAATGGCGGGTTTATGTAGAGGTTCTCTCGCCCGGCTTTCACCTCCTCGAGGAGACCGAGACCCACCAGGGCCTTGAGATAGACGGATGCGGCCTGTCGCTTGGCGATTCCCGTGGAGACGAGGTCACCGATACGGCAGTAGGGGTTCACGAAGATCACCTCTGCCAGCTCGCGCGAGTAGATCTTCGGCAAATCGCGCCGCAGCCGCTCGGCCGTCTGATCGAGGAGGTCGCGGATGGCTCGGATCTTCCCGGTCGACCATTCGGAGGTTTCGCGGACCGCATCAAGCATGAACAGGATCCAGGCTTCCCAAGCGGTCTCGACCGTCACTGCGAGCAGCCGGTCGTAATAGGTTCGCTTGTTCCGGATGATGTGCCGGCTCAGATAGAGCACCGGAATTTCGAGCAGCCCCTTGTCGACCAGGTAGAGGAGGTTCAGCACGCGGCCAGTGCGGCCATTGCCGTCGGTGAAGGGATGAATGGCCTCGAACTGGTAATGCATGACGGCGAGCCGGATCAGAGGGTCAATCTCCTCGGCCTCGTGGATAAAGCGTTCCCAGTTCGCGAGCTTGTCCCGCAGCAGCTCCTGGCCCTCGGGCGGCGTGTAGATCACCCGGCCTGTCGCCTCGTTCATGAGCGCGGTGCCGGGCGTGGCGCGGATATCGAGGTCGGCGCCCTTGATGATCCGGCACACCTCGACCGCGGTCGCCGTCGAGAGCGGTCGATCGCCGAGCGTGCGAAAGCCGCGATTGAGGGCCGTCCGGTAGCGCAGCGCCTCTTTGGTGGCGGGGTCGGCTTGGTTTCCGGTCTCGTTCGCGAAGCGGAACAGCCGGTCGGTGGTGGTGACGATGTTCTCGATCTCGGAGCTGGCCTGCGCCTCGAGGAGCGGAATGGAGTTGATCAGAACGGCTTGGTTGGGGATCAGCTGGCCGGCGATCCTGAGCTCGGCAAGGGCCGCACGCGCGCCGATACAGGCCCTGAGCACCGCCTTGCTTTCGATATCTGCTGTCGGGGGGAGGGGAGGGAGGTCATTGTACGGACGCGTCGGATCGAATGGCATGTCGATGTTCCAAAGCTTGATCGACACGTTGGCCCGGATATGTCGTCGCGATCGACATATGCTCCCTTTATGTCGACAGAATCGAAATCTATCGACACGTTCCGCGTTTTGCAAGGCGAAGGCTGCAGGGTAACAGCGAGACGCTTTCAAAAACGGCGAGGGGATCGTCCAGGAGGGTCTGCGCATTGCGAGCCGGCAGCCGAAAACGCTGCTGACGCCGGCCAAAGAAGCCCAGCGTCGAGATCGCAATTTTCATGTGCCATCGAGAAGAACCAGCCAAGGGGAGAGTGCCTTCCCCAGATCGAAATGGCTAGAGCCCCGCAGCCTTGGTCAGGTTGACCCGAAAGCGATCGCGCCGCCGCTGATAGCGGCGGGTCATCTCGGCCGAGGCATGGCCGAGCTGCTTCTGGACGTAGCGCTCGTCGACCTCGGCCGAGGAGGCGAGGCCGGCGCGCAGCGAGTGCCCCGCGAATTTCTCCCCCCTTTCTCCTTCGGTGAGGTCGCCGCGGACGCCTGCGGCGAGGGCCGCGCGCTTGACCAGGCGGGCGACATGCTTGTCGGCCAGGCGCTCACTCCCGACATCCTTGCCGTGGCCGGTGACGCGGCGGAACAGGGGCCCATGGCCGATGCGGGCGAGTTTGAGCCAGGTCTGGAGCGCCACGACCGGGCAGGTGGCGTCCGACGAGCCGCGGCCCACCTCGACCTCGCGCCAGCCGGTCTTGCCGCGCAGGGTGACGAGCATGCCTTTGTCCAAAATCTCGATCCAGCCGCTGCCGTCCTCGGTTTGCTCAGCTCCGCAGTCGAGGCCGACGATCTCGGAGCGCCTGAGGCCACCGGCGAAGCCGATGAGCAGGATGGCGCGGTCGCGCAGGCCGCGCAGCTTGCCGAGCTCGAGCGTGGCCAGCATGGCCAACAGGTCCTCGGGCAGCACGGCTTCCTTTTGCAGCGGCGGCCGGCCATGAGTGTTGCGAATGCCGGCCAGCACCGTGGCGATATGGGGATCGGCCCGATCGAGCGGATTCCCGCGTTGGGCAAAATTCCAGGAGAGGGCCGAGAGCCGCCGCTCGATCGTCCTCACCGAGTTTGGCTTGCGGCCGGAGCCAGCGCCCGAGGCGCAGGCGGTGATGTAGAGGCCGATCAGCTTCGGGTCCGGGAGGGGATCAAGGTCCTGGCGCCGGCACCATCCGGCAAACTGCCGCCAGTCGGCGGCGTAGGCGCGCTGGGTGTTGGCGCTCGTCGCGCGGCGGGCATAGTCGCGGGCCTTGTCCGCGAGGCGCTCGAGAGGGGAGGGGATCGACAGCCGGGAAGGCTGAAGGGCTGCCGCCTCTCGTCGAGGGGAGGGGTCCAGGGCGTCGTTTTCCGGGGTTTGGGCGGCCATTTCGCGGGTCTCTCCTTGTACAGTACAGAACGTCCGATAAGGCAACATTATCGGACATTGTTATCCACCGACACCCGCGGCGCTTTGAGCGGTTCAGCGTGGCCGAAAGCGCCGCCGCCTGCTAGGCTCCACGCATGATTCGCGCTGCCGATTCTCCCCCTCCACGCCCCGTCCTTCGGCCGCTGCCCAGCTGGGCCCGGCCGGCGTCGAGACCGCCTGAAAGGGAAGGGAACGCGGTGGACGCCGCCTTCCTGGCGGGCGCCGGGCTTGCGGCGCTCGACAGCATCGTGTGCGCCAATCCCCCTTGGGCCGGTGCCTGGCGCCAGCGCCTGGCTCTCTCCGCCGCCGCCTCAAGCGCCGGGATGGCCGGGAGGAGGGAGGACGAGGCGGCGCTGCGCGATGCCTGGTATCTGCGACGGCCGGACCAGGATCCTGGGCCCGCCGGCCGTATTTTTGGCGCCTGGCGTCGCCTGGCCCGCTCGCACGGCGTTTTCGAGCTCGTCGGCGAAGCGGCCGCGGCCTTCGGCCTGCCAGCCGAGGGGATTTTGGAGAGGCTGGCTTCGCTGCAAGGGCTCGCCAGCGAACCGCCGCTGGTCGCGGCCGCCGAAGCCGCGACCCTCGTGATGGCAGCTCGCCCCAACTCCGAAATGCTGGCTCTGCTGGTCGCGGACGCCGTCCTGGCGGAGCGACTGCGCTGGCCAAACGCGGTGCCGCTGCTCGCCGGGCAGATCGTGCATCCCGCCTCGAAGATCGGCGCCGTCGGCCGGCGCCCGCGGCCGGGCGATTCTGATTGGTTGCGCAGCTCAAGCTTCGCCTATGCCCGCGCGGCCGCGAGCGCCTGTGATCTCGCCGCCGAACTCGCCCGCCGCGCCGAAAAGCTGCAAGCCGTTGCCCCAAAACTGCGCGCCAAAGGCGCGGGCGCCGTGATCGCCGCCCTGCTGAACGAAGATGCCCTGACCACCGCCTCACCCTTCGGCGCCATCAGCGAGCGCGGTCGTCGTCGGCTATTCGACCGCCTCGTCACCCTCGGCGCCATCCGCGAGCTGTCGGGCCGCGAGACCTTCCGGTTGTACGGACTCTGATCATGAGACGGCGCGCCAAAGCCATCGAATTCGACAGCGAGCTCGACGACCTGCCGCAACCTGCGCGCTGGCGCGAATGGATGGGCCGCGTCGAAGCCATCATCTTCGCCTCGCCCAAACCCGTCCCGCGCGAGATTCTCGCCCGTGTGGTCGGCCAGAACTGCAATCTCGACCTCCTGATCGACGATATCCGCGACGAGCTGCGTGGCCGCCCCTACGAGCTCGTCGCCGTCGCCGGCGGGTTCCAGCACCGCACACGACGCTCCTTCGCCGAGGCGATCCGGGCCTCCGGGACGGTCAGTACACCGCGCAGCCTGTCGCAGCACGAGCTCATGGTGCTGACGGTGGTGGGGTATTTCCAGCCGGTGACCAGGGGAGAGCTCTCGGAGTTCTTCGGCCGCGAGATCAGCCGCGACACCATCGCCAGCTTGCGCCAGCGCGACCTCATCGCCTCGGGGTCACGCAGCCCGCAACCGGGCGCGCCCTACACCTATGTGACCACACCGACCTTCCTCTCGCACTTTGGCTTCCAGAGCCTGCGCGATCTGCCCGACATGGAGAAGCTCGAGGAGGCCGGACTCTTGTCCAAGAGCGCCATTGCCGAGGTTCCGGGCCTATTTGGATCGTTCATCGAACGCGACGAGGCGGCCGAAGAAGTCGAGCAGGCTGAGATGGAAACAGCGATCGAGGATTGACTCGCAGGAAGCCCCGTGCGCCGCGTGGGGGGTAGGGTCCTCGGGCAGTGTGGCGGCTCGACGGTTCGGCTGGCTTGCGTGCGGCGAGCCGCGCAAGCCATGTTGATCAGGCGCCAACAATGGTGCACATCGCCGATGCCGGCACCGGTCAACCCGTATTCCGGGAGATCGGCGGCGTGCCAATCGCGACGTGACGCGAGGCTCTGCCCCGGAGGTTTCATGGGCATTCCTCCAATCGAGCGCTTCGGCAATGCGGCTGAAGGCGAATAGGATCACCGAGACCTTCAGAGCCGAGACCATGATCGCGGCGCCGATGATGGTCTCGGCTCGGGTCATGACACGGGCTAGCGGCCATGACGCGCCATGCCCCGAGCGACCCGGTGCACCGCGATTGCGGCGGGGGCGACCGACGCAACGGGCGCCCGTCCGCGAGGCCGACGGTCGCTCAGGAAGATCGCAATGGTGATCCACCACAGCATGATCCCAACCGAGACGAGCGCGCTCCAATAGCTCCTGATCCCCTTGAGGCAGTCATAGGTCTGAAGGAGCGCGGCGAGCGCGGCGAGCACAGCCGGGAGCGTCATGACGCGCACCGCCAGACGCTGGCGCGCGGCGAGGCGGACTGCCATTTCCTTCGAAGCTCGCGCATCCTGCATCTGTTGGTTCGTTCGGGCCATATTCATCCTCCAAGCAGGGTTCTGCGGCCGGAGGTCGGCGCCGGCGTCACGATCGCCTGCGGCCGATATTGCGTGGAGACCGAGGCGCGCGGAGCGCACAGACGACGGTCGCGCAGCCGAAGGCAATCCAAGATCGCTGCGTGGATCCGCCATGTCGAATAGGTGGCGAGACGAATGCCGTGGTCCGGATCAAATCGTTTCACCGCCTCCATCAGGCCTATGTTCCCTTCGCAGATCAGCTTGGAGAACGGTATCCCATAGGCGCGATAGCCCCAGGCGATCTTGACAACGAGACGCAACTGACTTGCGATGAGGAGACGCTCTGCTTCGCGGTCGCCGTCCTCGCGCCAGCGCTTGGCGATCGCGTACTCGCGCTGGGCTTCGAGCATGCGGATGTGCCGGATCTTCGCGACAAACTGGCTAACGGGTCTGTCGAGGAGGAAGGGCGCTGACTCCGTGCGAATCATGTCAATCTCCATCCGCGCTATCCAAAACCCTAGGCTTCGGGACTTTGGTGACGTTCATGGCGGGCACGTCGCCAAAGAACCATCCGCTGCCCATATCCGATTTGTTGAACGGAACCACAGATGCCATCAAGCTCAACTCCAATCTATTGGATGTTGGTGTCGTCGATACTTTGGCATCGGGCAGTGCGACGAGCGGCGTTCACACTGCCGATTCTATCGACGCGTTGGACAAGAGCGATCGCCTTGGTCTCGGTGCGGACCGACACCAAGGTCTGATGGACATTTGCTCATAGAGCGGCGCATCCTCTGCCGGCGGCGACCGTCACGAAAGGACCTGGCATGGACATTTCGACGCTCGCAGAGACAAAGGCGCAGCGCCTCTTGAGGAGCCCGTGATGGGCGAGCCTTCCCTCGTGTCGGTCGTCGATGACGACGAGTCCGTGCGCGAGTCGCTGCCCCACCTGGTGAGAGAATTCGGCTATGCGGTCCAGGCGTTCGCATCGGCTGAGGAATTCCTGGCGTCCGATTGCGTCGGCCAGACCGGGTGCCTGATCCTCGACATTGCCATGCCGGGCATATCTGGGCCCGACCTGCAACGGGAATTGGTCCGTCAGGGCTATGAGATACCGATCATCTTCATCACTGCTCACGGAGACGAGACGGTCCGGCCGCGAATGCTTGAACAGGGTGCCGTGGAGTGCCTGTACAAGCCATTCAGCGATGAGGATCTGAATGAAGCACTCAATGCGGCATTTACGCGTGACGCCCTTTCACCCTAGAGATGTGGAGGCTAACATGATCTTAGCAAGCGCAACTTACCCTGGCGCGAGGTCATCGCCCATGTCGCCGGCTACGCCGATCGTGTTCATTGTCGACGA
Source organism: Rhizobiales bacterium GAS188 (assembly GCA_900104855.1). NCBI lineage: Bacteria > Pseudomonadati > Pseudomonadota > Alphaproteobacteria > Hyphomicrobiales > Rhizobiales bacterium GAS188. Next base: position 164,650 of record FNSS01000003.1, read on the forward strand.
TGACATTTCGGTGCGCGAATCGCTCGAAGCGCTGATCAGCCTCGCTGGCTGGCAGCCTGAGACGTTCGCGTCCGCAGAGGCGTTCCTCGCCCACCCACGCGTTCTTGCGCCAAGTTGCCTGATCCTTGACGTCAGCCTTCCCGACCTCAACGGCCTAGAGCTGCAGAAACGCATCGCCCCCGATCGCATCGCCATGCCGATCATCTTCATCACGGGTCACGGCGACGTGCCGACGACGGTCAAGGCCATGAAAGCGGGGGCCGCCGAGTTCCTAACGAAACCATTTGTGGATGATGTGCTGTTGAGCGCGATCCGACACGCCATCGGGCTCAGTGAAACTGCACTTACGCATGAGGCCGAGATGCAGGCGCTCCGAGGCTGTTACGCGTCACTCAGCCACCGCGAGCGGGAGGTCATGGCGCTGGTGGTCGTCGGCTTGATGAACAAGCAGGTCGGTAGCGAACTCGGTATCAGCGAGATCACGGTGAAGGCTCACCGAGGTAGGGTGATGCGCAAGATGAAGGCGCACTCTCTTGCTGACTTGGTGAATATGGCCGCAAACCTCGGCCTCGGACGCTAACGGGCAAACAGCCAGAGCACGCCTCGGCACACGCTGTGCCTAGAGGAAGGCGCCTCGCGTAACAGCGTTTCTCCTGCCGCCCTATGCGCTCCTGGGCTATCGCGTCGAGTAGAGCCTTTGCGGTGCGCAGATCTCCGAATTCCGTTTCTGAGGTTCCACCGCGACGGTTCCGTCAAGCCTTGCGCCATCCGCTAACCACGAGCCCGAGACTGTGGTAAGTTCCGAGTTATAGGCTGGTTGTTTGTGCAGATCAGACTGAGCGAGCAACCAGTTTGTTGGCGGAGGGCGGCAATTGGAGCAATTGTGTCGGCTCGGCGCTCAGGGAGATGGCCTCCAGGTCCTGTGGGAGGAGGGCGAGCGCATCTTATGCCGAGGATGGCGCCTCAGCGGCGACGGTGCCCGCAGCGCGGCGCTTTCCGTGCTGCTCGCCGCGGAGCGCCCGTCGCCGGCCGCCGTCGATCGCCTCGCTCACGAATATGGACTGAGGGACGAGCTCGAACCGACCTGGGCAGCGCGGCCGCTCGAGCTTACCAGTGAAGATGGTCGCCCTGTCCTTCTACTCGAGGACCCGGGCGGCGAGCCACTTGCGAGGCTCATCGGCGAGCCCATGGAAACCGGGCGTTTCTTGCGCCTCGCCATCGACATTTGCGCGGCCCTCGACAAGGCGCATCGGGGCCTCGTCCACAAAGACATCAAACCCGCCAATATCCTGGTGAACTGCACCGACGGACGGACGCGGCTCACCGGGTTCGGCATCGCCTCGCGGCAGCTCCGTGAGCGGGAGACGCCCGGGCCGCCCGAGTTCATCGCCGGCACGCTCGCCTACATGGCGCCCGAGCAGACCGGGCGGATGAACCGCTCGATCGACTCCCGCAGCGATCTCTACGCGCTCGGCGCTACGTTATACCACATGCTCACCGGCCGTCCGCCGTTCAGCGCGGCCGATCCGATGGAATTGGTCCACTGCCATATCGCAAGAAGGCCAGCGCCGCCTGCGGAGCGGCTGGAGAGCGTCCCGACGCCTATCTCTAATATTGTTATGAAGCTTCTCGCCAAGCCGGCGGAGGAGCGTTACCAGAGCGCGGCCGGAATCAAGCGCGATTTGGGGCGCTGCCTCCTCGAATGGGACGCACAGGGTCGCATCGACGATTTCCAGCTCGGCGAACGCGATACGCTCGACCGACTGCTGATCCCCGAGAAGCTGTATGGGCGAGAGCGCGACGTCGAGGCCTTGCTTGCAGCCTTTGATCGCGTGGTCGAAAGTGGAGCGCCGGAACTGCTGCTGGTTTCAGGCTATTCCGGCATCGGCAAATCCTCGGTCGTGAACGAACTGCACAAGGCGCTCGTTCCGCCGCGCGGGCTGTTCGCGTCGGGCAAGTTCGACCAATATAAGCGTGACATCCCGTATTCGACGCTGGCGCAGGCCTTTCAGAGCCTTGTGCGGCCTATGCTCGGCGCGAGCGACGCCGCGTTGACAGAGTGGCGCGAGGCACTGCGCGAAGCGCTCGAGCCGAACGGACGGCTCATCGCCGATCTGGTCCCCGAACTGACGTTCGTCATCGGCGAGCAGCCGCCGGTTCCTATGCTCGAGTCGCAGCAGGCAAAGGGGCGGTTCCAACTTGTGTTTCGCCGCTTTATCGGCGTCTTTGCAACAGCGAACCATCCGCTAGTGCTCTTCCTCGACGATCTGCAATGGTTGGACTTAGCGACGCTCGATCTCATAGAAAATCTATTGACCCAAGCGGATGTACAGCACCTGCTGCTGATTGGCGCGTACCGGGACAATGAAGTCGATGCCCAGCATCCGCTGACGCGCAAGCTCACCGTGATCCGGGCCTCCAGGGCGAGGGTCAGCGAGATCAATCTTGGACCCCTAGACTTTGAACACGTCGAGCAGTTGACTAAGGATGCGCTTCATTCAGCGGCGGGCGACGTCGGGCCGCTCTCGCACTTGGTGCATGCGAAGACAGCTGGCAATCCGTTCTTCGTGCTTCAGTTTATTCACGCGCTCGCCGACGAGGGCTTGCTTGCGTTCGACCATGAGCCGCAGCGCTGGTCCTGGAATCTCGAACGCATTCACGCCAAGGGCTACGCCGACAATGTCGCCGACCTCATGGTCGGGAAGGTGGTCCGCTTGCCGATCGAAACGCAGACGGCGCTGCGGGAGTTTGCCTGTCTCGGCAACGTCGCGGACATCGCAACGCTAGCGATCGTGCTCGGGACCTCGGAGGACGAGGTTCACGCTGCCTTTTGGGAACCGGTCCGACTCGGGCTCGTCGAGCGCCTTTCCGGGCAGTACAGGTTCGTCCACGATAGGGTGCAGGAAGCCGCCTATTCTGGGATCCCGGAGGAGCGGCGTGCAACGACCCATCTGCGGATCGGCCGCCTTCTCGCGGCGCACTGTTCTCCCGAGAACCGGGAGGAGGCGATCTTCGACATCGTCAACCACCTCAATCGCGGCGCAGCGCTGATCGGCTCCCCGGACGAACGTCGGCGAGTGGCCGAGCTCAACCTGATTGCCGGCAAGCGCGCCAAGGCCTCTGCGGCCTACGCCTCTGCGCTCAATTATGTGATCGCTGGCTTGGCATTCTTGCCGGAGGACCGCTGGGTGCGCCGGCACGATCTGATCTTCCAGCTGGAATTGCACCGGTCCGAATGTGAGTTCCTTACCGGCGACTTGACCGCTGCGGCGGAGCGCCTGACAACGCTTTCAGCTCGGGCCGCGAACATGGTCGAACGGGCTGCCGTCGCATGCCTGCGAATCGACGTGTACACGACGCTCGATCAGAGCGGCCGCGCCATTGCAGTCATCCTCGACTATCTCCGGCATTTGGGGATCGACTGGTCGCCGCATCCGACGGAAGAGGAGGTGCGGCGCGAATACGCACGGATCTGGTCGCAGCTCGGGAGCCGCGCGATCGAGGAGCTCATCGAGCTGCCCGTGATGAGCGACCCGGCATCCCTGGCGACTCTGGATGTTCTGACCAAGGCCACGGCGCCTGCGTTGTTTACGGATCGGAACTTTTTTGCCCTGGTCATCTGTCGGATCGTCAATCTCAGTCTTGCGGAGGGCAATAGTGACGGCTCGTGCCTCGCCTATGTGTGGTTTGGCATGGTCCCTTGCCAGCGCTTCGGCGATTACCAGACTGGCTTTCGATTCGGTTGGCTCGGTTACGAGCTGGTTGAACAGCGCGGGCTGAGGCGCTTCCAGGCGCAGACCTATTTGGCCGTCGGAAGCTGCCTGATCCCATGGACGCGACATGTCCGGGTTGGTGGTGAATTGCTGCGTCGCGCTTTCGAGGCCGCAAGCAAGATCGGCGATCTCAGTTGGGCGGGCTATTGCGGCAGCCAACTGAACACCAATCTTCTCGCGGCGGGCGACCCGCTTCCCGAGGTGCAGCGCGAAGCCGAGAACGGCCTCGCGTTCGCGCGGAAGATGCGGTTCGCGCTGGTGATTGATCGCATTACCACGCAGCTCGCGCTTATCCGGACCCTTCGCGGCTTGACGCCCAAATTCGGCTCCTTTGACGACGAGGCGTTCGATGAGCTCACATTCGAGCAACATTTGGCAAGCGATCCAAGTCATGCGATCTCCGAGGGGCGGTATTGGGTCCGAAAACTCCAGGCGCGCTTCTTTGCAGGCGACTATCTCTCTGCCGTCGATGCGTCGCGGAAGGCCCAACAGCTACTTTGGAAGTCACCGCCGAATTTCGAAGCGGCGGAGTATCATTTCTTTGGCGCGCTTTCCCGCGCGGCGTCCTGCGATCCCGCATTTCCCGATCAGCACCGGCAGCACTTCGAGGCTTTGACCGCACATCACAGACAGCTCGAGATGTGGGCGGAAAATTGTCCGGAGAATTTCGAGAGCCGTGCCGCGCTGGTGGGGGCCGAGATCGCACGCATCGAAGGTCGCGAAGTCGATGCGATGCGCCTCTACGACCAGGCTATCCGCTCGACGCACGCAAACGGCTTTATCCACGATGAGGCGCTCGCTAACGAAGTCGCGGCGCGATTTTATGCGGCGCGCGGTTTCGAGAAGATAGCGCAGGTTTACTTGCGCGACGCCCGCTACGGCTATTTGCGTTGGGGTGCCGATGGCAAGGTGAGGCAACTCGACGAATTGTATCCGGACCTTCGGACGGAGGCGCCACTGCTCACGCCGATGAGCACGATCGGGGCGCCGGTCGACCAGCTCGATCTGGCGACGGTCATCAAGGTGTTGCAGTCCGTCTCGGGCGAGATCGTGTTGGAGAAGCTCATGGACGCGCTCATGCGTACGGCCATCGAGCAGGCGGGTGCCGAGCGTGGCCTGTTGGCGCTTGCGCGCGGAGCCGAACTCTGGATCGCAGCGGAAGCTACGACCTCCGGCGATACGGCTCTCGTGCATCTTCGCGACCAGCCCATGACCGCGGACGCGCTGCCGGAATCGGTCCTCCGTTATGTCATGCGGGCCCGGGAAAGCATGATCTTGGACGACGCTGTGGCGCAGTCCCCGTTCAAGGAAGATCCGTATATCCGTCAGCGTCGGTCTCGCTCCATTCTCTGCCTGCCCTTGATCAACCAAGCCGAGCTCATCGGTGTGCTTTATCTCGAGAACAACCTGGCCCCCCGGGTCTTTGCACCGGCCCGGATCGCGGTGCTGAAGCTGCTCGCCTCACAGGCCGCTATCTCGCTCGAAAACACCCGTCTGTACGCCGATCTGCAGCGACGGGAAGCAAAGATCAGGCGCCTGGTCGAATCCAACATAATCGGCGTTTTCATCTGGGATCTCGAAGGCCAGATTCTTGAGGCCAATGACGCGTTTCTCCGCATTGTGGGATACGGCCGAGAGGATCTCGTCTCCGGTCGGCTATCTTGGAGCGCCGTGACGCCCACGGAGTGGGTCGACCGGGACCGAGGACGATGGATGCCAGAGCTAAGGGTGACTGGGAGCTTGCAACCGTGCGAGAAGGAATACTTCCGGAAAGATGGCAGCCGTGTCTCTGTGCTGATCGGCGTGGCGAGCTTCGAAGAGAGCGATAACCAAGGCGTCGCTTTCGTGCTCGATTTGACGGAGCGCAAGCGCATGGAGTCGGAGACGCGCGACTACGAGCGACGCTATCGCGAAGTCCAGATGGAGCTCGCGCACGCGAACCGCGTCACAACGATGGGGCAACTCACGGCGTCGATCGCCCACGAAGTCAACCAGCCCATCGCCGGTATACTCACCAACGCCCAGGTGGCACTGCGTTATCTTGGCGCTGAACTGCCCAAGCTGGAGAAGGCCCAGGAAGCGCTCGGCCGCATTGTCAGGGACAGTACTCGGGCAGGCGCCGTCGTCCACCGAATTCGCAACCTCAGCAAAAAGACGTCGCCGCGCGACGATCGCGTGGAGATCAATGCAGCGATCTGCGAGGTTATCGAACTGACACGAAGCGAAGCGAGGAAGAACGGCGTGTCGGTGCAGACGGAACTCGCCGACGGCCTGCCGCTCATCCGAGGCGATCGGGTCGAACTACAACAAGTGGTCCTCAACCTGATCTTCAACGCCCTCGAGGCGATGAGCGGCATGGACGAACAACCGCGTGAACTGCTGATCGCGACCGGTAAGACCGAGTCCGGCGAGGCGCTCGTTGCCGTACGCGATTCAGGTCCGGGATTAGCGCCAGCGGCCCTCGAGCATCTCTTCAAGGCCTTTTACACGACGAAGCCGAGCGGCCTGGGATTGGGGTTGTCGATCTGCCGTTCGATCATTGAAGCGCACGCCGGACGATTGTGGGCGTGCGCCAACACGCCCCGCGGCGCCGTCTTTCAGTTCACGTTACCGGCCCACCCAGACATTTCATCGCGTCATTGAACTCGCGCCGGCGACCTGAGTATGATCGGCCTTGCAGCCGGTACAATTGCAGCCGATGTCGAACGAGGTGGCCTCGATACCGCGGCAGGGGCTGAAGGCGCGTTTATCCTGACGCGTGAAACCACTTGTCAGTTGCTTCCGCCTTCTGAAGGTTTGCGACGGTAACTGAATTCTGAACGCGGCTCTCGCGCGCGCCGACGCTAAAGTATCGACGATACCATCGTCCAATCGATCCGCCTTGCGCTCGGTGGCATCTGTACGTCGCAGCACGGAAAAAGGGAAGTTGCCATGGGTACCGGAAGGAAAGTTGCAGTGATCACGGGCGCATCGCAAGGAATCGGCGCCGCTCTCGTCAAGGCGTATCGCGAGCGCAACTACCGGGTGGTCGCAACGGCGCGAACCGTCAAGGAGGCGAATGACAACAATGTTCTCGCCGTCCCCGGCGACATCGCCGACCGGAAAACGGCGGAGCGGGCAATCTCCGAAGGCGTGCGCCGGTTCGGGCGCATCGACACGCTCGTCAACAACGCCGGCGTCTTCATCGCCAAACCCTTCACCCAATATACCGAGGCCGACTACGCTGCCATCCTGGGCGTCAACCTCGCCGGATTCTTCCACATCACGCAGCTCGCCATCGCCGAGATGGAAAAACAGGGCGGCGGGCACGTGGTCCAGATCACCACGAGCCTCGTCGACCACGCGATTTCCGGCGTGCCCTCGGTCCTCGCATCGCTGACGAAGGGCGGCCTTGCCGCAGCGACTAAGTCGCTCGCAATCGAATACGCCAAGCGAGGTATTCGGGTGAACGCGGTAGCGCCCGGCGTCATCAAGACGCCAATGCACCCGGTCGAGACCCACGAAGCGCTTGGAGCCCTTCACCCGGTCGGGCGCATGGGCGAGATCGCCGACATCGTCGACGCCATCCTCTATCTCGAATCGGCCACCTTTGTGACCGGAGAGACCCTTCACGTCGACGGCGGGCAGAGCGCGGGCCACTGACACGGACGCAGCAAGAACGCAACAGAATCGGTATCGGATAGAGCATAGAATTCATAGATCGAAATTCCTCACATATCGAGTCTGCCATGGCAATATTGACGATCAACGGTGAACAGAAACCATTCGATGCTCCACCCGACATGCCATTGCTCTGGGTGCTGCGTGACATTCTCGGTTTGACCGGAACGAAGTTTGGTTGCGGCATCGCGCAATGCGGCGCTTGCACAGTGCACATCGACGGCAAGCCGGTACGCTCGTGCATGCTGCCAGTCGGTGCGGTACGCGACCGCGCCGTCACCACCATCGAAGGTGTCGGTGCGACTCCTGCCGGCGCGAAAGTGCAGAAAGCCTGGCTCGATCTGGAAGTAATCCAGTGCGGTTATTGCCAGTCCGGCCAGATCATGTCCGCAGCGGCTCTGCTCGCTGCCACGCCGAATCCCGATGATTCCGATATCGACGCCGCGATGGCAGGAAATATCTGCCGTTGTGGAACCTATGTGCGTATTCGCGCTGCGATCAAGCAAGCGGCTTCCGCACGTCGGTCGTAGGAGAGCCATATGACAGTCTCCCAGAAGAGTGCCGAAGGAGCGTCGCGCCGCTCCCTATTGACCTCGGGGTTGGCAGGAGGATTTCTGCTTGCATTCCATCTTCCCGTGCGTGCGTTCAACGAGCCGGTACAGCCGCCAGATGATCTTGCCGGCAAGTTCGCGCCGAACGCTTTCATCCGCATCGATCATTCCGGCAGAACAATTCTGGTCATGCCCCAGGTCGAAATGGGGCAGGGCGTATACACTTCGATGCCAATGATTTTGGCGGAAGAACTCGACGCCGATTTTTCTCAAGTGACGCTGAAGCACGCGCCGCCGAGCGACAAGCTCTACGGCAACCCCCTTTTCGGCATTCAGGCCACCGGCAATTCGAATTCGGTTCGGGCGTGGTGGACGCCCCTGCGCGCTGCCGGCGCCAACGCGCGCGCCATGCTGGTTCAGGCGGCGGCGCAGCAGTGGCAGGTCGATCCGGCAAGCTGCACGACCGCCAACAGCGAGGTCATGCATAAGGAGAGCGGACGCAAACTCTCCTATGGCGCCCTGGTCGATGCGGCCAACGCGCAGACCCCGCCGAAGGACCTCCCACTCAAGGACCCGAAAGATTTCGTGCTGATCGGCAAGCCGCTGAAGCGGCTCGATACCCCCGACAAGGTCAACGGCAAGGCCGTCTACGGCATCGACGCGATGCTTCCCGGGATGAAATTCGCAACCCTGAAGGCCTGTCCGGTTTTCGGCGGCAAGGTCGCCAAGGTCGACGACAGCGCCGCCAGGAAAGTTCCTGGCGTGCAGAAAGTGGTCGTCCTGGACGATCTGGTCGCGGTGGTCGGCGATCACATGTGGGCGGCCAAGAAGGGCCTCGATGCGCTGGTGATAGACTGGGAAGAAGGACCGAACGCGGATCTTAACTTAGTGGATATTTGGCAGGATCTGCGGGCCGCCAGCGAAAAGGATGGCGCGGTCGCAAAATCTCGAGGCGACATCGCCAAGGGCCTTGCCAGTGGCGACAAGCTCGAAGCGGCGTACGAGCTGCCGTTCCTGGCGCACGCGACGATGGAGCCAGTGAACGCCACGGTTCATCTCAAGCCCGATTCCTGTGAGATATGGACCGGTACGCAGGTCATCGCGCGCGTGCAGTCGGAGGCGGCGAAGGCGGCCGGACTCCCGGTCGAGAAAGTGATCGCTAACAATCACCTGCTCGGCGGCGGCTTTGGTCGCAAACTCGAGCCTGACATGGTGGTCGCAGCTGTTCGCATCGCGAAACATGTCGATGGTCCCGTCAAGGTGGTGTGGACCCGCGAAGAGGACATCCAGCACGACGTCTATCGTCCGGTCTATCGCGACACCATTGCCGCGAGCCTTTCCGATGGAAAGATCGTCGGCTGGAAATATCGCGTCAGCGGCTCGTCGATCATGGCGCGCTGGTTTCCGCCGGGGTTCCAGAACGGCATCGACATCGACGCCGTCGATAGCGCGATCGACATGCCCTACGATATTCCCAATTTCCATGTCGAATATGTCCGGGTCGAGCCGCCCTCGGTGCCGACCGGGTTCTGGCGCGGAGTCGGTCCCAACAACAATGTGTTTGCCACCGAATGTTTCATGGACGAACTGGCGCGGAAGGCCGGCAAGGATCCGGTTGAGTTCCGCCGCTCGATGTTGGGAACTCAGCCGCGCTTTCTCGCTGCGCTCAATCTCGCGGCGGAAAAATCCGGTTGGGGCCGACCGCTGCCGGCGCGGGTCGGGCGTGGTGTCTGTTTGCAGCCGTCGTTTGCCAGTTTTATTGCGACCGTCGTGGAAGCCGAAGTCGACGAGCAGGGTGAAGTGCATCTACGTCGCGTCACCTCCGCTGTCGACACCGGCATTGCTGTCAATCCCGATACCATCATGGCGCAGCTCGAGGGCGGCTTGATCTTCGGCCTGACCGCCGCCCTTTACGGTGAGATTACCATTGCCAAGGGGCGCGTCCAGCAGTCGAACTTCAACGATTATCGCATGCTGCGCATAGACCAGGCGCCGAAGATTGAGGTGCACGTCATCAAGAGCGGTGAGGCGCCGGGCGGCATCGGCGAGACCGGCGCGACCGCGGGACCGCCGGCATTGCGTAACGCGATTTATGCCGCAACCGGCGTCGCCCTGCGACGACTGCCGATCGACCGCAGCTTGATCGCGGGGAAGAAATCATGAGCCCGGTGGCGCGCCGCATCCTTCTTTGTGTTGCCGCGATTATCGTGGTTGCGCTGGCGGCGGGCATTTGGATCATCCGCGGTCCAGATCCGCTGGCATTCACGAACGGTCAGAAAGTAGCGCTGGAGGATTATAGAGCCGGCGATCCCACCGGTGTCCCGGTTTCGCTCGCCAAGATGAGCCTCGTCGAGCGGGGCAAGTACCTCGCAGAGGCGGCTGATTGCATGGCCTGTCATACGTCTCAAGGCGGTAAGGATTACACTGGCGGTCTTGCGATCAGGTTGCCGTTCGGCACGTTGTATTCGACCAACATCACGCCGGATAAGGAAACCGGCATCGGGAAATACAGTGATCAGGAGTTTCTCAACGCAATCCATCGCGGCATCCGTCGCGACGGCGCGCGGCTTTATCCCGCCATGCCGTTCCCTTCGTATACCTACATGATTGATGCGGATGCGTTGGCGATCAAGGCCTATCTGTTCAGCCTGCCGCCCGTGCGCGTGGTTGCCCCCACGGATACGCTGATGTTTCCGTTCAACCAGCGCTGGGCGATGAGCTTCTGGTCCATTCTTTTCACCCGCGACGCTCGCTTCGAGCCAGATGCTTCGCAAAGCCCCGAATGGAACAGGGGCGCATATCTTGCGGAAGCGCTGGCGCATTGCGGGGAATGCCACACGCCGCGAAGCCTGGTGTTGGCGTTGGACAACCGCAAGAAATTCGCGGGTGCGGTGACGGCGGGTTGGCGCGCCTTCAACATCTCTTCGGACAAGACCACCGGTATCGGGTCCTGGCGCGACGAGGACATCATCTCCTATTTGTCGATCGGACACGCCGATGGTCATGGCACTGCCTCGGGACCGATGGGAGAAGCCGTCGACCATAGCTTCAGCAAATTGGCGCCAGAAGACGTTCAAGCTGTCGTAGCCTATCTGCGCAGCGTGCCGGCCATCGCTTCTCCCGATTTGCCAACGACGCCGGCGCCGCCCGCACCAGCCTCACACAGGCAGGGAGGTGGCACGCCGGACCCGCGGGGCAAGATGGTTTTCGAGGGCGCTTGCGTTAGTTGCCATGGCTGGACCGGTGAAAGCTCGATCTCTCCGTTCGCCACACTAACCGGCGCCTGGGCGGTCAACGATCCCCGTGCAACGAACGTCGCGCAGATCGTGATTGCCGGTACCAAGCGACATACACCAAAGGATGCCGTCTCGATGCCTGCGTTCGGCAACGCCTACTCCGATGCCGAGATTGCCGACGTGGCCAACTACGTCACCTCGCGCTTCGGCAACAAGGGATCGCAGCTTACCGCACAGGACGTGGCGGAGTTGAGGAAGCAAACGTCCGAATGATCGCCGGCGGGTGCCGATAGCGGTGCAAACCCCACGTAACAGTAGTGTCGGCGGCACCGGCCGGGTACTCCAGGATTACCGAGAGATTTCCATGAGCCCTCCATCAACCGTCATGAACGTTCAACTCGAAGCTCCCGTCCGATTTAGTCCATCGGTCGAACGGCCAGACGCCGATGAGGTCAAAACCACGCAGGCTCTGATCGCGACCCTGCGGTATATCAACGAAAAGACCTTCGCTGATGGCGGTCATGCGATCAGAAGTGTGCACGCCAAGACTCACGGAATTTTGCAGGGCTATCTGGAAGTGGACACCGGCCTCCCAAGTGACCTTGCACAGGGATTGTTCGCTAAGCCCGGTCGTTATCCGGTTGTGATGCGGTTTTCTACGATTCCAGGAGACATCCTGGATGATAGTGTATCGACGCCTCGGGGATTGGCAATAAAGGTCATCGGCGTGGAAGGCGAGCGGCTCGAAGGATCTGAAGGGGATGTCACACAGGACTTTGTCCTGAACAATGGTCCAGCCTTCGGCGCATCCAATCCAAAAAAGTTCCTTTCAAGGCTGAGGCTGTTAGCAAGAACCACCAACAAGGCCCAACGGCTCAAAAAAATTCTATCCGCGGTGATGCGCCAGGTGCAGAAGGCAATCGTTGTGGTTATCGGACATCCGAATTCGACGGTGGCAACCCTTGGCGGACAGCCTGAAACCCATATCCTCGGTGACACGTTTTATAGTCAGGCACCCCTGCGCTTTGGTGATTTCATCGCGAAAATTTCGGTCGCGCCCAAATCTCCTGAATTGAAGGCTCTCGCGCAAGCGTCACTGAACGTCAACGGCGTTCCAAACGGACTCCGAGAAGCGGTTCTGGATTTTTTCAGGAGAAATGGCGGTGTATGGGAAGTTCGAGCGCAGCTCTGCACCGATCTTGAACATATGCCGATCGAGAACACTGCGGTCGTTTGGTCGGAGGAAGTCAGTCCTTATCAGCGGATCGCTCGCATTACGGTCAAGCCACAATTGGCGTGGAGCGAGGCCAGATCATCGGCGGTTGACGATGGTATGTCGTTCGCTCCCTGGCACGGACTTGCTGCACACCGTCCCCTCGGCGGAATCATGCGCGTTCGAAAGGCAGCCTATGAAGAGGGCAAGAAATTCCGGGCCGAAAGAAACGGCCGGGTAATCCAGGAGCCAAACGAAATGGTGCCTTTTGGGGACTGACCACGAACGGCCCTCGGCACCTTGGGACAGACAGCCTCACCATGAGGCGGCCGTGAGGCAGATCTATAGTCAGGGAAGATGCCCCTTCAAATTTATTTGGTCCTGCGCGGATGTTCGTCGGTCTTTTCTTCAACGATCTGGAAGGCCTAGCGAGGCGTCATGAACTATGAATGTCATTTCCATCGACAACTCGAAGCCCTTCGTTGTGAAGGGCGGTATCGCATCATCCGGAGCCCAATTCCTACGCCAAAATGTTCGCGGGCAAATGCGCGCACCGGACCATCAAGGATGGCATAGGGCACATCTGCCCCAGGAAGCTCCAAACGCCTTTGCCAAAAGCTGTCCTCGAGGTCGGCTACGATTCCTGATCCTCATCTCCATCCCTGACCTAAAGGGAGAACGCCATGCCCTTCAACGTGAACGTCAACGGGAAGGCATATGCGTCGACGTCCAATTTCCGGCAACACCTGCCGCTGCGGTACCTATGTGCGCATCCGTGACGCAATCAAGCATCCGCTCAATCCACCGGACAAGGAGGCTAACGATGAACTTCGATCGAACTGCGCCAAAGGCTGCCCACTCCAGCCGATCGCGGGCATCGGAGAACGGCGTGTCCCGACGCGACGCCCTTACGCTTGCTGCTGCCGGACTTGCCGCGCCACTGCTGCCGGCAGTCTCATTCGCCGAAACCAGAAAGGAGACCAATCCCATGAGCTACATCAAAGTCGGTCAGGAAAACTCGCAACCCATCGAGATCTACTACGAGGACCACGGCTCCGGATCGCCAGTCGTGCTCATCCATGGCTGGCCGTTGAACGGCGACGCGTGGGAGAAGCAGACCGCCGCGCTGCTCGCAGCCGGCCATCGCGTGATCACGTATGACCGCCGCGGCTTCGGCCGGTCGAGCAAGCCGGGCGTCGGATACAATTACGATACGTTCGCGGCCGATCTCAATGCTCTGTTGAGCGCATTGGATCTGACCGGCGTCTCGCTGGTCGGACACTCCATGGGCACCGGGGAAATCACACGATACGTCGCCAAATACGGCACGAAGCGGCTCAGCAAAGCCGCGCTGATCGGCACGCTCGGACCCTATCTGGTCAAGGCACCCGACAATCCGGAAGGCGTCGACCCGAAGGTGTTCGACGACACCCGCGCCAGCCTCAAGGCCGACCGGCCGGTCGCGCTGATGGAGTTTCTGAAGAACTTCTACAGTGTCGGTGGGGCTGACGGAAAGCTGGTCAGCGAGCGCGTCATTCAAGCCAATTGGACGGTCGCAATCGGCGCGTCGCCCATTGGCACCTTGGCCTGTGTTGACGCTTGGATTGAGGACTTTCGCAAAGACATTCCGCGCAATGACATCCCGACCATGATCATACATGGCGATGACGACCGCATTCTGCCGGCAGACGCGACATCCAGGCGTCAGGCAAAGATGATCAAGAACGTCAAATACGTGGAGATCAAAGGCGGTTCTCACGGCATAACCTGGACCCGCGCTGGGGAGATCAACGCCGAACTTGTGCCTTTCCTGGCCTAGGTCGATTCTGGCTTGCGCATCAAGGCGCCGCTCGCGGGCGACGAGACGGGCTGGGAAGGCGCGGGAAGGGCACTTTACTTCGAACAGCCGCGGAGGCCTCGCGTCGAAGCCGTTCGCACGGCGAGCCGATGCCGCGCCCGGCCTCGACCACCGATAGGCGGAGGCTCGACCCCGGCTTCGGCACGGCTCCTTTACGGAGGTTTTCCATGATGAAAGTCGCCTTGCTGGCGGAGCTGAAGGCAAAGCCAGGAAAGTAGGACGCGCTAGCCGCGCTCCTCATTTAGTCGCAACCGATCGCTGTGCCGCGGCGCGGCGAGCCGCCAATCCCCCCAACTAGAGACAAACCCGGAGTACACAGATGAGCGAGCATGCCCATGGAGATGGGGTTTATCCCTTCCCGGCTGTGATGCAGACGCGGACGATCGAAACCAACGGTGCATCCATCCATGTGCGGGTCGGCGGTCATGGCCCGGCAGTGGTCATGCTGCACGGCTTCGGCACGACAGGCGACATGTGGGGTCATCTGGCGAGCGCACTCATCGAGGATCACATGGTTGTCGCGCCTGACCTGCGTGGGTTGGGCCTGTCGTCGAAGCCTGATGGCGGCTACGACAAGAAGACTCAGGCGGCGGACGTGGTGGGCGTCCTGGACGCCCTAGGTGTGGGTGCGGCCGAATTGGTGACGCACGATATCGGCATCATGGTCGGCTTCGCAGTCGCCGCCACCCATCCCGAGCGCGTGAGCCGATGGGTGGCGATCGATGCGCCGCTGCCCGGCGTCGGACCCTGGGATCAGATCACGCAGGATCCGGCCATGTGGCACTTTGGCTTTGGTGGCCAGGACATGGAGCGCCTGGTCGCCGGCCGCGAGCGCATCTATCTCGACCGCTTCTGGAACGAGCTTTCCCGAGACCCGAAGCGGTTTGATGAAGCGAAGCGCCGGCATTACGCGGCGCTCTATGCGCAACCCGGCGCAATGCGAGCGGGCTTTGCTCAGTTCCTGGCGTTCACCCAGGATGCGGTCGACAACAGGACGTTCCTTGCGCAGGGCAAGCTTCAGATGCCTGTCTTGGCCTTCGGTGGCGAAGCGACATTCGGCCCTCTGATCGGCGCGGTGATCCGGTGTGTCGCCGATAATGTCGAAGATGCGATCATCCCGGATTGCGGGCACTGGATCACGGAAGAGCAGCCGCAGGCGATGACGGACCTGGTCGTCGACTTCCTGCATCGCCGTTCGTGAGTTAGTTAGCGTTACGCAGTGCGGCGCCGCGCGGCTGGGTCCAGCCGGCGCCGCGGCCCCTCGACTAGCGATGGGCTTGCCGTGACTTCTGGCCGCTCCAGGTCACCGCTCAGGAGCAAGATATGAACGCGCCGCCAAACATCGATCACGGCACCGCACATTCTGACTGCGACGTTCTGCACTGGCTGACGAACGGCACTCGCGACGAGCGCTTCCTCGACAATATTTTCGCTGAGCTGTGTCTCCGGCTCCAGCGAGCGGGCATTCCGGTCAAGCGGGCGACACTTCATGTCCTGACCCTCCATCCGCAATGGCTCGGCTCGAGGATCATGTGGGCCGACGGGATGCGCGAGGCCGAGATCAGCAGGGTCGAGTACGATGTCAGGGAGCGCTCCGAATACATCGGCAGTCCCGCCAACGAAATCCATGACGGGGCGACCGAGGTGCGCGAGCATCTGGGACGCGATCCTGCGCTCGGCCGCAAGCATGCCGTCTATGACGAGATGCGCGCGAAAGGCCTCACCGACTATGTGGCATGGCCGCTGTACCATACGCTCGGCAAGCGGCATATCGTGACCTTCGCGACCGACCGGCCGGGAGGTTTCGACGACGCGCATATCGACCGCCTGTTGAAGCTATTGCCGGTTCTGGCGCTGGTCAGCGAAATCCGCATGAAGAACCGGCTGGCGCGAACGCTGCTCGAAACCTATGTCGGGTCGCATGCCGGCGAACTCATTCTGGCCGGCGCCACCAGGCGCGGAAGCGGGACGACGGTGCGCGCCGCCATCATGATCTGCGATCTGCGTGATTTCACCCAGATCTCCGACAACTGGCCGCGCGATGACGTGATTGATCTTCTGAACGGCTATTTCGACGCGATCTCGGAGCCCATTGCGCGACATGGCGGGGAGATACTGAAATTCATCGGCGACGGTCTGCTCGCTATTTTTCCGCTCAGCAACCCGTCGGCCTGTGCAAATCTGCTGCATGCCGTGGCCGAAGCCCGTCAGGCAATGGTGGCCTTGAACGAAAAGAACGGCCAAACCGGTCGTGCGCCGCTGAATTACGGCACCGGTGTCCACGTCGGAGACGTCATGTACGGGAATATCGGGTCGCGCACCCGGCTCGACTTCACGGTCATCGGTCCGGCGGTCAACATGGCTTCGCGTCTCGAAACCCTCACCAAGCAACTCCGGCGACCGGTGCTTTTGTCCCGCGCCTTCGCCGACTTCGTCAAAAGCGATTTCGACCTCGAACGCGTCGGCGAATATCCGGTGCGCGGCTTCAGCGACCCAATCGAGCTGTTTGCGTATCACGGCCGAATGCCGATCCACGGCCAGCTGCCGGGCCGGCCCCAAAGGTGTTACTCACCAGTCGGTAATATAGGCGACAGCTGGGGCCTTGAAGAATGATCGGATGAGCCCGGGCGTTGTCCTGAGTGCTGCAAGTTGGGTTTCGATTTTGCCTCGTAGTGTTTCGCTTTTGCGCAGTGGTGTCCTGGCAACGCCGGTGCGCTTCATATGGCTCCAGACAAGTTCATCAGGGTTCAACTCGGGCGCATAACCGGGAAGGAAGTGTAGCGTCAGCAGCCCATTGGTCGACGCAACATAGGCTTTTGCCAGCGTCGTCTTGTGCGCCGGGAGGCCGTCTACCACCAGATGCACCGGCTTCGTGCGGTGCCGCATCATTCGCCGCAGCAGATCAACAAACAGCTCCGCGTTGAGGCCGCCTTGATAAGTGCAATACCAGAAAGCGCCTTTCGAATTCACGGCCGATGCCGCACTGATCGATTGCCGTTGACCGGGGCGCTCGACAACAGGTGTTTGCCCTTTCACACCCCAAGTCTTGCCGTGCACAGTGTCCGCACGAAACCCGGACTCATCCCAGAAATAGATCTCGCCCCCTGACGCTTTCGCCTGCCGCGCAATGGCGGGAAAGGTTTCGCGCTGCCATCTCTCGATGGCTTCCGGATCGCGCTGGTAGGCGCGCTGCAACGGCTTTTGCGGTGTCAACCCGAGTTTGGCGAGCAATTCGCCCACGGCGGTCACACCAAGGCGAATGTCAAACTTGCGCTCGATCAGGCTGGCCACTATCGACCGCGTCCACAGGCCGAAATCCAGTCCATACTGGCGAGGGTCGCGGCCATTGATCCAGCGATAAACCTGCCGCTCCTGATGAGGGGACAAAGTGCGCGGCCGCCCACTCGCCGGCCGAGACAGCAGCGCTTTCAGGCCAATCCCCGGTGTCGCCGCGGCCGCAACCCATTTGTAGATCGTCGTGCGACTGAAACCGTAAGACGCGATAACCGAAGAGGCCGGCTCTCCGTCCCGCACCCGCTCCACCGCCATCAGCCGTATGGCCTCAAGTGTTCGGTGATCAAAGCTGCGCCCGTCTCGCTTCATGGCTCATGATACCAAACCATGCGCCAATGTACAAGCCATTTGTCGCCTTAATTGCCGACCGGTGAGTAATCGGCCCAGGGGTCCCGCCGACGCCGATCGGCGAGCTAAGCTATTGATTTGTCGAGCGCTGGAAGCGGTGAATCTTGTACGCTAGATGGCATTCTTGATCACGAAGACGTTTGCCCGCCAAAGCAAAGAAATATTCGTTGGCAATCGCTTCGAAGACCTTTGTCAGGTGATTCGGACTATCCGATTCTGTTGCTGCAAGCTGGTGTGTGAGGCCGATCGTCGCGTCTACTGTTATCAAAGTATAGGCGGTACTATAGTCTAATAGACTCGCTTCTCGCTTAATGGCATCTCTGACCGCTGGCTTCATTCCCGAATAAGTCTAACTAATAAATTCTGACCGAGCGGAAGGTAGAATCATGCCCGTCGCCAAGAATTTCCTTATCACCGGCGCGAGTTCCGGGTTCGGCCAAGCGATCGCACGCGCCGCCATCGCGGAAGGGCACCGGGTTATCGGTACTGTACGGCGCGATGCGGACCGCGAGGCGCTCGAAGCGTTGCATCCCGACCTCGCCAGGGCCGCCATTCTCGACGTGACGTCGTTCGGCATGATCGACGGCATTGTCGGGGATATCCAAAAGCAATACGGGCTGATCGACGTCCTGATCAATAGCGCCGGTTATGGCCATGAGGGCGTCATTGAGGAGTCGCCGCTCGAAGAGATGCGGCATCAGCTCGATGTGAACCTCTTTGGTGCAGTGGCGATGATGAAGGCGGTGCTGCCGTTCATGCGTGAGCGGCGGCGCGGGCATATCATCAACATTACCTCGATGGCGGGTTGTATCGCCCTCGCCGGCATCGGCTATTACACGGCCAGCAAATACGCCCTGGAGGGCGTGTCGGAAGTTCTTGCCAAGGAAGTCGCGCCCTTCGGCATAAGGGTGACGGCCATTGCGCCGGGCTCGTTCCGCACTGACTGGGCCGGACGCTCGATGATCAGATCAGAGCGGCGCATTTTCGATTATGACGCGCTGTTCGAACCGATCCGCAAGGCGCGTCAGGAAAAGAGCGGCAAGCAGAACGGCGACCCTAATCGGGCCGCCCAGGTTGTGATGGACCTTGTGGCTATGGACCATCCACCCGTCCACTTGCTGTTGGGGAGCGATGCGTTGAGCTTGGTGGAACCGATAATCAAAGCACGGCTTGAACAAATTAAGGCGTGGGAGGTGGTTTCCCGCTCGACCGACTATCGGTGAGGCGGTTCACTCGGTTCAGTTCGGCTCCCCAGACCCCGGCCGTTAAATACCAAAGTATCGACGGCACCATCGTCCAATAGACTCGCGTTCGCTGTGATCGCATCTGTGATCGCACCCGACAGTAGCGCGCTCCTCCACGCAGGTATCGGAAGAATGATTATGACAAATTCAGTTCTCGACGCCATCGAAAATCGGCGCACGACCAACATATACGATAGTTCGCGCAACATCGGCGACGCCCAGATCAGCGAACTGGTGCGCCTGGCGACGCGTGCGCCCACGGCATTTCATCTGCAGAACTGGCGATTCATCGCGGTAAAGACGCCCGAGGCAAAGGCGCGCTTGAGGAAGCTCGCGTTCGATCAGCCAAAGGTCACGGAAGCGGCCGTGACGTTTATCGTCGTTGGGCAGCTTGCATCGCATCTCGTCATGGCTGAGCGGCTCGCATCGTCGGTCGCAGCCGGTTTCATGCCTACCGATGTCGTGACGGGCTGGGAAGGCGCAGGAAGGGCGCTTTACTTCGAACAGCCGCAGACCCAGCGCGACGAAGCCGTTCGCACCGCGACCTTTGGCGCGAGCCAGCTGATGTTCGCAGCGCAGGCTCAGGGGCTGGGCTCGTCGCCGATGATCGGATTCGATGCCGCCGGCGTTGCCAATGAATTTGGCCTTGGCAGAGACGAAGTCCCGGTCGTCCTCGTGACGGTTGGCTATGCCGCCGATGGCAATTGGCCACAGAAGCCGCGGCGGTCGGTGACCGAACTTCTGAGTTTTGTCTGAGGTCCATACGGCAGCGGAACCAAACAAGCGCGCGCCCTGAACGTCAGGTCGTTCGATGACAAGGAATTCGACAATGAAAGCGTTAAGACCGAGTGGAATAGCCATTTTACTGGCCACTTCAGCGACGCCGGACTCCTCAACTCAAGCTTTCGCACAGACCGCGAAGAGGGCGGATGGTGCCCGCACGCAGCCTCCGGCGGCTGACAGTCCGGAGACCGCGAAGATCCGCCTGACGCGTAAGAGCGCTGCGTACTGGGAAGTGACCTTCAATAACCCGCCCCTCAATATCGTCGGCCCTGCCGAGGTGCGCGATCTGGTCAAGATTCTTGACGAGATCGAAGCCGATCCGAAGGTCAAGGTCGTCGTCTTTGACAGTGCAGTGCCCGATTATTTCATGGCGCACTATGACCTTCTGAAGCCGCTCAAAGATTCGACGGGCATGAAGCCGGGGCCCACCGGCATGCATCCTGTGCCCGACTTCATGGTGCGCCTCAGCCGTCTCAAGGCAGTGACGATCGTTTCGATCCGCGGGCGGGCCAGCGGTATTGGCAGCGAACTGGCGCTCGCTGCGGACATGCGTTTCGCCAGCCGCGAGAAGGCAGTTATTTCGCAATTCGAAGTCGGTGCAGGATTTGTCCCAGGCGGCGGGCCTATGGCCCGGTTGCCGCGCCTGGTTGGGCGTGGCCGCGCCATGGAGATCCTGATTGGCGCCGACGATTTCAATGGCGAATGGGCTGAGCGCTACGGCTATGTGAATCGGGCGCTCCCCGATGCAGAGCTGGACGGCTTTGTCGATGCCTTGGCGACCCGCATCGCGTCGTTCGACCAGCAGGCAATCGCCGACACCAAGAAACTGGTCGATCTCGCCAGCATGCCGCCGGATGCGGAAATGCAGACGGGATGGGACACCTTCATTACCTCTGTACAGCGACCCGGTGCCCAGGCGCGTGTGAGAGCGCTCATCGAACAAGGACTGGGGCAACCTGGCGACCTCGAGAAGCACCTCGGTCAGTACACGGCCAAGTACAAGGAATAGGGCGAGCGTGTCGCGGCCCACTACCGAGGTGTGATCATGTCCCTTTCCCAAGCCCTGAGTCTCATACCGCGTCGCGATTTGTTGGAGGGGCCGACTCCGGTTCAGCGCCTTCATCGTATCGAGGATGCTTTGGGCTCGTCGTCGAATGCCGTTCGAATCTATGTCAAGCGCGACGATCT
This sequence comes from Rhizobiales bacterium GAS188, assembly GCA_900104855.1. NCBI lineage: Bacteria > Pseudomonadati > Pseudomonadota > Alphaproteobacteria > Hyphomicrobiales > Rhizobiales bacterium GAS188. The sequence goes on from FNSS01000003.1 coordinate 185,798, forward strand.
CATGTCGCTCGGCGGCGGCGGCAACAAGCTGCGGAAGCTTGAGTTCCTGCTCGGCGATGCCGCCGCCGCAGGCGCGGACACGATCATCGCCACAGGCGGTCGGCAATCGAACTTCGCTCGCCTGGCGGCTGCCGCGGCCGCTCGGCTGGGCCTGGCCTGCGAACTGGTTCTCGCCCGCATGGTGCCGCGTGGAGGGGACGAGTATGATCGAAATGGCAATGTTCTGCTCGACGATCTTTTCGGCGCTCGCATCCACGATCTACCGGTCGGCGTCGATTCGACACGGTTCGCGGAGGAGCGGTTCGAGGAGCTGAGTCTGGCTGGCCACATCGCCTATATGGCTACGCTCGGCGGCTCCTCGGCGGTCGGAAGCCTCGGCTACGTGGCCTGCGCTCTCGAAATCCAAGCGCAGTCCAGTGATCTCGATATCGATTTCGCCGCGGTCGTGGTCCCGAATGGAAGTTCAGGAACGCAGGCCGGACTGGTCGCGGGGTATCGGGCGCTCGGGCTCGATACCACGCAGGTGAGATCTCACTCGGTGCTTGCGCCCGCCGCCGGCGCCATCTCGGCGACGGTTGAGATGGCGAATGCCGCGCTGACCCTCCTGGGGTTTGAGGCGTCACTGAGTTCGAATGACGTCAAGGTCTCGGGAGACCAGTTGGGTCCAGGCTATGGCATTCCAACACCCGCCATGGTCGAGGCAGTTCGAATGATGGCAAGCCGGGAGGGCTTGCTGCTTGACCCCGTCTACGGCGGGAAAGCGTTCGCCGGCTTGCTGGCGGACATCTCGGCCGGACGATATGCGGCCGGCGACAACGTCCTCTTCATCATGACCGGCGGGAGCCCCGGCCTCTACGCCTACGCGAGCGATTTCCTCGGCGCGGACCACAAGGATCCGACCTGAGCGACGCCCTCAACCCCTTGCCACGCAGCGGCTCGAAACACCACAACGCCTCTGGGAAATGTTGAACACCATTGTCCCCGAAGTAATTAGAGAACAGTCATGAAATTTACTGCCGCAATATTCGTCGCGCTTTCGTCGATCCTGGTCGCATCGCCGATCATGGCGCAAATCGCGGGCGATGTTTTTGGTCCGGCTGGTGTCGTGCCGCTCGCGACGCCTCAAGCTGACGCAAAGCTCACCGTCGATCAGAGGAGTAAATGATCCATGTCACATCACTACTCCGGTCCCGATTTCGGCTTCCCGCACGGAGACGCGCGCCTGGACCTCACGGATTTGTATGCCTTCCCCAAGCCAGGCGAGGCGGACAAGTCGATCCTGATCATGAACGTCCATCCTTCCGCCATCGTGAACCCGCCGGGGCCCACCACGCGCGAGCCGTTCGCGCCCGAGGCGCTGTACGAGCTCAAGATCGACACGAACGGCGATGCTGTCGCCGACATCGCATATCGGGTGCGCTTTTCGTCATCCGGGGACGGGGCGCAAACCGCGACACTGCGCCGCGTCGAGGGTGCGCAGGCCGCCGGAACGGGCGACGGCGGCCAGGTCATCATCGAAGCAGCGCCTGTGTCGACAGGTAGGGACGCACGCGTGACGGAGGCCGGCGGGTACCGCTTCTTCGCGGGTTGGCGCAGCGATCCCTTTTTCTTCGACACGCGGGGGGCGTTGAACGAACTGCGGTTCACGGGCGACGACTTCTTCATCGAGAAGGATGTGTGCAGCATCGTGCTGGAAATGCCCAACTCTGCCCTTGGGCCCAAACGGGTCGCCCTATGGGCGCGCACGCTGGACGGTGCGGGCGGAGTTTGGGTCCAGGCGGACCGGGGCGCGTTGCCCGCGCAAGCGGTCTTTCTTGTCGGCTCGGAGAGGGAGGCCTATCTGGCGGGCGAGCCGGCGAACGATGCCCGTTTCATCACCGTCTTCGCGCATGCGCTCGAGCACGCCGGCGGGTATGCGCCGGAGGAAGCAAGGCGGGTGGCGGCAACACTGCTGCCCGATGTGCTGTCCTACGACCCGACGCGTCCCACGTCCTTTCCGAGCAATGGCCGGACGCTTACCGACGATGCCGTCGACGCTTTCCTGGCAATCCTCACAAACGGGAAGGTGACCGGCGACGGGGTCGGGGCCCACGTCGATCTGCTTGCCGAGTTCCCCTATCTGGGACCGCCGCACAATGCCTGAGCGCGAGTTCGCCTATCGCTACCGAGCCTCGCGCGTCATTCACGGGCCTAGGCTCGTCATGAAGGAGGACGTCATGAACCGACTCGAGAAAGTGTTGTACACCGCGAAGGCCCACACCACAGGCGGGCGCGCCGGCACGTCGCGCAGCTCCGACGGCCGCCTCGAGGTCAGGCTGTCGCGGCCCGGCAGCCCCGGCACCGGCACCAACCCGGAGCAGCTCTTCGCGGCCGGCTGGTCCGCGTGCTTCGAGTCGGCGATGGAGTTCGTCGCGCGCAACATGAAGATCACGTTGCCGGCCGATCACGCGGTCGATGCCGAAATCGATCTCGGTCCCGAAGGGGGCGCCTTCAGCTTGGCGGCTCGCCTCTATGTGAGCCTGCCGGGGATGGACCACGCGACGGCCCAGCGTCTTCTCGAGGCAACCCACCAGGTGTGTCCCTATTCGCGAGCAACGCACGGGAACATCGCTGTCGAGACGACGCTGGTCTGAGGTCGCTCCGCTCAGAGCGGACAGCGACCGGCTCATATCTGTCGACACGGCTGGAGGTGAATAGCCATGATCTACGAATTGCGGATCTACCGCTGCGTGCCGGGGCGCAAGCCGGCACTGCTGTCGCGGTTCGAGAACGAGACGCTGCGGATCTGGGAGAAGCACGGCATCCGCCAGGCCGGGTTTTGGACCACGCTGATCGGCAAGAGCATCCAGGAGATCACCTACATGCTCGCCTGGGACAGCATGGCCGAGCGCGAGAAGCGCTGGGGCGCTTTTCTCGCCGATCCCGAATGGGTCGCGGTGGTCGCCGAGACGGAGAAGGATGGCCAGCTCGTCGAGAACATCAGCAGCCAGTTGCTGGCCCCGGCCGCGTTTTCCTCGGTGAAATAGCTCCGAGGCATAAGGAGACCTCCGATGCGCACGAACGACCATTCGCAGGACGTCAATCGCGGCCGCCGTCGCCTCATCGCTGCCTCCGCAGCTACTCTCGCCGCAGCGCCGCTCGGGCTGGTCAGGTCGATGAGCGGAACAGCGGCGCCGCCGGCCACGCCGATAAACCGGCATTGCCGAACTTCGCGTTCGAGAGTGACGTGATCGACGGAGAGTTTTCAGCGAGGCGGCGACCATGACCCCATTCGGGAGCACTGCGCGAATGCCCGATCCACAGGCGCTGGAAGCGCGACCGGCGGTCGCACGCATCGCCGCCTTTGCCGCGGCTACGCGGCCGGAGCGCCTGGCACCCGATGTCCGGCAGCTTCTCAAGCGCAATATTCTGGACAACCTCGGCTGCGCGATCGCCGCCCTGCCAGGCCCACCCTTCCAGGCGCTGCGCGAACAGTTCAAGGAATATCGTGCGCCGGGTCGCTGCACGTTGATCGGCGGCGGCAAGACCTCGCCCGATCAGGCGGCACTCTTCAACTCCGCTCTCGTGCGCTACGTCGATCTTCTCGACAGCTACATGTCGCCCGGCGGGCTTTGCCATCCGGGCGACAATTTCGGGACTGTTCTCGCCGCAGCCGAGCATGTCGGGGCGTCGGGCGAGGACTTCATGCTGGCGCTCGCCGTCGCGTACGAAATCCAATGCCGGTTCACCGCCGTCGTCCCGGTGATGGCGAAGGGCTTCAACCACGCCATTCAGCTTGCGATCTCCGCATCCGCGAGCGCCGGGAGACTTTTCGGGCTCTCGGCCCACCAAATCGCCAACGCGATCGCGATCGCGGCGGTCGACAACGTCTCGCTCGCCTGCGTGCATGCCGAACCCGTGTCGCAGTGGAAGGGCTTCTCGCCTGGGATGACGGGGATGCGCGCCGTCTACGCGGCCTCGCTGGCCAAGCGCGGCTTCACGGGTCCAAGCGGCCTGTTCGAAGGCCCGAACGGGCTGGAACGCATGCTCGGCCAGGCGATTCCCGTGGATTGGGATGACCCGTCGCTCGAATTCGTCAAACAGACGGTCCTGAAAAAATACTGCTCGCTCATTCATGGCCAGCCGGTCCTGGAAGCGGTGCTGGACCTGAAGCGCCGCAACAATCTGTCGGCGGCGGACGTCGAGCACGTGCGCTGTGACATCTTCCAGACGGGCTTCGACATCGCGGGCGGTGGGGGCTTCGGTTCGAAGGACCATCCGCAGACCAAAGAGCAGGCCGACTACAACCTGAAATACCTCATCGCCGCGGCGTTGCTCGACGATCAGGTCGGGCCCGCCCAGCTCGAGCCGGCGCGTGTTCGGGCGCCGGATGCGCAGGCGCTGCTCGCGCGGGTCGAAATCCAACCCGACGGGAATTTCACGGCTCGCTATCCTCAGGAACTCAATGCTCGCGTGACCATTCGCACGAAAGACCATCGGGCCTTCGCAAAGGAGCAGCTCGGCTATGAGGGAGGCTTGGCGAATCCCTTGTCGTGGGACCGGACCGTCGAGAAGTTCCACTGGCTAAGCGAAGCTTTCGCCGATGCGGACCTGCGGCACGCGCTCGTCCGCGCCGTGCAGCGGCTCGACGCCCGGCCGCTCTCTAAACTGATGGACCTGCTTGCGCAGGTTCGGCCCACCGCGGCCTTTCCGACTGCTCATCCCGGCATTCAGTGACGAGCTGACCCTCCGCTGAGGTGACCTATCGCGACCGTTTTTGGCACGGACGTACAGGAACTGAAAATGAGTCGACCTCCACTTCCGCCGTTCATCGCGGAAACGGCCGCGCAGAAGGTACACATGGCGGAAGACGCGTGGAACACGCGCGATCCCGCGCGGGTGGCGCTGGCTTATACGCGGGATAGTCGCTGGCGCAATCGCGTCGAGTTTTTGCAAGGCCGCGCTGGAATCGAGGCGTTCCTGACGCGCAAGTGGAGCCGCGAGCTCGACTACCGGCTGATCAAAGAGCTCTGGGCATTTCGGGAGAACCGTATCGCCGTGCGCTTCGCCTACGAATGGCGCGACGATAGCGGCCATTGGTTCCGCAGCTACCGCAACGAAAATTGGGAGTTCGACGAGAACGGTTTGATGCGCGTCCAAATCGCCAGCATCAACGATCTGCCCATCGAGGAAAGCGAACGGAAATATCACTGGCCGCTCGGTCGCCGGCCTGACGATCACCCGTCATTGAGCGAGTTGGGACTCTTGAAGGTCCTAACCCAGGCGCGCTTTCTGCGCCCGCTGCGGATCGGAAAATTCACCTATTTCAAGCGCGTCGAGACGGCCTTTGCCGAACTCGCGCGCGCGATCGAAACCATCTGATCGTCGGCCATGAGCAACCATGCCGCCATAGACCCGAAAAACAGCGCGGGCGCCTGGGGCGTCGTCGCTCTGGGGTTCATGACGCTCGCTTTGGCATTCACGGTGCGCGGTTCGCTTTCACTCGCGATGCCGGTGTGGCAGTCCGAATTCGGCTGGTCTCGCGGATTCATCTCCGGGATCGCTGCCGTGGCGCTGCTCGTCATGGCGGTCGTGGCGCCCTTCGCCGGCGGGCTGGTTGACCGTCGCGGCTCTCGGCCGCTCCTGATTTTCGGATTGGCCGCGATCGGGCTCGGCGTCGTGCTGGTGGCGGCCGCGAAACCGGGGATGGCATCATGGCTGCTTCCCGTTGGTTTCGCCGGGATCGGAGCCATCGGCTTCGGTACGATCGCCCAGCACGTCGTCGCGGCGGCGATTGCACAGAGGGTCGAGCAGCACCGCGGCCTGGCCGTCGGAATCGGCACCGCCGGATCGACCGCCGGACAACTGCTGCTCATGCCGGTCCTTGCGTTCTTCATGCAGAGTGGCGAATTGCGCATGGCCTTCCTGCTGCTTGCAGCGGCCTGCTTCCTGCTCATCCCCGTGACGTGGCGAGCGCTGAGCTCCCGCAGACCGACATCAACAGGCGGCGACCAACTTCATGGCGAGGCCGACGGCCGCAAGGGCCTTCGCAACGACCTCGGCACGCTACTCCGCAGTCCGGTCTTCCACGCCATATTCTGGAGCTACACAATCTGTGGTTTCACGACGAGCGGCGTCATCGAGACCCACCTCATGCCATATGCGTCACTATGCGGGTTCGGCCCGGTTCCAAGCGCGACCGCCTATGGCGTCCTCTCAGCCTTTAACCTTGCCGGAATGATTGCCGCCGGATGGCTGTCGGACCGCGTGCATCGGCCATTGCTCCTGGCGTTCATCTACGCGGCTCGCGCGGGCGCCTTCGTCCTGCTCCTGTTCGTCGCCGACAACTATCCCTTGCTCATCATCTTCGCGATCGCATTCGGGCTCTTTGACTATTCCACCGTTCCGGTCACCGCGAGCTATCTGGCCGGCCGGCTGGGGATCAGGGTGCTCGGTCTCTCCATGGGGCTGCTGTCGGCAGGTCATGCGATCGGCGGAGCGGCCGGAGCCTGGGCGGGCGGCGCCGTCTTCGATTGGAGCGGGGGCTATGGTGTGCTCTGGACCGCGTCCATCGCCCTGGCCGTTATCGCAGCTCTGCTGGTCGTCGCGCTCGGCGACGATGAACGCACTGCGCGACGCGTACCGGCGATGGCCTAGCCACCGGCCGAAACGTCAATCGCCAGATTCCTCACCACGTCTTGCGTCTGCGTTGAACTGAGGCCCCTTCCCTCCACCGGCGTTAAGCGGTACTCGAACTCGGCGAGGTAGCGCGGCACATGTTTACTGCTGATGGAGCGATAGGTGCCAACAATGGCGGATTGATATTGCCCAGAGCCGTGTTGACCCACTTGAAAGCCGGTCCGCGGACCGACCCGGGGCCGGAGCCGGTTATGATGACCTGTTGCGAACACCCGGCGTCCTTCACGCGGCCGAAACACTGAAGACCGTCGCTGACCACTGCGCAGTTCGGATCGAGGCTGCGCTTGGCGAAGATCGAGATCTCGTGGCCGCAAAAGCTGGTGATGCGCCGCATTTTCAGGCGGACTGGCTTGCCTTCGGGCGTGGTTTCAACCGCTGCGACGAACGGCGTCTTTCCTGGGGCACCCCGTCCGCGTTTGCCGCCTGCGCGTTCGCCGCCAAGGTAGGCGTCATCGAGCTCGACACGTCCGGTCAATGGTTTGCTGGCGTCGCGCTCCAGCATGACCTGCTTCAATTTGTTCATGCGTAATCAGGAAGGAGAATGCCATGGCAGAGCACGCCACACCCGCCACATGCTTCCATATGAAAGAAGCATGCTCTAGCGTCGACAAAAGCTCCGCCTGACATACCGCGCGGCCTTTCGGCTCGCCGCGATCGCACGCTCTTAGTGCCGGCGCCGAATCGTCGATGCACGCTTGCCTTCGCGCTTCTACCTTACGTCGTGCGACGGTTGATGGACCCTATTGCCGCCATCGAACACGTGATGAACCTGAGGACGAAGGTGAACCATCCGGCGTCTCGACGCCATGCTGCTCCAGCAGCTCGATTGCCCGTACCGTCGACAAATGGCGACCTTCTTGTTCGTGCGTGCCGCGCAGTTTGAGCGCGGCGACGATCTCGCAATAGCTACTCGATAACGTATTGACTGTGGTGGAGCCATTGACGGCGCCCCGCTTTGGACGAGAGGAAGCACCTCAGATCCCCGCGTACCACTCATAGCCGCGATCTTCCCAATAGCCGCCGCGGCCGCCATGCAGATCGGCGAGGCTCTGCGCCAGCTCGATGCGCATGATGTATTTCGCCATCTTGTAGCCGAGCTGCCGCTCGAGGCGCAGCCGCAGTGGCGCACCGTGGGGGACGGTCAGCGGCTTGCCATTCATGTCATAGGCGAGGATCGTCTGCGGATGCGCAGCATCGATCAGGTCGACGCTCTCATAGTAGCGGATGCTCTCGGGATCGACGCCGAACTCACCGCCATCGTCCAAGGTGTCGGCACAATGGAACACGACAAAGCGGGCCTCCGGCCTGACGCCTGCGCGCGACAGGATCTCCGCAAGCGGCACGCCAGTCCATTTGGCGATGCAGCTCCAGCCCTCGACGCAATCATGTCGGGTGATCTGGGTGCGCGCGGGCAAGGCGCGCAGCTCCTCGAGCGACAGCGACAATTCGTGCTCGACGAGGCCGTGAACCTTCAGGCGCCAATCGGCGAAATGATTGCCGACGAGATTGAGGTATTCTTCGTCCTGCGGGTCGGTCGAGCCATTGGGGCGAAATGCCGGCGAGATGTCGGCCTCACCATATTCCGGCGCGAGCCGATGAGCACCGATGAGAAGGCGCTGCATCTTGTATGTGAGGCTGTTTGCGGCATCGAGGACCGAGCGAAAGCGCGGCTCGCTCGCGAGGCGGTCGCAGCCCGCAACCGCGAGGCCGCCGATCGCGGCAAGTGCCTTCAGCAGGCCGCGACGATGCAAGCGATCACTGGACATCGGTTGTCCTCGGAGTGCCGAGATCGTACCAGCCGGTGATCATCGAGCGCAGATTGTTCCAGACACCCGAGATGAGCACCATCACGAGATGCACGATGACGAAGAGTACGAGGCCCGAGGCGGCGGCGAAATGGATCAGCCGCGCCGTCTGGCGCCCTCCGAAGAGCACGAGAAGCTGCGGCACGGCGCTGTCGATGCCGGGCGACATGGTCAGCCCGGTGAGGATCATGAGCGGGAACAGCACGAAGACGACCAGGAGATAGGCGAGCTGCTGCAGCACATTGTAGCGCTTCGCCGCCGCACCGCGCGGGAAGCGCAGGCGCAGATGCTCGAGGACCTCCCTCCCGATATGCCCAAGCTCCTCCCGGCTGGGAAGAAGATCCCTGCCGAAGTGCCGGCTGGCGATGCCCGAGGCGAGATAGACGAGGCCATTCAGCACCAACAACCAGGCGAAGAAGAAATGCCAGCGCCGCCCGGTCGCGAGATCCTGGTCGCTCGGGATGGTGATCCAGCTCGGGAAGGCACGCTGCGAGATCTGCCCGTCCTCGCTGGAGGCGCCGAGCGCGCCTGTCGTGTCGAAGGAATGGCCCAGGATCACCGTCTCTCCGACGATCCCGGCCTTCGACCGTCGTGCCCGGATCGACAGGGTTGGATGGTCGAAATCAGAGCGATCGCCGACATAAAGCGCCGGATGGGCGTTGAAGATCTGCAACCCGCTCATCAGGAGGAGCGAGAAGCACACGACATTGATCCAATGCGTGATCCGCACCAGCCCTGCATGCCGGCGATACCAGCGCTCGGCCGCAGGCAGATCGGAGATGAGGACGGCGGCCATATCATGCTCCGGCGGTTCGGACGCGCGGCCCGCTAGCCGCACATACTTTGCGTGTCGGTGGACAGCAAAGCATGTGCGCTGTTGGGCGAATGAGGTGATCAGCTGAACGCTTACGAGTTATTCGTCTTGCTTTGCGGCAGCCTCGATCACGCGAGCGACCGCGTCCGGCTGAGAGATAAAGACGGCGTGGCTTGCGCTCACTTCGGTGACCTTGGCGCCCGAACGCTGATACATCCAGCGCTGAAGCTCAGGGCTGATGATGTGATCCTGGGTGGTCAGGATGGCGTAGCTGGGCTTGCTGTGCCATGCAGCTGCGGAGACGGGCGCACCCAGAGCCTTCTCGGCGAGCTGCTGCTGCGAGTCCGCGAGGAACTGAGCGTCCGGCGCCGGGACATCGGCCGCATAGGTTGCACGGAATCTCGCTGGCGGGATGAAGAAATACTTGTCCGGAGTGGCGCGATTGGAGGCCGTCCGCATGGCATCGTTTGGCGCGGCGAACTTCGACAGAAGCTGGCCACTGGCCTCCCCCACATCGGGTTGGAGCGCGGCCACATAGACGAGCGCACTGACCTTCGGGTCCGCACCCGCATCCGTGATCACAGAGCCGGCATAGCTGTGGCCGACGAGCACAACAGGGCCCGTGTGCTGATCGATGGCACGCTTGGTGGCCTCGATGTCCTCCGCGAGGCTGGTGAGCGGCTCTTGGACGATCGTCACGTGGAAGCCATCCTTGGACAGGATGTCGTAGACGGCGCGCCAGCCTGAGGCGTCCACCAGCGCGCCATGGACAATGACAATATCTTTCGCAGTCGGCTTCGTCTCGGCCTGAGCCATCGTGCCACTCATGACAATCATGAGAGCAATCGCCGAAGTCTTTCGCAATATGGACATTTGGATCTCCAGGTATTTCATTTTGCCCGTTGTTTCGCATAACCGTCCCGGTGGCGGGCGACTATTGACCAGTGACGGCTAACCAGGGTTGATGCAGGTAGAATTCGCGACCCGGCTCGGCCGGGCGCAGAGACGTCAAGCCAGCTGATTCTTCATTGCCAGAATGTCGACAGGCTCGACTGACGGCGGCCTTGCCAGCATTTCGTCGACCCGCGACATCGGGCCCTGGCCATGTTGCCGGCGAGATGCGCCTGGCGGTCCTCTGCGCTCGCAAAGGCGTCGAAGACGCCAAGCGTCGTCGGCGAGAGCCGGAGGGCGAACCAGATCGCAGCGCTCCAAAGCGGGCGGAACCTTACAAGGGGAGCCGTTGTAGAGAGCGGTCATCTTGCCCCGTCGGGTTTCGAGCCGCGCAATTCGCCGGTAAGGAATTGTGCTCTGCCGTGACCGAACGACCAGCCTTCGTCGGTGTTCTCAACGACGGTCACCATCACGTCGCTGGGCGGAATGCCGCACGAGCGCTCGAGTTCAACGCAGAGCTCTCGATAGAAGGTCGTCTTCTCCTCCGTCGTATGCGGGCGCGTGGTGATCTGCAGCAAGACAACCTTGTCGGACCGCTCGATGCCGAGACCCGTATCTTCGATGCGGGTGCGGTTCGGCTTGTGTTCATTGACGATTTGGTAGCGGTCACGCTTCGGCACCTGGAAGGTGCGCAGCACCACGCGATGGGTGGCGTCGAGAAGAGCGGCGATCTCCTGCTCGTTGCGACCCTCGATAATATCGAAGCGAAGGAAGGGCATCGTTCTGATCCTCCTGCTGGCGGCGCTCAGGCCGCGGTCAAGGATTGGGTTTTTGCGATCGGCGCTGTCGACTTGGCGGCCGCCTCGATGATCATGGCCGCAGCCTTCTCGCCGATCATGATGGTCGGGGCGTTCGTGTTGCCGGACGTGATGGTAGGCATGATCGACGCGTCTGCGACGCGCAGACGATCCACGCCGCGGACGCGCAGCTCGTGGTCCACGACTGCCTCAGGACCTTGGCCCATCGCCGCCGTGCCGACGGGATGGAAGATGGTGGTCGAGATGTCGCCGACTGCCCGGACGATGTCGGCGTCCGTCTGGATCGAGGGGCCCGGGCGGAACTCGCTCGGGCTAAAGCGCGCCATCGCCGGCTGCTCGATGATCCGACGGGTCAGGCGGACCGATTCCACCGCCACGATCCGGTCACTCTCCGTCGAGAGAAAGTTCGGGTGGATGGCAGGCGCCTCGGCCGGGTCGGAGGAGCGGAGGTGAACGGTGCCGCGGCTGTCCGGGCGGATATTGGCGACACTCGCGGTGAAGGCGGGGAACGGGTCGAGATCGCCACCGAATGCAGCAAGGCTGAGGGGCTGGACGTGATATTCGAGGTTGGGCGTGGCGAAGCGCGCGTCCGACTTGACGAAGATGCCCAGCTGGCTTGGTGCCATGGCCATCGGCCCGGAACGGCTGAGCATGTACTCCAGGCCGATCATGGCCTTGCCCCAGAGCGAGTCGGCCCGAGTGTTCAGCGTGTCGGCACCCACGACCTTGTAGGCGCAGCGGATCTGGAGATGGTCCTGAAGATTCTCGCCCACGCCCGGCAGATGTCGGACCGTTTTGACCCCGACAGCGCTCAAGCGATCGCCGTTCCCGATGCCGGACCGCTCCAGGATCGCCGGCGATCCCACCGTGCCGCCGGACAGGACGACCTCTCCGCGGGCCCAGGCGATGAACTTGCGCCCATTGGTCTGGAACTGGACGCCGACGGCGCGGCCGTTCTCGATCACGATGCGCCGCACGAGCGCATGCATTTGCAGCTTCAGGTTCGGCCGTCGGAGAGCCGGATGCAGGAAAGCGCTCGCCGCGCTCCACCGCCAGCCATGCTTCTGGGTTACTTGGAAGTACGAGGAGCCACTGTTGTCTCCTCGGTTGAAGTCGTCGATTTTCGGGATGCCGCACTGTTCAGCGGCGTCGCGGTAGGCCTCAAGCAGGTCCCAGTGAAGCCGTTGTTCCTCGACGCGGAGTTCTCCGTCTGCGCCATGAAATTCATCGGGCCCAGCGAAATGATCCTCCGACTTGATGAAATAGGGGAGGACGTCCTCCCAGCCCCAGCCGATGTTCCCGGCCTGTCGCCAGCCGTCGTAATTGACGCTCTGCCCTCTCATGTAGATCATGCCGTTGATCGACGAGGAGCCGCCGAGCACACGACCGCGCGGGTAGTTTATCCGCTTGTTCCCAACATAGGTTTCCGGCTCGGTCGTGAAGCACCAGTCCGTCCGCGGGTCGCCCATGGTGTAGAGGTAGCCGACCGGAATATGGATCCAGATGTAGTCGTCCTGGCCACCTGCCTCGAGCAAGAGCACCCTGTTGTTTTCGTCAGCGCTGAGCCGGTTCGCGATGACGCAACCCGCGCTGCCGGCACCGATGACAATATAGTCGAACTCGCCGAAGACTTCGTCCCGGATATCCATGCTCGTCACTCCGGAAAGTCGGTTCTATCAGACGATTCGAGCGGCGTCGGCGACCGCCAGCGACAGATCGCATCTGTGTCAGAACATCGCTCATCTCTAAACCAGCGCTGCGAACCAGTCGTCGCGTCAGCTGGAACATTACTGAGAACTTTGGCAACTGACATTTGATCTCTCGTCGCTGTGATAGATGCCTTCGGGCCGAACGCGAATCCATTGGACGAAGGTATCGTCGATACTTTGGCATCAGCGGCTGCAATGGGCGGCTGGCTCGACTCTTGCGGGTACACGGCATCGTGGCCGAAGCGCTCGAGCAACTCGAGGGTGGCGAATGCCTCGCCTCTAAGGATGCGGTGAGCGTTCCGGGATGTGGGGTGGCGCTGCGTGTTGACACCGCTTCTCGTCTCGGCCCGGGCCCTCGACGCAGCTCCCGGTCTGGAGCGGGACCTCAAATGGGAACCGCTCCCCGACAGATCTTTGCGGGGGCGCAGCCAGCCTATTCACCTGTGGTGCCCTTAGGCGAGAGGAGCAGCTTGCCGCGAGCTGGGAATCGCTTGGGGGCGACCGGGCGGGCCGCCAGCGGCCCCGAGGTCAGCGGCAAGCGACCGGTCGAGAGAACATAAACCGCCGGGACCCGGCACCTTGGATCGGGTTGCTCTCTGCCTATCTCGGCGCGCCTTCGTCCTTGACCGCCTCGATGATGTTCACGACATCGAGGTAGATGGACATGGTGCAAATGGGCCCCGATCGGATGAAGCAAATGATGCGGATGATGGACTGCGATGGGTCATTCTCACTGGCCTGAGCGCAGCCGCCCTTGGCAGCCAGGCCTGGCTTGGCCACGCGGCCATCGGGCGCGGAGCCAAGCTCACGACCGAGCTCGCGTCCTACATCGTGCATGTCGTCGCGGCCGGTGCCTGGATCGGAGGACTGGCGCCGCTCGGCGAGCTGATAGCCGCCCGCAAGCCTATCTCACGCACGGCCGAGACGGACCACGTTGCTGCCCTGTTTCGCTTCTCGAATGTCGGCGTGGCCTTCGTCTCCCTCGTCTTCGTGAGCGGGATCGGCAACGCCGTTTTTCGACTAGCCTCCATCCGCCACCTCGCCACCACCGCTTATGGCCGGACCATTCTCGTGAAGGCGATCATATTTGCCTCGATGGTTGCGGTCGCTGCCGTCAATCGTTTCGTCTTGATGCCGAACATCGAAGGCGGTGGAAGCCCGTCGATCGCCGCGATCAGGTGCAACATCGTCATCGAGCAGGAACTCGCCGCGCTGATGCTCGGTGCGGCCGCGTTCCTCGGGATCCTTCCGCCGCACGGTTGAGTATGCGCATCACCGCCCGGGTGCTCGCCGCACGCCCATCACGCTCCCTAAGCTCGTCGGGTGGGCTGTGGGAGCGGCGCTTCCGCGCCGTCCCCGCCGAGGCAAAGTGACTCAGTCATCCTGGTCGAATTCGAACGGATTGAATTCGTAGACAACGTTGTCGGGATCGCCGTCGAATTCACTCGATGGCAGCACGCCGAAGCCGGTGTCGGCCTTGAAGAGCGTGACGCAGACCATGAGGGTCGTGGCGAGGTTCCAGGCAACGTCCTGGGCGAGGCTGAGGGACTGAGACATCTGAGACTCCTGTCGGTCGGGAGGGAAGCTGGGGGACCCCGCTCCGTCAGGAGCGGGGCTGTCGCCAACAGGGTCAGTCGCCGTTTCGACGGGACCAGATCAGGTTGAAGCTCTGGCCATCCTCGGTCTCGACCAGCGAGGCGTAGATGGGGGCGGCGAAGCTTGGATCGTCCAACTTGACGGAGTGATAGTCGCGCCCGTCGCGGGAGGTCTTGGCCCAGGCTGCCCCGAATTCGATTGCGGCTGCGAGAAGACGGAAGTTGGGGCTCTTGTCGCTCTCGCGGTCGGCCGGGACGAGCTTGGCCTTGACGTTGAGGGTGAGGGTCTTGATCGTTCCCGTGAAGCCGTCGCTCGACTTGGTGAAGGTGCCGATGATCGCCATGATTTTGCTCCGCTCTGATGCTCGACCGCGCCTATCGCGGCCTCGATGGCGGTCGTGAGACCGGAGGCGATCGGAGCGCACCCGCAGGGCCGCAGCGTCAGCGAAGGACGGCAGGGCGAAGAGTTTCTTGCCCCGCGAGGAATGACGGCGATCCGGGGTCCCCGCGGCACTTCCGCCGTGGGGTTAAGCCCGTCAGGGGAAGAAAGTCGCCGTCCGCCGTTGCGCACAGCCGATCGAGGTGGAGCGCAGCGAAGCCGTCGTCCGGTTAGACATGCCCATTCGCGGACGCCGCAGGCGGGTCAATGCAGCCAGCGAGTGGAAGATCGATGTGATCGACCGGGGAGGCGCCTGCTGTTGCGGCTTCGATAAAGATCGAGACCCGAACTCCCAGAACCAGCCAGCTCGATTTTGCCGCGATAGCCTTCAGGAGCCCATCACAATGATGAATCGATCGGGCGCATTCGATTCGAACTATGCGTTGGACTTCGCTCTCGCGCGCGCGACACTCAACGCATGCAACATGCCGACGAATGCGCCGACTATACGCTTCAAATGCTGGTGCTCGATCGCCGGGATGAAAGCTGCAACATGGCTCGGTACTATGTGCTTTCGGTCGAACCGACTCTGTTCGGCGACGTCGCCCTCGTTCGGCAGTGGGGTCGCCTCGGCTCTCCCGGCCGGCGGCGGCTCGATCTGCATGCCGATGATGAGGCCGCCGGCGAAGCGCTGGAAACATGGCTCGCCCGCAAGGTCAGCCGCGGCTATCAGATCCGCGTCTGATCGTCGGCCGCCTCCGAGCGGTCATGCGGGACGGCGCAATCGACCACGGCCTTATACGCGCAACGAGCGACCGGATGTCCTGTTGTTTGATCAGCAATGCCGAGCAGGGATTGCTTCACTCACGGAGGAACCTACAAACGATCGGCGTGTTTGCGGTTTGGATTCTGATGCGCGCGAAGCGAGTGGAGGACAGGACAGCTATGGTTGATGAAGTGGCGAATCGCTTTCTCGAGCTCGACAAAGAGAACGAGCTGCTGGAAGGCAAAATGGCCTCCCCGAGCCCCGTGTGCGCCACGGAATATACCGTAGCCAGAGAGAGCCCAGACCGCACGCTGCGAACGATCGCACGCATCGCCGAGAGCCTTCACCTGAGCATGCGCGAACTGGCGGGCGACACGATCCGCCTCCCGACGTTTCACTGACGGAGCTCGCGACAAGCCGCGTGCCATCCGAGCCAGCACCATGCGGCCGCCAGGCGGCATGCGAATCGGGATGCCATCGTCTCCATAAATTCGGCAAAAGCGGCGGGGACCCGAAGGTCCCCGCCAATGCCGGTCAGCGATCGAAGGCCGACAACTGAGCGGCCGCTGCCTGCCGGCTGACGGCTGGGACGCCGGCCTCGACATGGCGCTCATAGGGCTTCCAGGTCTCGCCCGTGATCCGGGCGAAGGCGGCAACGGCGCCTTGCGCGGCAGCGATAAGAGCGTGGGCCTGGAGGGCCATCTCGGCGGCGAATTCACGCTTGCGCTGCGCCCGGCTATCGAAGCCGACCGGTCCGTCGCGATCCTCATCGCGATTGTCATTGGCAAGCTTGGCGGTGAGGTTACGAGCCTCGCTGACCGTCTTGCTGTAGAACTCGCCGGCCCCGTAAGCTGAGCCGACATAGGCGCCAACGATCCGCTGGAGGTGGATCTGCATTGCCTTCTCGCTGAGGCCTTCCTCGAGGGCCTTTGCGCTCTCGGCGACTGCGTTTTCGGTGAGCTCGCGCACGCTGGCGCCATCGACCGGGTCGCGCCCGAAGCTTTGGGCGATCTTCTCCGCCTGGCCATCGGTCGGGCAGAGCTTGCTTGCCATCTCGAGCGTCGTCGCGCGGCGTGCCTGGGCGTTACGGCCGGACTTCGTAGCGGACTTGGCAGCGGTCTTCGTCATGATCAAGATCCTTTTCCTGTGCGCCCCGGGATCTCGCCGTCCGTGCCGGCCATCCCCTTGGGTGCGGTCACTCCGAACCGGCGAGGCCGGGCGGCTCAAGGTCTTAAGATCTGCATCGGAGCGAGGTCGGGTTGCGACGAAGCGGGGCAACGCCCAGCGCCGGAGCGGCCAGGCCTTGCGGCGGATGCGGGTCGAAGCCGCGTAAGCGGCGCGAAGCGGCCTTGGAACGACCGGACCGCACGGTTGAGACCGCATGCAACCAAGGGGGTGTCGGACCGGACAGAAATCTGGGCCGTCGGAAAAGGAACCGGAACGATGATGTGGCGATACCGACGCCCGCTACGACGACAGTTCCGCATCACACCGGACCGCGCTCGTACATCGCTCGACAGCCTCCGCCTCCGCTGAGCGGCCAGGTGGAGTGCCCCAAACGCAGTACTCGATCACCGGAGTAGACTAACAGCGAAGGTCAGTCCGGAACGCAATCACCGGCGAGAATGGCCTCTGCCTTGACGACGGCCGCCTAGGCAAGCGGAAGCCACCGAGCGAAGTCGACAGCGGACAGGCCGCTAAAGCAGCTTACGCAGGCTGTTTCGACAGGGCGAGCAGCACGTCGAAGTGATCCGCCTTGCGCTCAATCATCCCGCAGAACTTTGAGGGCACCAGGACCGGTTCGCCACGATAGGCGCCGTCGGCGCCGGACCAAATGCCGGTGACGTAGGCCTTCCCAGCAGCCTCGGAGTCATGCCGCTCGCCACTCCAATCGTCGTCCGCGACCGCATTGCGGCAAGACTCCGCGACAGTCGCGGCGGCGTAGCTGACCGGCAGGTGATAAGTGGTCTCGATCGTGAATTTTGGCATAGGGAACTCCTTCCTCGCGATGTTGACGGCCATCTCGGCGAGCGAGCGTCAATCCAGCCGAAAGCTTGAGGGTCCGTCGTAGGCTTCGTGCCGGGCTGCATCGATCACGAAGCCATGCCGACCGGCCGTGTATTCGCCGGTCGGTACAAGAAAGCGTCGCTCATTCGCCGACCGCCGATCACCACCGATCGTCGCAACGCATTACGAAGCCTGGCCGTTGTCGCGAATTGATCGCCGAGATGACGATCCAGTCGGCTGCATGGTCTATCCGAAACTGGCGCCCATCCTTGGTGTGGGACTCAGCCGTTTTCAGGGTGACGGCGTTGAGCACCTCATAGGCGTCCGGTTCATAGTGACGCAGAGTTGCGTCAGCACATCGACGCTCATACGCCGTGAAGAGGTGCGGGAACGACGCTGCAACCTTCGCCCACTCGCAATCCTCCTCATACCATCCGCCGGCGTTGCGATAGGCGGGAGCAACGAGGGCGTTACGCTCCTCGTCGAGATGGAAGCCGCCATGGCTCGCCGTCGAATGGAAAACGACGCCCTCGGCGTAGATGTCGGAACATTGGGCGACACCCCACGGGGTCGAGGCGGACGTCTCCGTCTCTCGCCGATCGAGCCCTACAAGCTGTCGGCGATGTTCCGCGATCTCCAGAACATGGTCGCGGAAGGCGGATTCGCCATCAACGTGGCGATTGACGCCGTAGAAGTCCGTCGGCTTCCATTGTTCAGGTGGTGCTCGGAGATTGGAAGCCGTCGCTATGCTCAGGCCACCCGCCTTCGATGGTAGTGCCCGGAAAGCGAGATGCTCGACGCTCGCGGCCAGAAACCCATCCGCCGTTCTGTGGAACGAGACCCTGTGGCGTTCGGGAGAAGTCATGCTGCCCTCCCCGAGACCAGGACGGCCGCAGGCTCGTCGACCCCGACCTCTTCGAACACGGCGTCGCAATAGGGGGTGCTGCGGAGCCAAATTTCCGCCGCCCTCCGATCGGGAGCGAGATACAAAAGCTCGATGTGATCGCCATAGGGCCTCAGCACCCGCATCGATCCAGGCATCGGTGTCTCGATGACTTCGAAGACGAGATTGCTCGTCACCGAAAACGTGAATTGAATGGTCAGCACCACGACCGGCCCCCTCGAGAGATCTCCTTGATGAAGTGTGATGCTCGCCGGCGACCTGAAGCTTGGCCGCACGGCTTTCGGGGCTTTCCTGATGAGACGCCCGATCCCGTTGCTGCGCTCCCACTCTGCGAGTTTCTTCGTGAAGCGGGCAGGGGGCTGCGGCCGGCCATCGCAGTAGCGGACGAGTGCGCCGAGTGGCGCGGTATCGAAAATGGTCTGTGCGGACATGATTTGTCCTTCCTGTCTTGCGGGGATGGAGGCGTGCCGAGGCCGCTCGCCGGCGCGAGCCGGCGAGCTGAGCTCGGCACGGAGATGACTGTGTGAGGACCGACGCGCCGGTAGTCAGAACGGAATGTCGTCTGCGGGGTCGATATTGGCGGCGGCAGCGCGCCGCAAGCCTTGCGAAGCATCATCTTCACGATCATCGCGCTCGCGCGGATCGAGGAAGATGAGCTTGCCGGCGTAGGGCGGCAGCACGATCTCGGTCGAATAGCGTTCGGCGCCGCTCTGGTCCTGCCACTTGCGGGTCTGGAGGCGACCCTCGACATAGACCTTCGAGCCCTTGCGCAGATAGCGCGTGGCGATCTCGCCGAGGCCATCGGAGAAGATGGCGACGCGATGCCATTCGGTCTTGTCGCGCCGCTCGCCGCTGTCGCGGTCGATCCACGGTTCGGATGTCGCGACACTCAGCGTCACGACGGTTCCACCGCTCTGTAGGGTCCGGCTCTCGGGATTGCGGCCGAGATGGCCGATCAGTTGCACCTTGTTGAGGCCCATCATGGGACTGCTCCTATCGGTTCGAGGAATGATCTTCGGTTGCTATTCGGCGGCGACCGGGTAGTCGCACTCAGGATCGCCGGCGACGTCGTCGCGGTCCGGCTCGCCGTCGCCAGAATCGGGATCCACCTCTTGCGTCTCTTCGGCGTCGCCCGTCGCCTCGCCGTGGCGCCCGCGCCAGGCCGTGAGCACATCCCTGCGCGGCGCGAACAGCGCGGCAGGATGGACGAAGCGATCGGCCGTGTAGTGCTCGACGAGCGCCTTCCTCGTGTCCTTGACCTTGTTGCGCGGCAGGACGGACGTGCCATTGAGCGAGGCTTCAAGCGATGTGCGCGACAGACAGGAGAGGAAGTCTTCCGTCGCCATATTCGGCAGGAAGCTGTCAGCCCCGATGGCACCGCCGGCGACACGCGCGACCACGCCACTGCTCGACCGGCCCTCACGGCAGGACATCACCTCGATCAGCATCTCGCGCGCCGTGGCGACGAGCACCTCGCGACCGGCAACGAGCCCCTCCTCCCCGATCAGACGCGCCGCGATCTCCTCGCAGCGGCTGCGGCCATAGGGATTGTCGCTATTGCCGGTGGCGACCGTGACGTTGCTGCCGGCGAAGGCGAGGACGAGCAGCGCCAGCAGCGTATCCTCCTCGATTGGCGCCCGGCGGAACGCCTCGTGCAGCGCGTCGGTGCGCAGGTCGCCGATCATCTCAACGCCCTTGCGGCTGACCTCCGGACGGGTGCGGACCGGGAGGGTATCGCTGTCTGGATCGCCGGCGGAGGCCTTCGTGTCGGTCTTCTTTGACTGCGGCAGGCGATAGGCGATCGAGCCGACATCACCGCTTCGCTGGTCGATGTACCAGCCGGTGTGGTCGCCCTTGCCGGGCTTGCCCCAGAGGCGCTCGGCCTTCGGCGGCAGCTTCGGGCCGCCCCACTGGTCGAGCTCGAGGATGATGCCGCGCGCCGGCAAGTGATTGGCGAGCCACTCCTGCTGAGCGCCGAAGAAGGCCTCGACGTCGGTCGTGTAGCGCCCATCCTCGTCGGCCGGCGTGAACAGGTCCTCCTGCCAGACGATCCCATAGGCGGCCGCAAGATCGTCGTCGAACTTCGCGAATTTGGCCTCGATACGCCGCTTCGACAGAGCGCGGGCGACCTCCGGCCAAATGACATGCGGGTCGGCCTTCTTCGGCTTGAACTTCTTCCAGACCTGGGCTTGTTCTTCCTGGGACGCAGCCGCGATGGCGCGCAGTTGTCCCTCCTGCGGCATGTCGCCCTTCGCCATCTGGTCGAGCATGGCCGGATGGATGTTGGCGAGAAGGCGGAGCTTCTTCACCTGGCGGGCGGGGAGGGCGAGTGCGATCGCGATCGACTCCTCGGTCCACTCCAGCGTAACGAGACGCTCCACGGCCCGCCACTGATCCACGGGATTGAGCGGCTCACGCGCGATATTCTCAGCGAGCGCCCGCATTGCATCGCCACCATCGGCGTTCTCGGTCACCAGCACCGTGATCTCGTCGAGACCGCTGGCGATCGCGGCAGCGACCCGACGGTGACCCGCATTGATGATGAAGCCGTTGCCGTCGCCATGGGCATCCGGGACGACGATAGGCGGCTGGATGATGCCGACGGCGGAAATCGTCGCCTGCAATAGCGCATCGGCCTGCGGCGTCGATTTCGTGCGACGCAGCTTGTCGGGGTTTTCGCGCAGCGAGCGCGGATCGACGATCTTCAGTTCCATGGGACTGGACTCCTCATCAATTGTTGGATTTCGAGAGCCAGCCTTGCGGCTTCACGCTCTCCATCTTCTTCCCGAAGACATTCACCGCGACGCGTCACGGCGCGGGCCGGCGGCACTGCCGGCGAGCATCCCTACCCGGCGAAGCCGAGCGGGGTCTTGGCCCTGCGAGGCCGACGCGGCTGGGATCGCGCAGGCGGTGGTGCAGCGGAGCGGCGACGGACCGGACGGGATGCGATCCGGTCCACCCCCGTTCCCATTCAGGCGGCTTGCCGCACCTTCCCCTCCTCGGCGGCCGGCTCGTCTGCCGGCTGTTTGACACCACCCGCGGTCGTCGCGAGATCGGCCTCGATCGCGGCAAGTTCCGCCCGCTTGCGCTCCAGCTCGCCCGCGAAAGGGAAGGCCTCCCCAAGTCGCGGTTCGTAAGCGACGAGACGACGACGGGCTTCGACCAGACGATGCTCGTATGTGGAGAGTTCAGCCGCGAAGCCGTTGAGGGCATGTTCCAGCCTGGCGATGGCGCCGAGCGGTGCTGTCGTGACGGGCAAGTCGATTTCGTGCTCGGTGCTTCGGTCAAGCGTCACGTCGTAGTGATAGCCGTCGTCCCCGAGATCGCGGCCGTGGAAGCTCACCTTGAAACCGCCGATGGATGCGAGCGCGCAACGGCCGTCGACCCGATCTTGCACGTGCTGCAGCACCCGCATCATCAATGCCTGACCTGCTCTCTTGCGCTCGTCATGGCGCGTGCCGGCGACGGTCATGGCGAAGACGCTACCCTGCGTCGGGATGTGGCGCGCGATGTCCTCGCGGACTTCCCCGGTCCGCCGTTCGCAATAGGCGATCTCACCCTGCGCATCGCGGATCTGACGACGGATCGCATGCTGATCGTCGACATGGGCGGCGCGTAACCGGTCGAGACGGGCGATCTCGGCCTCGAGCCCGGCCTTCTGCATCAGGCGCGGATCGCCACTGGCAATGGCTTTCGCCAGAGCGAACTGGTTCGCCTGCCCCTCGCCCATATCCTCGAGGCGCCGCACGCTGCTGTCGCCCGAAAGCGCCGCCGCGATGAAGCGGGCCTTGCGCTCGTTGTTCTGCCACATGGTGGCGTCGAGGCTGCCGAGCGTCGCGTAGGCGAAGAGACCGACCTCGTCATGCTGGTTGCCCTGGCGCACGATCCGGCCCTCACGCTGCTCGATCTGCGAGGGGAGCCACGGCACGTCGAGATGATGGAGGGCGGCGAGGCGCGCCTGAACGTTGACGCCCGTCCCCATGGTCTCGCTCGATCCGATCAAGATGCGGACCTTGCCGGCGTTGAAGTCGTTAAACAGCCGCTGCTTGGCCTCGCTCTTCTTGTGGTCCTGCATGAAGGCGATTTCGGACGCCGGCACGCCGAGCCGGACGAGCTCGTCGCGGATCCAGCGATAGGCCGAGAAGCCGCGCGAGGCCTCGACCGCGATTGTGCCGAGATCGGAGAAGACGAGCTGCCCGGCGCCTGGCCGCTCATAGGCCCGCCCATCACGGCGGCGGTAGCGTCGCTCTCCCGTGTCCCGCCAGATACGATGTACATTGCCGACGAGGGCGTTGAGCTTGTTATCCGGCTCGTTCCAATGGCCCGGCATGACCAAGCGAAGGTCGATCGCTGCGTGCCGGCCATCGGTGATGACGGAGAGTAGGATATCGTCGCCGGGCTTCGGCGGACCCTCCCGCTCCTCGATCGCCTTGATGCGTTCGTCGAGATGGGCCTGATAGGCTTTGAACGAGGCGCTCGGCTCGGCCGTGACGATCTGGCGCTTGCCGCCCGCAATCGCCGGCACCTTGACGAGATGGTGAAGGTCCGCCGGCTGCACCACGTCCGCGAAGGCGCGGAACATGGCGATCAGCTCGGGCACGTTGACGAATTCGGAGAAGCGCGTCACCGGCCGGTATTTGCCGGGGGGCTGAAGCTCGAGTTCCGTGCGCGTGTCGCCGAAGGACGAGGCCCAGGCGTCGAACTCGTGCAGGCCACGCTCGGCGAGCGCATCCGGCTGCATCAGGCGCTGCACCGTGAACATCTCGCCGAGCGTGTTGGTGATCGGCGTGCCGGAAGCGAGGACGAGCGCGCGACCCGGGTTCTTCGCTTCGAGAAGCCGAGACTTCACGTAGAGGTCCCAAGCGCGCTGCGAGCCGTTCGGATCGACGCCGCGCAGGCTCGTCATATTGGTGGCGAAGGACAGCTTCCTGAACTCCTGCGCCTCGTCGACGACGATCTGGTCGATGCCGAGCTCGGCGAGCGTCAGAAGGTCGTCCTTTCGCGAGGCGAGCGCTTCGAGACGGGCCTGGTGGCCCTCCTTCATGCGCTCGATCTTCTTGCGCGTGAGCTGATCCTCGCGGTCGACCCGCTCGACCAGATCCTCGTAAACCTCCAGCTCGGCTTGGATCATGGCCTGCTCGAAGGCGGCGGGGACGGCGATGAACTTGAAGGCCGAATGGGTAATGATGATCGCGTCCCAGTTCGCTGTCGCCGCGCGCGACAGGAAGCGGTGGCGCTTCTCCTTCACGAAGTTCGTCTCGTCGGCGACGAGGATGCGGGCATTCGGATAGAGGGCGAGGAATTCGCGAGCCGCCTGGGCGAGGCAGTGGCCGGGAACGACCAGCATGGCCTTGGCAATCAGGCCGAGGCGCTTCTGCTCCATGACGGCAGCGGCGATCGAGAGCGTCTTTCCGGCCCCGACCGCGTGGGCGATATAGGTCGCGCCAGAGCTGACGATGCGCCAGATCGCCCGCTTCTGATGTGCATAGAGGGTGAAGGCGCCACTCGCTCCGGGGAGTTGCAGATGGCTCCCCTCGAAATGGCGGGGCACCAAGTTGTTGAAGCGGTCGTTGTAGATCCGCGCCAGCCGGTCTGTGCGATCGGCGTCGGTCCAGATCCAGGATTGGAACGCGGTCTTGATCTTCGCCAGCTTCTCCTTGGCTGCCTCCGTCGCCTCGGTGTTGAGCACGCGGCGCTCGCTGTCGCCGTCCTTCACGGTGTCGTAGATCTGCGGGATCGACGCGTTGAGGGCGTCCGAGAGAAGGAGTCCGGCATGGCGGCGGTGGGTGCCCCATTCGGTTGTGCCGGCGACGGTTCCCTCGAACGGCCAATGATCGACCGACCAGGAGGCGATCTCCGGCGTGTGGCGCACACAGGTCTCGATCCCCATCACCTGCCCCACGAAGGCCGCGATATCCTCGGACGGAACCCACGGCGCGCCGAGCCGCGCCGTGATGTCGGACGGGCGCAGATGCGCCGGCTGGACCCGCCGCAGCGCCTCGACATTGCGGGCGAAGGCCGGATCACGCGTCGCGGCGGCCTCGGCTGCCATGAGCTTGGTCCGCACGGGGCCGGAGAGGTAGGCGTCCGACGTCTCCCATGATCCATTGACCGGGTTGCGGAACACCGCCTCGCCGAGCTCGGCGAGCACATCGTCAACGTCGCGATGCAGCAGCTCGGCAACGTGATCTGGATCGACATGGCCGCGCTCGTTCAGCACGACGGCTAGCGCATCGGCGGCCGAGGTGATGATCGGGGCGGCCGGCGGGGCGATAACGCGTTCGGAGAAGATCGGGCCCGGCCGGGCCGTGTTCGTCTCGAGCTCATAGTCCTCGATCGAGGCGACCAGCCAACAATCCGGATCGTCGAGGAAGGGTTGCAGGTTCGGCCGGCGATGTGTCTCGCGGACCTCGCCGGTCTCTTCGTCCGTCGCCGTGCTGACCGAGGTGAAGTTGATCGGCCCGAACTGCCGGGTGAAGCGCGACCAGGCGATGCGCAACCGAACCTGCGCCTGCTTCCACGGTTCGTCCGTCGCTTGAGCGCGCAGGACCTCACGCCCCGCGTCGCGGATCGGGATCAGAGCGCGGATGATACGGGCGTGCTTGGCAAAGATGCCCTCCGAGCCGCGGGCCTTCTTCACGGTGACCGGAACGGGCACGCCGTCGACGATCTGCATCAGCTGGGCAGCCGCGCCGACGAAATAGCTGCCCTCGCGGATGGTGGGGCCGTCCGCCGCCCTGCCGGCGCGAACGGAAGGCTCGTCATCGCCATCTTCGCCGACCGGCTCAGGCTCGCCGTCATAGACGCCTGCGGGCAGACGTTCGATGGCGTGTGCGAGAAGGTCGCCGAGATCCGCGCCGTCGATCGGACGGCACGTATAGGTCTCGTCAGGACCGTGGATGCCACGTGTGAGGTCGTGACGCCCAAGCACCATCTCGGGATGCGCCGCGAAATAATGGTTCACGCCGATCGCACCGCCCTCCGCATCCGCGGCGCGAACCTCCTTGAGATCGAGCCACGCCGGCGCGCTCGGCACTTCGTCTGCCCGACGCCTGCGGAAGAACAGGAGGTCGACGACGACGTCGGTGCCAGCGGCTGCGCGGAGGCTGCCTTCAGGTAAGCGGATTGCCGCAATGAGGTCGGCCATGCCGGCGAGGTGTTGGCGGGCGCGGATATCGGCCTTGTCCATGGTGCCGTGGCTGGTCACGAACGCCGCCAGGCCGCCGGCCTTAAGCGCGTTAATCGCCTTCACGATGAAGAAGTCATGGAGCCGTAACGCCAGCGAGCGGAAAGCCGGATCGCTGCGCACGGTCCGGTCGGAAAAGGGCGGATTGCCGATCGCGAGGTCGAACGGGGAGGGGAGGGCGACCCTCGCGAAATCCTCGTTCACGATGCGCGCCCGCGGATGCAGCAGGCGTGCGATCTTCGCCGTCACGGGATCGAGCTCGACACCGGTGACATGGCTTACGGCGCGGAGCGGTTCTGGCATCAGGGAGGCAAATAGCCCCGTGCCCATGCCCGGCTCGAGCACGCGGCCACCCCGGAAGCCGAGGCGTTGGAGCCCACGCCAGATCGCACAGACGACGAATTCAGGCGTGTAGTGGGCATACTGGGTGCAGCGGGCGAGCGAAGCGTAATCGGCGCCCTCGACCTCTGCCTCCAGTTCGCCGCCAATCTCTTCCCAGCCCTTCCGGAATTCCCTCTCCCCGGGGCGCCTGAAGCACCCATTCGCCAAGTCCGACGCGCCAAAGCCGATGAACTTGATCAGCGCAGCCTGTTCCTCCGGCATCGCCGGGCGGTTCTCGTCCGCGATGCTGGCCGCGAGACGGATTGCGGCCAGATTGTCACGCGCGCGACCACGCCAAAAGGGGCAAGAGCGCGATCGGCATCGAGATAGAAATTCGCGCCCTTCCATTCGGACGCGGCATTGGCATACGGCTCGTTGATCGGCTTCTCGTCGTCGGTCGACGGCGGTTGCCACGGCTCATCGGCAGCAGCGACGGCCGATGCGCCAAGCGTCCATCCGGAGGCAAGCGCTGTGGTTTCGAAGAGATCGAGCGTGAACGGGTCGGCTAAGGACATTGGGGACGATCCTGTCGGGCGCGCACGAGCGGTCCCGCCCTCGGAACGAAGGGCAGCGTGATCGTTCGTGCTGGTGGAGAGGGGCCGTGTTCCGGACCGGGCCTCGCCCGCCATCCGTTCGTCGGCCGTCTTCAGTTTTTCCCGAAGACCAATCCCGGACGCCGCGTCACGCGCGGCGGGGCAAGGGCGCCGAAGGCGGGACCGAAGGGACGAACCCTTGCGGCGCCGTGCTGGCACGCGGCAGACAGGTTCTCATTCCCCATCTGAATTCGGCCCCATCAGTTTGAATTTCGGCCGTCGACGATGGCCGATTGTCGGCCTCTGACCATTGCGGAAGGCTTCGGTCGGACCAATCACGTGGCCGGCCGTTATCCTGAATGAGAGGTCATCCGCCGAACACCGACCAGCCCATCGCCTTTGCGAGCCTTTCAAGCGCGAGCGTGCCGAGCAGCGAATTGCCATGGCGATTGAGTCCGGGCGACCAGACGGCAATCGAGGCGCGGCCCGGAGCGACGGCCAGGATGCCGCCGCCGACTCCGCTTTTGGCCGGCATGCCGACACGAAAGGCAAAGTCGCCCGAGCCGTCATAATGGCCACAGGTCAACATGAGTGCATTGATACGCCGCGCGCGTTCAGCCGAAACGATCCTTCGCTCGGTGCTTGGATGAAGTCCGTCACGAGCCAAAAACGCGCCCGCCGCTGCAAGTTGGCGGCAGTTCATCGCGATCGCGCATTGGTGGAAATACGTCCCGATCGCAAGATCGACTGGATGATCCAGGTTGCCGCAGGATTTCAGATAGGCCGCGAGCGCCATGTTCCGGAACCCAGTCTCGGTTTCCGACTTCGCGACCGCCTTGTCGACGAAAATGGCGTCATCATCTGCGAGCGAGCGGATGAAGCGCAGCGTCGCGCCGATGGCCTCGCGCGGCTGAGCGCCGGCGAGGAGAATGTCGGCGATCACGATGGCGCCAGCATTGATGAATGGATTGCGCGGCGCGCCTCGCTCGTATTCCAGTTGAACGATCGAATCGAAGGCGCTGCCGGATGGCTCACGCCCGACACGACGCCACAAGGAATCGCCGATCTTGCCGAGGGCGAGCGTCAGCGTGAACACCTTTGCGATGCTCTGGATCGAGAACGGCGTATCGCAGTCTCCGGCGCAACACAGTTCGCCTTCATTCGTGAGAAGGGCGATACCGAAGCAGCCTGCGTCCGCCTTGGCGAGTTCCGGGATATAGGCGGCGACAAGCCCGCGTTCGGTCTCACGCGCCATGTCGGCGGCGATTTCCTCGACGGTCCGCCGAAGATCTGAGGGCATCGCCTTACGTCCTACGATCGAGTATGGCGCAAAGGCGCGTCACCATGAGCCAGGAGGTTCGGCGAGCATTTGCCGAGCGTCCGCGGTCCCGATGCCGTCTTGGCGCCAACGGGGGCTCGCACTCGATGCGATCCTGAGGATAGGCGCCGAACCAGATCAGTCAACCTTCAAAAATTGGCGGGCAACGAAAGCTTCCTGCACTTCCATCAAGCGCCCGGCATATCGCATGTGTTGGTCCATAATCCGCCCGGCCGCGGTCGCGTTGCCCTTCCTCAGCGCCGTCATAAGGCGCAACTGGTACGAGCGACCGCTTTCCCGCAGTTCGGGATTTGGGATGTCGTAGATCCGGCGGCAGATTGTCAGGTTCTTGAGCAGGCTAATGAGAAAGCGACAAACAAACGTCATGAGAGGGTTCGGGCAAAATCCGACAAGCAGCTCGTGGAATTCCAGCTCCGCAACGCGCTGTTGGCGCTCTTCCTCGATTGTCGCGGGCGGATGATCATATACCTTCATCTTGGACTCCAGCTTGGCGAAATCGGATTCGCTGAGACGCCCAGCGACGCTAGCGGTCGCTTCCGGCTCCAAACTGATGCGCAGCTGGTAGATGTCGGCGATCGTAAGGCCTTTGAAAAAGAAATAATTCCCAAGCAACTCCAGGGCGCCGGACTCGTTGACGGGGGCAATGAACGCACCCCCTCCAGGTCCCGTTCGCGTCTTTATGATCCCTTGAGCGTCCAGCGCTTTCAAGGCTTCTCGAATCGTTCCCTTGCTGACTCCAAACAGGCTGATGAGATCGCGCTCTTGAGGCAGGCGATCACCGGAGGTCAAGCCACGTTCGGCGATCCAGTCCTTCAGTGCCTCCGCTATCGCCAATGGACGATTGCGTTTGCCGCGGCTCGACGCGTCGAGCTCCGATAGCCCCTCCGCCCCGTCGATCTTCCTAGGCGAGCGGGTAGAAACACGCAACGTCATGATTTTGGGCCGTCCTCATGAGTTCGGGCGCCTCGCCGCGGCAATGCTCTTTCACATTGAAGCATCGGGCCGCGAAGGCGCAACCGAGGGGGGGATTGTATGGATTCGGAAGTTCCGCGATCTCGATATGTGTCTCCCTCGGCTTGCGTCCGATGACCGGCGCGGTGTCGAGGAGAAGACGGGTGTATGGGTGGCAGGGTTTCTCGAAAAGCTGTCGAACAGGTGACTGTTCGACGATCCGGCCAAAATACATCACGGCTACACGATCACTAATGGCCTCGGTTACCGCGAGATTGTGACTAATAAAGAGGTATGTGAGCCGAAAGCGCTGCTTGAGTTCGGCCAGCAGGCTCAACACTTGTGCTTGGACTGATACATCGAGCGCTGAAAGGGGCTCGTCGAGGATCAAGATATCGGGATGGGCGGCAAGCGCTCGCGCGATGCCGATTCGCTGGGCCTGCCCGCCTGAGAATTCGTGCGGATAGCGGTCGATGAACTCTGGACGCAACTTGACGGCGTCCATCAGCTCAACAAGCCGATCTTGTCGCTGCCGTCGGTCGAGTCGCAGCAGGTGAATGAGCGGTGCCTCCAGAATCTTGCGGATCGTCTTGCGTGGATTGAGCGAGCTGACCGGGTCTTGGAACACATATTGGATTGTGCGTCTTCCGGTCGCCGGTTCACCGGCGTACTCGTCGTCACGGGCCCGTCCGTGGACCCTGATCGTTCCCGCGGATGGACGAGTGAGACCGGCCAGCATTCGGGCGAGGGTCGATTTCCCGCACCCCGACTCGCCCACGATCCCAAGGGTCTCCCCACGCGATAGCGCAACGGCGACACTGTCGACCGCGCGCGTGGCCGGGCGACGCCGGCCACTCAAGGTGCGACCTCCACCGTAAATTTTCGTAAGGCCACAGGCCTCAAGCGCCAAGTCGCTCAAAACTCCGCCCCTATCGGATGCAGACAGCGCACAACATGGTCACTGGAAATCTCGAGAAGGTCGATCGGTCCGGCGCCGCAATCGGCAGTGACGAAGCCGCATCGGTTCGCAAAGGCGCAACCCCTCGGCAGTTGGTTTGCCGGATGGGGCATGCCAGGGATTGCTGCAAATGTTCTCCTGGCGGATCCCAGAACGGGAACACAGTCGATGAGCCGACGCGTGTACGGGTGCGCCGGGTGATCGAGGACCTCTTGCGAAGGGCCCATCTCCACGATCTGGCCCGCGTACATCACAGCGATTCTGTCGCAGACCTCCGAGGCGACGCCGAGGTCATGCGTGATGAACAAGACCGCAGCGTCTTTCCGCCGGCGAAGGTCATCCAGCAGTTTGAGCACTTGTGCTTGAACCGTTACGTCGAGCGCGGTCGTCGGCTCGTCGGCGATCAACAGCTTCGGGCTGTTGGCCAGCGCCATCGCAATCCCCACGCGCTGGCGCATGCCGCCGGATAGCTCGTGCGGGTAGGATCTCGCCCGTTGACTCGCATTCGGTATGCGGACGATGTCGAGAAGCCGGACGGCCTCTTCCCAGGCAACCTTTCGATTGACGGGCTGATGTATCCGAATGGCTTCGGCCACTTGCTCTCCCACGGGGAAGAGCGGGTGGAGCGTCGACTGTGGATCTTGGAAGATATAGGAAATTCGCCCACCCCGGATCTGCCTGAGGGACGATGCATCCTTCGAAAGCACATCCTCGCCGTCGAACAACACGACGCCGCTCGTGATGATCCCGGGAGGGGACTGGACCAGCGCGAGCAGGGAAAGGGCAGTCACCGATTTGCCACTGCCGGATTCGCCGACAAGTCCCAAGCATTCGCCCCGCCGAATTGCGAACGAGACCGAATTGACCGCTTTGTGGGGCTCATTGGAGATTCGAAACTCGGTGCTGAGGGCGGCAACCTCGAGTATCCCTTGATGGCGATCCGAGCTCTCGACGAATGGGGCGCGCTGAACCGAAGTCACCGCGCTCGGACGGGTCATCGCTCCGGATTGCAGTCGAGGATCGAGCGCGTCGCGAATGCCATCGCCGAGAAGATTGACGCTCACCACCAACAGAAAGATGACCGCACCTGGAACGGCCGATATGTGGGGAGCGGTAAGCAACAGTTTGCGCCCGTCGCCGAGCATGGAGCCGAGATCCGCCTGGGGAGGCTGTGAACCAAGGCCAAGAAAACTGAGGCCTGCGGTCTCCAGGATCATCCAACCGACCGTGGTCGACATCGTGATGACGATGATCGGCGCGACATTGGGAACAATTTCCGAAAGAAGGATCGATAGATTGCCCTTTCCCGATAACCGCGCCGCATCGATGAACTCACGGTGGACGACACCAAGTGTCGCGCCGCGAACATTGCGCGCAAAGAAGGGAATGTTGACGACGGCAACAGCTATGAGGGCGTTGAAGAGACCCGGTCCGAGAGCCGCGACGATGGTGAGCGCGAGGAGCACATAGGGAAAAGCCATGAGCATATCGATCGCTCGCATCAGCAGATTGTCACCGAACCCGCCGAAGTAGCCGGCCGAGATTCCAGCCGACGAACCGACTATTGCGGCAATCAGGGTCGCCGAGAGGCCGACCGAAAGGCTCAGACGTGTCCCCCACACGAGGCGGGAGAGTAGGTCACGGCCCAGTTGATCGGTTCCCAGAGAGTGACCCTCGACGAATGGTCGAATAAGCCGGTTCGCTGGGTCGGTCGCGTTCGGCAGCTCCAGCGGCAACACCGGAGCGAGAACGGCGACGATCGCAATCGACGCGAGGATGATCACCCCTAGGGCGGTAAGGGGATTGCGCCAAATAAGCTGCAATCTCCCTCGCGCCTTCGAACGTTCCCGGGATGGCTTTGCCGTCAACTCGCTACCCTCGGATCAACGAGATGCTGAACGACGTCGGCGATCAAATTGAAGAGGACATAGCTCGCCGCCACGACAAGGACGCCGCCCTGTACCAGAAGAACGTCGCGAGTGGAGATGGCGCTGACGAGCATTCTTCCAATGCCAGGCCACTGAAATACGGTCTCGACATAGACAGCCCCGCCGAGGACAAACCCCGCCTGGACGCCAAGCACCGGGGTAATGCTGACGAGCGCGACTCTTAGCGCGTGACGGAAGATGACCGATCTCTCGCTGGCGCCCTTGGCTCGCGCGGTGCGGACATAGTCCTGTCGCAGCACCTCGAGCATGCTCGCACGGGTAAGCCGGGCGATCACCCCCGTCGCGACGATCGAGAGCGTCGTGGCCGGAAGGATCAGATGGCGTGCGAGGTCAAGAAGATCGCCGCCTCCGTAAATCTCATACATCCCACTTACCGGCAGCCAGTGCAGATCGACGGCAAAGAGCAGGATCAGGAGCAAGCCCAACCAAAATGAGGGGATCGAGATTCCGATCAGCACGAGCATGGTGATGATCCTGTCGATGCGGCCGAATTGATAGACCGCGGAGGCCATGCCACCCAGCACGCCCCAAATCGTGCAGAGGACGAAAGCGGTCGTCGAAAGAATGAGCGTCGCACCAAATCTCTCGATGACCTCGTCGAGGACAGGGCGATTGAGACTGTAAGAGCGCCCGAAATCGCCATGCACAATATTGTCAATCCAGGTGAGGTATTGCATCGGGAGGCTGCGATCGAGCCCGAGTTCGACGCGCAAGCTCTTCAGGCTCTGCGGGGTTGCGTAGCTCCCGAGGATTGCCAGCGCCGGGTCGCCGGGAATCAGAGCCATTATCAGAAACACGATGAGCGAGAGCCCGAGCAGCACCGGGATCAACGCGAGGAGCCGCTTTGCGATGTAGCTCAGCATCGACGGCGCGCTCTAAAGTGGGATGCGTCTGGGTTCAGTCGGCATCGCGTTTTATCTCTTCGTTCGGCGCGCGATCTTATCCGAAAAGTGGCAGCCACCCCCGCCTTCGCGCGGGCATGCTTTTGGGGTCGCGCGCTACCGGAGCAGGATCCGGCCGGGAAATCCGGCGCGAAGGCCGCACGCCGGATTCCAGTTTGTCAATTCTTAGTCACGCCGCGCAAGAGCAGGAAGAAGGACGGCTGGAGCCTGAAGCCTTTCACCGCGCTCGTTGCGACTGCATTTTGTTTCCAGTTGGCGACGAACAGCCACGGCGCATCATCGTGGACGATTTCTTGCATTTTCTTGTAGAGTTTCGCCCGCTCGCTTTGATCTGTCGACTGGCGCGCCTGTTCGAGCAGCTTGTCGACATCTGGATTGGAATAATACCCGGAATTGAACCCGCCCTTGTCCGGCCAGGCCGCAGTGCGGAGCGCGAGATAGGGGAGCGTATCGGGATCATTTGTCATCCAAGCCATCTCGGCCAGATTGGCCTTTCCCTCAAGGCCCGGATTTACCTTCCCAAGGAAGGTGTTCCATTCGTATGTCTCGATCTTGGCCTTGAGCCCGACGGCGGCAAAATCCGCCTGGATCGCCGTCCCCATGGGCACTGGATCGAGCATGCCGGAGCCGCCCTCGGTGACATAGAAAGTCAGCTCCTTGCCGTCATAACCGGCTTCCTTGATCAGGTCCTTGGCCCTCGTCGGGTCGTAGGCATATGGCTGGAGGGCTTCGTCATAGGCCCAGGCAAAGGCCGGAGGCGTCGGCCCGGCGGCGATTTGCGCGGTTCCTTGCAGCAGGCTTTCGGTTATCGCTTTCTTGTTGACCGCATAATTCACGGCTTGGCGCATGCGCTTGTCATTGAACGGTGGCTCTTTGGCGTTGAGAATCAGGAACCAGACATGCGGGCCGGCTTGCTGATGGATCTGGTATCGTGCGGCGTCCTTGAATTGGCCGAGCGCGTCCGGCGGAACCTCCACCATCATGTCGATGCCGCCCGAAAGCATCTCGGCGACGCGTGTGTTGGCATCGGTGATGGGGCGAAACACGACGGCTTCGAGCTTTGGCGGGCCGTCCCAATAGGCTGGATTGCGCTCGAGGACGACCTTTGAATTGCTTTCCCATTCTTTGAAGACGAAGGCGCCTGTGCCTGATGGATGCCGGCCGATATCCTTGCCGAATTTTCTGATAGCCGCGGGCGAGACGATCAATCCGGTCGGATAGGCGAGATTCGATAGGAAGGGTGCGTATGGGGCCTTCAAATCGAACTCGACGGTGAGCGGATCGATGACCTTCACCTCCTTCACCGCCGAGAAGAAGAACGAGAGTGGAAACGGACCCGTGTCATGATACGGGCTTTTCTCGTCAAGCATCCGGTCGAAGTCGAACTTCACTGCATCGGCGGTGAAGTCGGAGCCGTCGTGGAACTTCACGCCGGAGCGTAGGGCGAATGTGTAGGTGAGCGCGTCAGGGCTGATTTTCCAGCTCTCGGCGAGAGCCGGCTCGACCTCCAATGCCCCATCCTTGTAGCGGACAAGCCCATCATAGAGATTCATGAGAATGCGAAAATCATTGACAGCCGTGACCGCGGCCGGATCGAGCGATTTAGGCTCGGCGATCTGACCGACGATCAGGACTTTGGGCGGCGTCTGGGCAAATGCGGCGCTTCCGTTGGAAATTGCGGCCGCCGTCAGCAATGCGATCACGAGTGTGGAAATCAGTGGTTTCATGACTGTTCTCCCTGCCAGGCCTGCTTCCTTTCGCGGCGGACGGAGCCGCTGCGTAAGGGTTGCGCTTCGTGCATTTATCATGATAAATAACTCCGGTCAAGATTGATCATGATAAATATGGCTCGAGGACCTTTCATGAGAGCTTGGAGGCAGGGATGACTTTTTCGATTGTCGCGAGGGACCCGCGAACCGGAGCCTTTGGCGCGGCGGCCGCTACGGGAACACCGGTAGTGGGCGGGTTGGTGCTGCATCTCGCTTCGGATGTTGGGGCGATCGCGACCCAGGGATTGAGCACCAACCCCCTCTATGGCGTGCGTGGACTTCGTCTCCTGGAAGCCGATCTTGACTCTGAAGAGACGCTCCGCAAGTTGACCGAGGAAGACGAAGGCCGCGGTTCCCGCCAGCTCATCATTGTCGATCGCGGCGGCCGGACGTCGGGTTGGACCGGCGCGGACAATGTCGAAACGAAGCACCTCATTCTCGGGCAGGACGTGGCGCTCGCCGCGAATTGGGTTGCGTCAAAGGACGTCATCGTCGCGGCGAAGGAAACTTTCGAGCGCAGCGTCTCGCCGACCTTTGCGGGCAAGTTGATTGATGCGCTACGGGCGGGCGAACGGGCAGGTGGCGACAGCCGTGGACAGCGCTCGGCTGCCGTCAAGGTGGTCAGTCGTGATCAGCCCCCCATTGATCTGCGGGCCGACTTCGATCAGCAGCCCATTGCGAAGCTCGCCGAAATTCACCGCGCAACCCTGGACCCTGAGTTTCAAGCCTTTCTCGCCCGCGTCCCGACCGTCGCTGAGCCGATGCGTCGGTGACTGCGGGTTCAGCCGGGCATGGCTCGGACCTCGCCTACTGCATTCGCCTCAACATTCGCGCGCATGTTCGCGGGCGACGGCGCGTTGCTTCACATCCTCATTCCAGTCGTCATGCACCGGCACGAGCCGCGCTATTGCGCATCCCGTCTCCGCGGCAAGTTCCGCGAGCCTTTCGGCATAACGATCACCCTGCTTGTTATGATCGGTCGCAGCAACGAGCGTGATGCCTGGCTGCGTAGCAAGCGCTCTTAGCGCCTCGACGGTCGCCGGACCCCAGCCACCACCGGTGCTGAGATAAAGCGTGTCGCAACGCATCGCCTCGAGAGCGGCGAGGCTCATGGCGTCAATCGCCGCCTCTGCGACGCAGATGCGCAGGGCATCGCTGCACCCGAGACGAAATAGGACCTTGGTGCCGTTCGTCGAGAAGCCGCGCCAGTCGCGGCCGCGTTCTTCCCAGCCAGTGAGGAAGCCGTCCACGCCCCGATGCGCCGCCCACATGCTGCCATGCGGTCCTTCACGCAGTGAGCCTGCGGCGATGGCGCGTTCCAGTACAGCGTCGGGCAACATTCGCTCTCCAGCGAGATAGCGCCAGCTCAGCGAGCCGGGACGCGGCGCACTTCTTCGCTCCCAACGAGAGCGGAGTGGCGCCGGATCGGGGCGCCGCTTCGGACGGATCGATGGCCGTCGATCGGATACGATGCCGACCAGTGGCCGCAGGACGGCGCGCACTGCGCCGAATGAGCCCCGATAGAGATGCTGCACGAGGTTGAAGACGTCGCCCTTGGCGTCGGATAAGGGGTCGAACCAGCCTGCGCCGTCATGTATGACGATTAAGATCTCGCCCCGGCCACGGCGGTATTTGACGGCTCGCCGGGTACTCTCGCGCCTATCCACCGCCCACCCATCCTGCTCCAGCACGACGCCACAGGTCACCTTGCGAAGTTGCTCGAGCTCATTGTCCGGCTTTGGCATTTGCGCCTCCTCATCCTTCTCGACACCCGCAGGCCCATCCATCTGCCGGCCCGCTCGCCCAGCCGCCCGCCGCCGCGGGGCGGCCGGGGCAAGGGCGCATGCAGGGCTTGCTGTCGTGGCGACCATGGGCGCGGCGAAGTCTCTCTTGCGGCGGCCGCGGCGCGGCGGCACTGTCTCCCGCTTGCCTGGTCTCCGCCTTGATGCGGTCGGTCGCTTTGGCGCCCGTTTCGGTTGCGCAGCACGAGAAGGCTTCCGGAACAAGGCGCGGCGAACCCGCCCGGCTTTCTCGAAAAGCCAATTCAGCGGTTGCGCTTGCCCCGAGGCGGACGTGATCATCCGGAATTTCGAGCGGGGAGGGGTGCGGCGCACCTCTCAGGGGCTACATCGGGGGCCGCGAAGCGGCGCAGTACCCCTCCGAAGAGCGGTCGTGCGATATCTAAATCATGAAATGCCTTCGTGGCCTTCAGAATCTTGAACCCTCCCCCCTGATCGATCGCCGCGCGGAGCTTCCTGTTGTTGGCGATCCACGCCCGCCAATCAGCCGAGATGATGCTGATCACGTTCGGCAGGTTAGGAGCGCGCCAGCGGCGGCTGTCGATTTACACTCATTGCTGAGACTGCTCGAGTGAGACATTTCAGGGCTTTGCCTGAGACTTGCATTTTTTCACGGCACTCAAATTGGGACTGGAGGCATATTTTTGTACACTTGAAATGGGATTGATCGACCCGTCGATCGACTATAGCGTTGTGCCATGTCCTTCGGCTTGGTCGACCCCAATGATCCGCTGTGGCCTGAGGTGGAGCGGCGCGCCGCTTTGCTCAGGGATTTGTTGCGCCAATCGGATTGGAAGGTCACCGCCGAAGTCGCCAATGCCGCCCTTGCGCAACTCGGAATCCCAAGATCAACGTTGTTTCGCGCCGTTGCGCGCTTTCGCCGGACGCGTCGGGCTTCGAGCCTTCTCCCGCTCAAGCGCGGAACTCGAGATGGGAGTTCGCAAGTTGATCCACGGATCGAACGCATTATCGCAGAGCAAATAGAACGATTCTGGCTGAAGAAAGAAAAGCCTCGATTCAGCGCGCTCATGGAACGCGTTCACGACGCCTGCCACGTGGAGGGATTGCGAGCGCCACATCGAAAAACAATCAAGCGCCGCGTCTTGGACTTAAATCCGTTAACGGCGGCGCGCAGAAGAGGGCAGGGGGCCTTGGAGGCGGCGTCTACCCCGAGCCCGGGGCAGTTTGTCGCCGACCGTCCAAATACGATATGGCAAATCGACCACACGCTTGTCGATATTATCGTCGTCGATGAGCAATACCGGCGACCAATTGGGCGCCCTGTGTTGACGATCGCCGTCGACGTCTGCACTCGGATGGTTGCAGGATTTCACCTCGCTCTTGAAGCGCCGTCCAGCGTTTCCGTGGGTCTGTGTCTTCTTCACGCCGTCTACGACAAGACGGCTTGGCTGAGCGAACGCGGCATTGATCTATCGTGGCCAGTTGCGGGCTTGCCCAACATCCTGCACAGCGACAACGGCGCGGAGTTCCATTCGCGCGCGTTGACAGGCGCGTGCCGCGAATATGGCATCAAGCTCCAATACAGGCCTCCCGCGACGCCTCGGTTCGGCGGACATATTGAGCGTCTCATCGGCACAATGATGGGGGCCGTTCATATCTTGCCTGGCACGACATTCAGCAACGTCAAGCTCAAGGAGAATTATGACGCGGAAGGACGCGCCATTTTTACGCTGCGAGAGTTGGAAGCCTGGATCGCGATTGAGATCGCTGGCAAATACCACCATCGCATTCATTCAGCGTTGCTGCGGCCGCCAATCGCCCACTGGCGTGATTTGCAAGGCGAAGTGAATTTCGACTTGCCACCCGACCGCATGGCGTTCTGGACAAGCTTCTTGCCAGAGAGACGCCGACGATTGCTCAAGGACGGAATTCACCTGGAGAAAATCCGCTACTGGTCCGACGCTCTTGCCCGCGATGTCGGGCGTGGCGCTGAAGTGACTATCAAATATGACCCGCGCGACATGTCGCGCATCTTCGTTCGCCAGCCCGACGGCCATTTCATCGAGGCCCGTTATCGCAATCTTGCTTTTCCTTATGCCTCCTGGTGGGAATGGAAGCACGCCAAAGACCGTTTGAGGAAGCAAGGCAGGCGAGACCTGTCCGAGGAAACTATCTTTTCGTCCATTGCTCAACAGCGTCGCATTGAGGACACTGCTGCAGTCGAAAGCGCTTCGGCACGCAGAATCATTCTAAAGCGGCCCAAAGCGCTGGCTGAAAATCCGAGCGGCCAAATTACAGGGATCGATACGGCCAAACCCAACAACACTGACGACGATTTGGAGTTTTGGGATCGATGATTGATCCATTGCACGTCGCGTCTGGGGTCGCTGGCATTCTTGACGCGCCAAATCATTTGCGCGTTCGCGCCATCCGGACGGAACGATGGATCGGCTTTAGACGTGCGCGCCGCGTCATCGAACACATGGGCGCGCTGTGCGAGTATCCGCCCTCAACGCGTCCGCCCGGACTCGCTATTTACGGACATAGCGGCATGGGCAAAACGATGCTGGTCGAGAAATTCCGACGCGGCCATCCACCCACCTTCAATTCAGGGGTTGGCTTCGAGGCGTCACCGGTCCTGGCGATTTCACTGACCTCGCGACCAACGGAGCGCCGCGTTTACGCACAGTTGCTCATGGCGCTCGGCGTCAACGTGAACGAACGCGCGACCCTCATGGAATTGGAGATCAAGGCGATCCGACTCCTCAAGGACTCAATGGTCCGCGTATTGGTCTTCGACGAAGTTCACAATCTGCTCGCGGACAGCCCGCGCGAACAACGTGTCATCCTTCAGCTATTTCGTCATCTCAGCAATGAACTCAAGGCGTCTTTGGTCTGCCTGGGCGTCGCGGAAGCGCGCGATGCGATTGCGGGCGATGTCCAATTGGCGCGTCGGCTTGATCAACTCGTTCTGCCACGTTGGAAAGGTGACGAAGAGTTTCAAGAACTGGTCACCGCGATCCTGCGCAGCCTGCCTCTCAAACGCCCCTCCGCCTTGTCCGCGCAAGGCTTGCGTCACCTCGTGCGAATAACCGACGGAATTACCGCGCGCGTATTTGGCGTCCTTAACGAACTCGCCATCGACGCCATCGCAACCGGCACCGAGTGCATTTCAGACAGCATTATCGAAGCCTGAAAGCCTGCAATCGAAAGAGAGGCCGCGTTCGCCTGACTGCGGTCCAAAATTGGCACTCAAATTGAGACTGAACAACCCGCCAGTCCCAATTTGAGTGCCACATTTTCTGCAAACCAGTTCGAGTCCCAGTCTCGAGTGCAAATCGACATCCACGGTTCTTCGTGTCTAGTGCTCTCGAAGAATCTTCACAAGCAAAGCGTTCATGTCCTGAGGCATTCAGAGAGAGGGCGCTCTTGCAGACGCGCCACCTCAGCCCCGCCGAGTCGAGTCATTCACACCAGTTTTGCCAAGAGAAACACGACGGCATGCTCCCCGATGACCGCGCAACTCAGTAAATGCAAAAGAATCCGGCATGTCAACCGGCTGCTAGGGTTCAGGCGTATGAGGCGGAGGAGGGCTGTCTTACGCTCAAGTCACGGAGTCGGTGAATGGGCTCAGGCATCACGTGGATCAGCCTGGGCGCGATGTCAGCTTGATAGGGGGCTGGGCAGGGCGGTCAGCGCATGGCGGTGCAAGAAGCGAGATTGGCGACCCACCTGCCCTTGAGGAATTCGAACGGTGAGGACGCGCCGCCCGCTGGTTGTTTCGCGTCGCTCGGGAAGATCTCGACCATGTGTCGGAGCCACGGGCTCGAGAGCCCCAGCGACATCGCTGCATTGCCACCGAGAAAGACGACGATTACGGTTGCCGCCAGAGCTAGCCAGCCTCGGTGTCGGCGGTCGGCCCTTTCAACGATGGTCGATGGACGGGTCGCCATCGTGCGTTTGCCAAATTTCTTCATCGGAGTTCTGCGGCTACCGTGCTGGCACTACCGAGGCGCTGCTGCGGCGCAATGTTTTGTGGCGCCGAGATGCGTGCGGAACGCCTGACGCCACTCCTGGTTGGGGTCAGTACGCGGGCGGGCCGATTGGAGGTCACTCGCGACACGCTTGAATTGTGGCACGAGGTCGGAGCGTTCTGGCTCTTGCTGATCCCCAAGGCCGTATTCTTCATAGTCAGGTTCGCCATCGAAAACGAGGTCGAAGAAGACGAGCTGATCTTGCGGAAGTTGCTTCAATACAAGGATGGCGTTTCTGGTGTTTCCGCCATTCTTGATCATGATCAAGCTGTCTTTTCTCCAATAGGAGGCGAAGCCGCCCCCATTTGCCCACAGGCGGTCGTGAATATGGGCATCATAGCCGTGATCGCCGAACTCGATATAGTTGTCCGTGGCATTGCAAGGCGCTTGGCTTGTCACCCAACGCCCCTTCAGGAGTTCCGCTGTGGGGTTCGCGACCGGCTGCGAGAGATGCGTGCGAACGGCGTCAAGCACGCATGCGATTGCGAATGCGGTGACTGCCACTATGAGCAGCATTCTGCTGCTGGATTCGCGCTCTTCCAGGGCGCCGGTTGCCTCACGCTTCCCGAATGCCGCGCCTTGCCGTGCCATAAGCCCCCCGCGAATATGCGACAGGGTTACCGTCAGGAGATGAGCACAAGATTAAACCGCAACCGACAATGCGAGCTGCAACCGCTCTCGACGCCAACCTCTATGTTGGCCAAGGCCGACGAGTATTGTGCCGGGAAGCACCTTTCGTCTCACCGCGACGGGTGCCGGGAGCCACTCTCCCGGCCCTCGACCCGTTCGCGAAGCTCCCCGCATTCCTCTCACTCTCGCCGCGCCTGACTTGTGGCCACGTTTTGAAGAACTCATGGTTTTGGCTTACGGCCAAGGCCCGGAGACGCCTTAGCGTTGCCAATTTCGGATTGCCATCACCTTCGCCCTCGCGACCTTGCCTAGCTTCGCGTAGAAGCTCGTCAAACGCGTTAGCAACCAGTCGCGGAGACGCTCCAATCTGGTCCGTTCCCAGTCTCGGGCCAAAAAGCTCTGCACGTCGTCAAAGCCGGCGTCGTCGATGTATTTCAAGATAGAGCGAAGGACGGGAGAGTGCGGCTTAAGACTCAATTCACCCTTGAGTAATGCGATCCAGTAACCGAAATAGGGGTAGACATCTCGCTGAGAGACGAGGTGACGCTGAATTGCTCGTTCGAACTGCTCGATGTAAACAAGGAACCGATCAAGTGTGTCACGTATGTGAAGCTCGTCGTTGGTCGGTTCGTGCTTCTTTTTTGTGAGGCCGGTGAGTGCTTTTACTAGGACGCTTTTGTCAAACTGATATTGCTGGAAATGTTCTCCATCTTTGTACGATATCATCCGCTTGTCGCCTTGCAGGAGCCATAATGCTCGCTGACAATCAGGATCAGCTGAAAAGTCCTTGTACAGCTTGGCGACGAATTCCGTTTTCTTCCACGACTCTGAACGCAGATATTGGATAAGACCGATCGCGAAAACGAGCACGGCACCGATAGGTGCGAACTCTTTAAGCTCCTTTATCAGATGCGTCATTTCGCTTTTCCGTGCATGTTCTTGCGCTCGGTGTGCCAAGCCCGGGCGGTCCAGAGAAAGCTGCCGAAATCCTGGACGCTGAAGGCGATGGCGAGGATTGCCGGGATCAGACCGTTCCACCACAGCACTGCCATGATGACCGGCACGATCGGCCGATCGAAAAATGATGCGAAGACAAAGCCCTGCGCATTGACGCGGCCGCTTACGGTGTAGAGCGCGCCGAGGCCGGCGATCAGCAGGCCGATCAGTCGAAAATAGACTGCTGTGGCCGCGGAGAAATCGGGCAGGTGAAGGAACGCCGCGACCCCATGCGGGGCGATGAAAATCGCGATACCCTCGGCAAGCAGCAGCCAGCCAAACGCCTCTACGGTGAAGGCGCTCGCGCTGTCGCGCTCGGGGTGGAGCAGGCGCTTTAGCCACTTCGCGAACGTCTCATACTCGGCCACGGACATGCTCCTCAGGCCAAATTCGGATCTTCGTTGCTACAGCGTTTCCAAATATGCGATCAGATCGTCTTTCTGGTCGTCCGGCAGACTGGTCCCATATTCGTGCCCTTGATTGCCGTTGCCTTTGAGCGTGGTGTCAAAAAGATTGCCGCGCCGCTCGGCGTCGTGGTCGCCGACCCTTGAGAAAAAGCCGCCATTTTTGGCGTCCAGCACGTCGTTACCGCGGTAGAACTGCTTCGGCCGTTGCGCCGCGGGCAGCAGGAGGTCCCGCAGCGATGGCACCGAGCCGTTGTGCAAATAGGGACCGCGCAGCCAGATGCCGTCGAGATGCGAGACGGTGTAGGCGGGTTTATTGCCGCTGGCCGCCGCCCATCGGTCGGCGTAATCGGGATCGGTCCCCACCTCGGCAACCGGCATCAGCCGACCGACGCCGGCGCCGCTCTCGGCATGGCACGAGGCGCATTCTTGATCGAACGCGGCTTTTCCCGATGTAAGTGTCGCATCGGTAACAGTCCCGGGAAATGGCGCCGGGCGC
This sequence comes from Rhizobiales bacterium GAS188, assembly GCA_900104855.1. Taxonomy (NCBI): domain Bacteria; kingdom Pseudomonadati; phylum Pseudomonadota; class Alphaproteobacteria; order Hyphomicrobiales; species Rhizobiales bacterium GAS188. The sequence goes on from FNSS01000003.1 coordinate 228,455, forward strand.
GCCTTCACCAAATAATCGCCAAACGCCTTCGCTTCGCTCTCGATCTTTGCCGCGTCGGGAGTGGCGGATCCAAACAGCCCCGTGAGCGAAGTGACGATCACTGCATGGATATCACGGCCATCGCCGATGACATTGAGCCGCTGCGCGTCGCCCGCCTGGCCGCTATTTCGATACTTGGCGAGATTCCAGATCGCGGGAAATTGCGTGGACCCCAAGTGGTAACCCTGAGGCATGTCGTCCGGCAGATATCTGCTCGAGTAGGTCGGCCCGTCAGTGCCGCGGCCCCAGGCCGACGGGTCCTTGCGGTAGGTCCATAGGAAGTTTTCGCCAGCCGCGATAATGTGCCTCTTGGTAGCCGGGATGATGTAAAACCGGTAGAGGATCTTGTCGACGAGATCCAACTCGGTGAAATTCTCAATCGCCGAAAGCAGATTATCGCTGTCGAACCGCGGGTCCTTGGCGCAGTCATAGAAGAAGCGCGACAATGCCTCGATGTTGGCGGTGTGGCCGGGTCCGGCGGGAACGAATGTCGGCGGATACTCTTCCAGGTTCTTCCGATAACGCGTCGTATGACACAGCGCGCAATTGAAGCCGACGCGCGGATAGCCGATGGTCACTTTGGTGAAGCCGATCGGCATTTCGACACCCTGCTCCCAGGGCAGGCCGAACGCGCCATAGCCGCCGATCCCGGGTAGTTTTTCGGGAAACAGCATCGGCAGGACGTAGAACACCCAATAGGGCAGCCCGACGGCGCGCTCGTTGCCGATCGAGAGATATTCGAATTGGGTATCGCCGAACTCTCCTTCGGCCACGGCATGCACAACCCAATCGGGCTGCGGCTCTTCGCGCCACAGCTTGTCGTAGAGCGTGAGCGCGACGACGATCCCCAGCGCGACGACGCCTGCGCCGGTAACCCACCACGCTTTCCGCTTCGCTCCCGCCATCGCTTGCGATCCTGAGTGTCGGAGTCTTCAGAACGTTTTCAGATATTCGATGAGTGCTGTCCTGTCGCCGTCCGAGAGGTCAGTGCCGTATCCGTGACCTTCGTGGCCGCTGTTTGAATTCCCCGGTTCACTCGTGTCGTAGCGGAAGTAATAGGTGCCGTCGGGTGCCGTTGCGCTCTCGAACACGAAGCCCATATTCGTGGTGTCATAGAGGTCGTTGCCGCGCCAGAACTGCTTGTGACGTTGCGCCACCGGGTGCAGCAGATCCCACAGCGTCGGCACCGAGCCGTTATGCAGATAGGGCGCGCGCAGCCAGACGCCGTCGAGTGGCTGATTGGCGTAACCGTTGGTCTTGTGAAAGCGCTTGAACCGGTAAGTGTTTTCCTGCGCGTTGCCATGGGCAGCCCAGCCGCAGGACTTCAGATGTGCTTCGTCAAGCGGCGGCGATCCGTTGTCCGCGCCGGCGATCTTTTTCTCGCCGGCATAAAGCATGGCTTGGGTCGACGACAATTCCTCGGTGTAATTGTCCAGCCGATAGTGATCGGTGCGGATGTCCTCGATCGGCGTCACAAAGCCGACCTTCGCGCCTCTGAAATCTGTGCCGTTGATGCCGTGGCAATTGGCGCAAAGCCGGTTATAGATCGGCTTGCCTTTTTGTTCGGCCAGTTGCTGATCGATGGCACCGGCGAATGGCGGCGGGGCAAATCGCGGCGGCATGCTTTGATCGAGCAGCAAATTCTTCTCGATCTTGCCGAGATTGATGTGATCGATGATGGGAGGCAGCGCGCCGGTGCCGAATGCCGCACTCAGGTCGCGCTCTTCAACAGCGTCGTTGTTGCCGTCCCAGTGCAGCTCCATGGGGCAACCGTCTGACCTGGTCTTGCGCATTTCCTGATTCCAGATCGATGGAAAGTCGACGGTGCCGATTTCGTCCTTTTCGGGCGTCTGCCCCTTGTGCCAGTCTGGCAGCTTCTGCCACGGCCAGTTGAAGATGCCTTTGGCATTGCTGAAAGTGTCGACACGGCCCGGTCCCCAATCTGGCTGCTTGGCGAAGAATCCAAGGCGGTTCGACAGATATTGCACGCGGTCGCGAATGATCCAGATCGCGACCGGATAGAGAATATAGTGGTCAAGCAAACTCAGCGGACCGTTCATGCGTTCGATTTCAGGAATGAGATTGTCCTTGTCGAAGTCCGCCCCGGACGTGCAGCTGAACAGGAAGTCCTCGAAGTTGCGAAGGTCGAGCAGATTCGCCGGCATACCAAGGACGAGGACCGGCTTGCTGGCGGCGGTGGTGCGCACCGTGCTGCTGTGGCACACCGCGCAATTGACGAACACGCGGTCGAACCCGAGATTGCGACGCATCGAAACGCCGACCGGAATGTTCTTCGGCGTTCCGTCCTTATCGCTTTCGTAGACGGTTCCCTTGTCGGTTTCGAAGATCAGGCCGAGCGCGCGGAAGCCTTCGACAGAAAGGGCGAGTCGTGCCCGATCGGGGCCGCGCTCCGGTCGTGGGCTGTAATTGTGCACTCGCGCCACATAGTCCGCAGCCATCCGGTTGCCGACAACGCTCTTGAGCGTCTTAGCGCAGACCAGCGGGATCGCCTGCCAGATCAAAAGTGGTATGCCGAGATTGGCCTCGCCGCCGGTCGAGCCGTATTTGAAAAGCTGCCCGTCGATCTCTTCCTGCGTGAAGACATGTCCGGGCTGATCGGGCGGATTATTGGTCACCGGATAGTTCGGCAGGAAGCGCCACGCCCCATAGGCTACGCCAACAACTGTCACCCCGAGCAGAAGAACGCCGAGGGCGGATATCGTGCGCCGCAGTGAGAAGCAGCGGCGGCCGTCGTCAGTGGCTGAATAGGGACCGTGCAGGAGCCTGCAAAAAAATCCCGCCTGGTCGCGTGCGGTGCGCTGTCCGCTGTTCGGCGGCCGCGCGTGTTGGCTGACCGGATAGACTCTCTCACGCAAGGTCGCGAGGACGCCATAGGGCTCGAAGCCGCGACTGGCAAACGGCTGGAAATGCAGCGCCTCCTGATCGGTATTGATCTCGCGATCGAACCGGATCTTGGCAAAGGGTAGAAACGGCGCGTTCTTGCCGATGGCGGACTGCGCCTCGATGACAAGTTCGGCGCCGCGCTCTACGGCCTGCGACAGAATCTGTTCGCGATCCTTGTCACTGTTGGCGCGGTCTACTGCGCTTGCGACGCCGTTGGCGGCGCGCAACCGCAGCCAGATGTTCAGCCCGCAGGTGGTCACGCGATAGGGTATTTCGGCGAAATATTGATTCTGGAAATAGTCGAAGCGCTTTAATCCGTAACCGCGGCCGCCGGTCGCCAGATTCAGAATCAGCTTCCACAGCCGATCGCCTCCGGCCGTGAACAGGATATCGAGCTCGTCGGGGCCGCGATCGGTGCGGCTGATCGCGTCGGGATCTGGTGACGGAGAAAAACGCCCCGCAATGCTCGGCGCGTCGGGAATATGGCTTCTGAAGAAAGTCGGCCAGCTCTTCTTTGCAACGCCCATTCCGATGCGCAGCAGCACACGCCCTTCAATGAGCTTGCCAGCCTGCCGCAACGCTGGATCAGATGTATCTGTGTTCCAGGTATCAGCGCTTACGGTGCCGACGAAGGTGCGCCCATCGGGATGGAACGTGCGCGCGTTACGCACCACCCCGCTGACGAAGCCGAAAACCGCCGCGATCGCATCCGCAACGAAGCGCATCATCGGCCCCTCCCTGCAATCTCTTTAACATTTCGCCTTTTAGTTGTAAAACGAAGATCTGCGCGTCGGAGACTTCTTCAGATCAGCAGGGGCTCGGATGGGTATCAAGAAGTTTGATGAAATCTTCCAGAGCGAGATCGAAGCGATCAATAAGCGCCGTAATAACAATGAGCGCTCACCGATCGCGCTCGAGGAAGAAGATCGCCAGCGTGACGGCACTCCGGTGCTACGCCCGACATCGGAGTCGCGACTGATCGGACTGGCGCTGTCTGGCGGCGGCATTCGCTCGGCAGCGTTTGGGCTCGGCGCCCTGCAGGCGCTCGATGTCCGCGGCATCATCAAAAAGGTCGACTATTTGTCGACAGTATCCGGCGGTGGCTACATCGGAACTTCGATGACCGCGGCGATGACGGCGGCGACGAGTGTCGGAGACAAGGAGAAGTTTCCGTTCGCCAGCGAGCTGCGGACCGGCGAAGTGGCCGCCGTTCAGCACATCCGCGATCATTCCAATTATCTGTTTCCGCAAGGCGCGCTCAATCTGTTCGGTAATGTCGTGGTCTATCTACGCGGCATATTGGCCAATGCGGTGCTGTTGCTGCCGTGGCTCACCTTCGCGGCCGCGCTGACCATCCTGTGGAATCCGGACGTGAAGGCGCTGGCGCAAAACGAAAATCTTGCCTTTCTGCCGATTGCGGCGAGGCCGTTTGCCGCGACGCTCAATCTGCTCTTGCTCTTTGTGATCGTCTTAGTGCTGTGGGCGCTGTGGCGATCGACCCGGGTCGGCCGCAACTTCAGCGATGTCGGTCTTGGCGCCCGCCTGTTCGGGGCATTTTTGGTCATCATTATGCTGGCCGTATTTCTCGAGTTGCAGCCTTGGCTGCTAGCCGGAATGTTCAAGGTCGCCCATTCGCCCAATACGCTTGCCGGGGCGTTTTCCACTGCCTCGTCGTGGCTGAAGGGGCTGACGGCGTTCTTCGCCTCGATCGGCACCGTCGTCGGTGTTTTCAGCCGCTCTCTCGTCGATGCGCTCAAGCGCAGCACCGAAAAGCCGGGCGTCACCGCATCCGTCATGGCGTTGTCGATCAGGCTTGCCATGTATGTCGCGGGCGCCGGAGTGCCCATGGTCCTTTGGGTCGCCTACCTCTATCTCGTATTCTGGGGAATTCCCGACTGCGACGCCGGCAAATGCATCGATCACGCGCCACATTGGCTGTCGACGCTCGCCGGCTGGCTGCCGTTCGGCGACGGCAGCATTCGCAATTTCTATCTTGTTGTTTTCGTCGTGTTGGCGCTCGTGGGCTGGTGTCTCAGCGCCAACGCCAATTCGCTGCATCGGCTATACCGCGACCGGCTGAGCAAGGCTTTCTTATTCGACCCGAGTAAGCGCGTGGCGCCAAATGGCAAGGCCGGCGAGGAAACCGACGCCGATCTGCGCAATTGCGACCTGATGCCGCTCGACCATTTGAAGGTCAGCAAATTGCGAACCGATTTGGCGCCGTATCAGTTAATCAACGTTGCCTTGAATATCGAAGCATCGAAATACGCCAATCGCCGCGACCGCAATGCTGATTTCTTCATGTTCAGTCCGCTGTATACCGGCAGCGAATCGACGGGCTATATCGAGACCGAGCTGATGGAGGCGAAATCCCCAGGGCTCAATGCCGGCACCGCCATGGCGATCTCAGGCGCAGCGGCGTCCTCCAATATGGGCTCGGCGACGGTCAAGCCGCTGGTGCCGACGCTGGCGATCCTCAACATCCGGCTCGGCTATTGGATGAAAAATCCGGCCAAGGTCGCCGGCGTTTTGATCAAGCCCTTGTGGGCGTGGTTCTTCGACAAGCTTTATTTCCTGAAGGAGCTCTTGGGGCTGCTGACCGAATACAGCAATACGATCTATCTGACCGACGGCGGTCACATCGAGAATCTGGGTATTTATGAATTGCTGCGGCGGCGATGCAAATTGGTGATCGCTGTCGATGCCGAGGCGGACCCCGATATGTCGTTCGGCTCGCTGGTCACTTTGGAACGCTACGCGCGCATCGACTTCAGCCTGCGCATCGATCTGCCATGGGCGGCGCTGCGCGACACGACCCGGGAGGCGTCCGCCAAAGTTCTCGAAACCGGCGGCCTGCCGCCGAACAAGGCGCCTCACGGTCCGCATTGCGCGCTCGGCACAATCTACTATCCGCGCAAGAGAGGCGAGACTGACGATACCCACAGCACCGGCGTGCTGCTCTATATCAAGTCGTCGTTCACCGGCGACGAGAACGATTACATCGTCGACTACAAGCGGCGCAATCCTGACTTCCCGCACGAGACGACGCTGGATCAGCTATTCACGGAGGAACAGTTCGAGGCGTACCGGGCGCTCGGCTTTCACGCCGTCAATTCCGCGTTCAAACGCGTCGACAAGGTTTCGATGAATCCGGACCCCGTGGTCTGGCAGGGCGCGACGACGACCCTCCCGCTTGAGAAGCAGATGCTCGCCATCCTGGCGTAAAGTCGCCGTACGGCCGTGCGACCCTAGCCTTATGGACGTTAAACTAGTGGATTGACTCTAACGCTTGCTTCCCTCGGTTGACAGCCGCGAGGACGCGATCTGGATTTGCGGTCCAGACGAAGGGTGTCGCACTGCACTTAAAGGGGGTCTGCCTCACTTTCCGTGCTGCTGGGATCACCCCGTCACCGCAGGAGCGCTCGGTACCCAGAATCCGGACGACTGGCCCGCGAGACCACGCTGAATTCGTTTGCATGCGCATTGATATCGGCAACCAAGCAGCTGATTAAGACAAGCAGCACGGAAAGTGAGGCAGACCCGCCATGCCGCCGCGCAGGCGGCCGGTGTGACGTCGGTCATCGCTGCCTTGCCAGGAACATTACCGTCTTCGACTCCGCTCCACCTGGACAACATTCGACATGCAGGCTTGACTGCGGGCGATGGCCAAATTGCACCCATCATCGGCCCAGGAGAACGGGAGGATCGACGATGGCGACGGTATCCGACGATCTCATCCGCCTCTATACATCGAGCGATGCGGTGGCGCTGGGCGGGCATGTCCGCCGCAAGGACATCTCGGCGGCCGAAGCGGTCGAAGCCGCCATCGTCGTCATCGAGCGGCTGAATCCGCAACTCAACGCCGTGATTCACCGGCTCTACGACATGGCGCGCGCCCAGGTGCCGAACGTGCCCCCGGAAGCCCCGTTCACGGGCGTGCCGTTCCTCCTCAAAGAACTGGCCTCGATGTGGCAGGGTGCGCCACTCACCAACTCCTGCGGGTGGCTGAAGGACGCCCGCGCTCCTGAAGACTCGGAAGCGACCCGCCGCACCAAGGCGGCCGGCTTCGTGCTCGTCGGCAAATCGAACGCGCCGGAGAACGGCTGGGCCGTTACCTCCGAGCCGAAGCTCTACGGTGCCACCCACAACCCCTGGCGCGCCGACGTCACGCCCGGCGGCTCCTCGGGCGGTTCGGCGTCCGCCGTGGCCGCCGGCATGGTTCCGCTGGCCGAGGCAAGCGACGGAGCCGGGTCGATCCGGGTGCCGGCCTCATGCTGCGGGGTCATCGGGCTGAAACCGTCGCGCGGACGCATCACCATCGCCCCGTTCGGCGACTACTGGTATGGCGGCGCCTACTTCTTCTGCGTGACGCGTACGGTCCGCGACACGGCAGCATATCTCGATGCGATGGCAGGCGCATTGCCCGGCGACCCGTACACGCCACCCACTCCTTCCGAGCCTTGGGCAGTGCTCGCGACGCGCGCGCCCAAGCGACTGCGCATCGGCTTCACCGTGACCCCGCCCGACGGCAGCCCGATCGATCCGGAGGCGGTGGCCGCCGTGCGGAACGCCGCATCGCTGCTGGAGCGGCTGGGCCACTACCTCGAGGAAAAGAACATGGCGCTCGACGCCGCCAGCGCCTGGAAGACATATACCGCGATGACCCCGGCGGAAAGCGCGGCAGGGTTCGACTTTCTCACCCCTTTGGCCGGGCGGCCAGTGACTCAGGCGGACGTCGAGCCGGTGACCTGGGCGATCATCCAGCGCGGTCGCGCCCAGACGGCGGTGGAGCACGTCAACCTCATGAACGCCCTGCGCGGCCTGTCACGCGACATTGCCGCCGATCTCATGCCGTACGACGTGTATCTCACCCCGGTGCTCACCCAGAAGCCGCGTCCGCTCGGTTACTGGGACATGAGCCAGCCGGACCTCGATCGCTACAATGCCAAGTGGACGGACGCCGTCTTCATGTTCCCCTTCAACATCGCCCCGTTGCCGGCGATCGCCCTGCCGCTCCATTGGTCGGCCGATGGCCTGCCCATGGGCGTGCAGGCGGTCGGTCGCTACGGCGACGAGGCGACGTTGCTGGCGCTCGCCGCAGTGCTGGAAGCCGAGACCAAGTGGGCCGACAGGCATCCTTCGGTATCGGCGTGGGCGGGCAGGCCTTCCGTCGAGAGCGAACGCCGCTGACGCGGCGGCGCCCGGCGGCCAGAGTCAGAAAGCAGAGATCGATTCCGCGTCAGCGGAATGCGCTCTCGCCGCGGTCGTAGCTCGCACCCGGGAGCGGCCCGTAGTTGAGGAACGCGTCGACCACGTTCTTCGTCAGCCGCGATATCGGGTTGTCGAAGTTTCGGCACGGCAGAGCGCTGCCCCATGCGATCGAGCCAGTGGCGAATACGGCGCCGTGGTTTGGCGTGGTGAAGTAGACGAGGTCCGCGCGGACAAGGGGGTTCTGGGTGCCGCCGAGGCCGGGCGTCATGAAGAATATCTCTTCCTGCACCAGCGGATAATTATCGGTGAAAGGCTCAGACGAGGCCAGGATGCGTGCGTGCGGCGGCGTTCCGAGAGCGAGGTCGTAGCGGTCGATCTCGATGCCGGCGGCACCGCCCAGGCCGAGGCCTTCGCTGCCGAAAAAATCGCTTTCGACGCCCTCGAAAATCCACGCGACGCTGCGATGGTAGCTGTCCGGCATGCGGCGATATGGCACCGACTGGTCCATGCCCTCAGAGGTGAAGCCGACGCCGATGAGCTTCTGCGGCGGTCGGCCGCGGTGGCGCCACAGGCCGCTGCGCTCGCCGGTGCTCGCGAGGTACTGCTCGCCCGGCCGCGCCTGCCAGGCCCGCGACCCTGCTTCGAGCTTGCGGACCTCCATCACCCATGGTTCCTCGTCGCGAAAGCCGACGCACCAGTAGTGGGAGTTGGCTCCGAGATTGAGCAAGCGGCCACCGGTCGCGAGATAGTCCTCAGTCGCGTCCATCATCTGCTCCGAGTAGTACTCGTTGTGCGTGCCGTTCAGGACTATCCGGTACGGTTTCAGCGCGGCCACGCCTTCCCGGTGCAGATCTTCGTCGGTCAGGACGTCGTAGTCGTATTTCATCGCGTCCAGCCAGGCGACGATCGACAGGTCGGCCGGAAACTGCCACGTGGCGCCGAGCCCCGGCGCGCGATATTTCGGCCTGAAGTTGATGATCGGACGGCGGTAGGAGGAGTAGCAGACGCCTGCGCCGTCGTTGTGCTGGTCGTAAGTGGAGAGACCGAACTCGACGTCGTTCTTGTAGACCTCGACATCGACCTCCTGGAAGATCGGCGTCTCGGCCGTAATCGCTTGCAGCGACGCCGCGTCGAATGCGGTGCCGATATTGGCGTATGCAAGATAGCTCGCTGTCGGGATCAGCAGGCAGATAGCCGCCCTCGGTGCGTTGCTGGGACGGACGAAGAACGGTGTGTACTCCTCGGCATCGCCCGCCGTGAGCTTGATGGCGTAGACGCCGCTCTTGAGCTGATCCGGAATGGTCAGCGTCAGCGTCGGCTCCCAATGGCAATCGATGAGCGCGTCGGCGTGCAGCTCGATGCCGCCATATTCTCCGGGCGCAAGCCGAAAGCTGTCGTTGCGGCCGGACCAGTTCCAACCGGTCAGGCCACGCACCGGTCGATTGTTGCCCTCGGCGTGCAGCTGATGGGGGCCGGTGTCCACCACCGTGTCACCGATCCCGTGCTCGGAATAGCCCGCGGACGTGTCCCAGTCGGCGAGCACGCCCGCGGGATCAGGCCGGGCCCCGCGGCGGACCGCATCGAGCGCCGGGCGATCCAGTGCCACCCCCTGGACGCCGCAGCGATCGATCTTGCCATTGTAGCATTGGCTGAAGAACGTGCCGCGTGTCTGGTTGCGTTCGGTCGCAGCGCCGATGACAAAGCCGATTTCCTCAGGCATCGTGGGGCGCACGCGCAGCGTCTCACGCACATGCGACTGATAGTCGTACGGCACGACCTTGGAGAGCAGGCTGTTGTAGCGATTGATCACCGCTTCCTGATAGAGGGTCGCGACACCACTAGCCGGATCGTAGCTCGCCGCGACGAAATACCAGAGGCGCGGAATGAGCTCGACCTCCGCTGCAACCGCATCGGCGCCAGTCCCGTCGCCGACCCAGAATTCGAGGCGTCCCGAGGGATTGATACCAAGTGTGAATCCGCTGGTGGCATCAACCGACCACCGCCCGAGGAGAACCTGTCGGCCCGCACCCGGCAGAGTAGGGAAGATGTAGGCGTGGAGCGTGAACGGTCCGGTCGGGGCAAGTCTGCCTTGCGGATCGGCGACACGCAGAAAATTACCCTTCTGGATGTACTGTTTGCGTGCCGGCCATTCGCGTTCTATCGGCGAGGCGACCGGTCGCTCGACGAAACCGGGGCCGTCCGGGTGCTCGTCGCCGTGGATCAGTTGCACAAGTTGCGCGCGCACGCTGTCGGTGGCATCCGTGCTGGCCATCACGCGCAGCGTATCGCCGGGTCTGACAGAGAGCTTATCGGTGTAGGCGGAAATGCGGATATGGGCCATCGCCTGCGTTCCTCCGCTGCTTTCACGAATCCATGAGATCTTGCACCCGCTTGAGAAAGACGCCATGCAACGCGTCGTGCTGGCTGGTGAACACCTGGTCGTCGACGGCGCGTGGCGGCACGCCCCGCCGGCCGGAGAGCGCCACGATGCGGTACTCCGCGAAGGGCTTGACCGCGAGGATGGCATACTTGTCGGTGACCGCGGCACTGCGGAAATAGGTCAGCACGCGCTCCAATGCGTCGCTACGCCGCTGGCCGAAGGTGTCACGATGTTCCTTGATCAAGTCCTGGGTGATCAAGTTCTTGAGCTCGGCCCGCAACCGTGCTTCGAACCGCCGGACAAAGATCGCCTGCTTGTCGGCAATCTCGATTGCCTCCTCGGGCATCACTTCTCCTCCCTTGCTGGAGTGCCGGCCCCGGCGTTCGCTTCGCCGCTTGCCGCGCCAGGCCAGATACTGAGCGGGAATGCCGAACAGGCCACCGCGCAGGAATAGCACCGTGCCAAGCATGATGCCGGCAATCAGGATCAATCGGATCGGGCCGAGGCCAATGAAAACCTTGTCGAACAGCACGACGATCAGGGTACCGACGAGCGCGCCTTCGGCGGTGCCGATGCCGCCGACCACGACCATCGCCAGCAACAGTAGCAGCTGGTCCATGGTGAACAGCGAGGGCGTGGCGCCGTGAAGCAGGGTCGCGTAGAAGGCGCCGACGCCGCCCAATGCCGCCGATGAGATCAGGAACACCTGGATGCGCGTGGTGCGATAGTCGATGCCGAGAGCTTCGGCAAAGGCCTCGTGCTTCTCGGGCGCTGCGCGCAGCAGGCGGCCAAGGCGCTGGCCGTTGACTACGCGATAGAGAATCAACGCGCCGAGCAGCAGCAGGAATGCGAGGTAATAGCCGAGGATGAGACCGCCGCGATCGGACATGCTGTGGGGAACGAAGCTGTCTGCCCCCAGCAAGCCATTGGCCGAGCCGAGTGTTTGATCCTGGATGACATAGACGCGGCACAACTCGCTGATGCCGACGGTCAACAATGCATAGTAGAAGCCTTCAAGTCGAATCGCCGGAATGGCAATGATGACGCCGAATACGAGCCCGAACAGCGGCCCGGTGAGCCACATCGCCCACCATGGGAATCCGAAATAGACCGAAAGGTACGAGCTGCCGTAGGCGCCCACGCCGACGGTTGCTAGGCTGGCCAGCGAGAATATCCCGGCAGTCCCGATCGTCAGCATCCAGATGATGTTGATCGCGGCATACATGGCAAAGCTGGTGGCGGAGAGGACGAACGAATTGTTGCCGATCTGCGGCGGGATAACGGCGAGCACAGCCAGACTGATCACCCACAGGATCGGCGCCGGATTGAGGATCCGGCGCTCGGCGTCAAGAGTGACCGGATTGTAGTTGGCCTCGATCAGCAGCGGCGTGCGCCGGGTGAACGGGTAGCGCCAGCGGTGCCAGCTTGCGCCACCATGGCCGCGCAGGATCGGCAGCCAGCGGCGGGTGCCCACCGCTGAGGGCGTGCCCGGCGCCCTCAGTTCCTGAATGTTGCTTTGTGCCGCCACCGCTATTCCCGGGAATGCTCGATCATTCCGGCGATCCCCCGCGGGCGCACGAGCAGCACGGCAATGATGAAGAGGAACTGCGTTATCAATACATATTGCCCGCCCAATTCCACCGCCGTGAAGGCCTCGACGAAGCCAATCAGCACGGCTGCGATCAATGCGCCGGCGACGCTGCCGAGGCCGCCGGCGAGCGCTACGACCATGCCCTTGACCAAGGGCGTCGTGCCCGCGAAGGGGCTGATGAAATAGGTTTGCGACAGCAGCACCGAGGCCAGCCCTGCCATCGCCCCGGTCACCATCATGACGGCCATGGCGGTGGAGCGGAGCCCGACGCCGACCAGCGCCGCGCCCTCCGGGTTCTGCATCATGGCGCGGATTTCCAGGCCCCGCCGGCTGCCTTTCATCCAGCCCAGCGTCAGCAGCAGCAGAATCGCCGAACAGACGATCGCGCCGATCTTGTCGTAGCTGGCGGTTGCCGGACCGATATGAATGCTACCGACGCCAAAGATCTTCGGCAGCGCCTTAACCCGCGGCGTGAACAGCCAAAGCAGGCATTGCCCGCCCATCAGGCTGATGGCGAGGGTGGCGATCAGGCTGCGCAGCGGAAAGTTCGGCTTGTCGTAGAGCGGGATGAACGCCAACAGGCCAGTCAGCGCCCCCGCTAGCGCCCCGGTCATCACGCCGCTTGCCACTACGACAAAGCCGTTCGTGCTGATGTTCTGCGCGGCCAACCATGCACCGTAGCCGGCGACCGTGAAGGTAAAGCCCTGGGCCAGGTTGATCATGCCCAGGCTCGACCAGATGATCGAGATGCCGATCGCCAGCAACCCGTAGATCGACGCAAGACTCACTGCGGTGAGCAACAAGTAGTAGGGGTCCATGCGGCGGCGCGTCTCCCTGGCGGCGGCGTCAATGCTGCGGATGAGGATGACCGCCGTGGTGGATGACCTCGCTCGTCGGCAGGTCGGGCGTCACGGCGCCGCCCTTGAGTTTGCCGGCATGAAGGCCGATCAGCCGGGAAACTCTGCCCTCGAGGAGGGACAGGTTCTGCTCGGCGATCACCATGGCGCCGTCCTTGAGGTCGATCTGCATCAGCGCCTGCAGCAATCCCTTGCTGATCTTCGGCGCGAGGCCGAGGGATGGCTCATCGATCAGCAGCAGCTTGGCGTCGTCCATCAGCCCACGCCCGAGGCTGACCATGCGCCGCTCGCCGCCGGAGAGCTTCCCCACGGGCTGATTCAGCAGTTTCTGCAGCGGCGGGAAGATCGCCAGCACATGCTCGCGCCGCTGCTTGCGTTCGCGCCAGGCGCGCTTGGTGTAGGCGCCGCTGTCGAGATGGTCGGCGACGGAGAGGCCGTGAAACAGCGCGTCACCCTGCGGCACCAGGGCAAGCCCCATGCGGACGATCTTGTGCGTGTAGCGTCCGGGCCCCTGGCTGCGTGTGCCGCCGATCTCCACCCCGTTCAGCTTGATCGAGCCGCTCTGCCAGCCGGTCAGGCCGGCGACCGCCCTCAGCAGCGTCGACTTGCCATGGCCGTTGAGGCCGACGATGCCGACGCGCTCGCCCGCGCGCACCGTCAGGTCGACGCTGTGCAGCACGCCGAGCGGGCCGTAACCGGCCGAGAGGCCCTCGATACGCAGGACGTCGCTCATGCCGCCTCGACCTCGAAATAGGCCATGCGGACGCGTGGATCCTCAAACACGGCACTCGGGTCGCCTTCGGCGATCAATTTCCCCAGGTCGAGGACGATGGCGCGGTCGGCGATTGCCGAGAGCAACTCCAGCCGATGCTCGACCAGCATCACGCCGACCTTCATCTCCCGCGCGAAATGGCGGATGATGCCGTCGAGCTCATCGATCTCGGAGTTGATGAGGCCGGCTGCCGGTTCGTCGAGCAGCATGACGCGCGGCCGGCGCATCAGCAGGCAGGCGAGCAGCAGCTTTCGCCGGTTCAGCGTCTCCAGCGAACCGGCCAACGCCGACATCGGCACACGCAAGCCGACCTGCTCCGCCGCCCATTCGGCATGAAACCGCGTGAGGAACGGCGGATAGGCCTGCCGCGCGGCGCGGAACACCTCGGCCACGGTCAGCGCGTCGGGCACCACTGGCGACTGATAGGTGCGGCCGAGGCCGAGGCGAGCGCGGGCAAACAGCTTCAGCGACGTGATGTCGCGTCCACCCAGCATCACCCGGCCGCGGTCGGGCGCGTAGCGGCCGGAGAGCACCTCGAACAGCGTCGTCTTGCCGGCACCGTTCGGCCCGACCACGCCGAGGATTTCGCCCGCCCGAATACTCACCGAAACGCCTTCGAGGATCGGCCGCCCGCCCAAGCGGATGTGGATATCCTCGCAGCCGAAGAGCGCCGGGACCGGACCTGTTCTCGTTGCCGGTCCCTGCGCCGCGTCACACATCAATCACGCCCATGGGAACGTGCGGAACTTACTCTCGGCCAGCACGTCCGGCTGGATGATCTTGTGCTGGCCGTCCTGCACCTGGAAGTAGAGCTGGGCCATGCCCTTGTTGAGGTCCTGGGTCTGCAATGGATAGTGCAGTGCCGCCTGGTACTCGTTGTTCATGTCAACAGCACCGTCGACGCCGCGGTACGGATGCGTCCGGATGTAGTCAGCCATTGCCTTGAAATCCGCGGGATCGGTGTTCATCCATGCGTTCTTCAGGATGTACACGGTGTCATAGGCCGACCCGGTGTAGCAGAGGCCGATCACGCCCGGGTGCTTTGCCGCATATTTCTTGCGGAACTCGGCCCCCTGGGCATCGTTGTAGATGCCGAGCACCGTCGACCACACCATGCCTTCCGCCGCTCCCCCTGCGACGTTGAGGAACTCCGGCTGGGACGCGCCGTACTGGATGTAGACCAGCGCACCCTTCACCGGGTCGGCGACGAACTGCTGGCAGAACGCGGCTTCCTCCGCCCCCACCCAGTAATCGAGCATAATGACCCCGGCCTGGACTTTCTTGATCGCCTGCATCACCGGGCCCCAGTCCTGCATGGGGTACTGAATGTCGGTGATGGTGGCGAGCTCGAACTTGCTGCTGGGTAGTGTTTCCACTACTTCCTTCGCGATCTGCATATTGTAGTTGTTCTGCTCGCGGATGATGTGGACCTTGTTGTTGGTCGGCTTCCACACCCCGCCGGCCGCCACCTGGTCGAGGAATTTGGGGAACATCCGGCCGTAATAGATCTCCGGCGGATCGACCTGGAAATAGTTCCAGTACTTGTCGCGATTTTTCTTGGCGAAGGTGATCAGATCGATGTTGGTGTCGCCGGTCAGCAGCGGCGCCTTGTAGTCGCCCAGCGCCTCGAGCATCGTTTGGCGGGCCAGCGGCACGAAGGCGCTGCCGATGGCGTCGGGCTTCGTGTCGACGACCGCGCGGTATCCCGCCTGAATGCCGTCCGGCGTGAAGATGTCGCAGTCGTGGTGTTCGATCTTGATCTGCCGGCCCTTCACGCCGCCAGCAGCGTTGATCTCGTCCACGGCCAGCGTGGCGCCGCTCAGGTAGTCGGTGTGGTCGGCGATCTGGGCGGCGACCACGGCGAGGCGCAACGGCTTGCTGTCGGCCGCCAGCGACGGCGCGACAAAGGGCGCGGCCAACGGCGCGGCGACTGCGGCGCCGAGACCCTTGACGACGGCGCGACGATTGGGTGTCCAATTCTTGTCCTTCATCGCACTTCCTCCTCGGTTTACTTCTTCTTGACAGCGGGCGTGCCGCTCGCCGTCGTCAGGCACAGCAGCTGTGGACCGACTTAGAGGGCGGCACGTCGAGTGTTGGATTGCGGTCGAAAAAGCCGAACGGCTGCAGGATGAATCCGCAGTGCGTGACCGGCTGCACCGGGTAGTCCTCCGGCCGGACGATGTGGTTGTGGCCGAAGGTATGCCAAAGGGTGATTGGCCGATCGGCGACCGATCGATCCTGTTCGGTCCAAGTGGGGAGGCCTTGACCCGGTGCGCTCTGGTTCACGTAGTCGCCCGCCGGCCAGCGTTCATCGGCCCGCGTCGGAGTGACCCAAATGTCGTTGGCGACGAAGCCGGCGCGCTGCGCCACTTGGCTGCCGGGCGGCATCGGCGTGCGTAGCGCGCTCTGAGCCAGCAAGCGGTAGCCAGGATGATATCCAAGCGCCGTTCTCCGCTCGCGATTGACGATCTTCCACGAGCGGATGCGCGATGGATCGCCGCAGCGCCGCGCCGCCTTCTCGCTCAGCAATGGCTTCTCGACGATCGACAGAGCGTTGCGCCACGGGTTGTCCGGCCCGGCCGGGTCGGCGACCGTGTCGACTTCCACGACCGTGTTGTTGAGCCCGTCCACCGCCATGTCGAGCCGGACATTGAACACGTGCTGGTGGATGTGGCCCACGACGCCGGGCGCAACGAGCGTGCCGCGGCCGGTCGAGCCGTCGTGCATCAGGCCCGCGGTATTGATGATCCCGGTCAGCTTGACAACGAGTTCGATGGTGCCGTCGAGATAGAGATGCCAATAGAACCCGTACTCATAGTTGCCCACCGTCGCGATGAACGAGATCACGAGCCGGCGGGCCCGCCGGACATCGCTGTCCTGGGTACGGAAATCGGTGTGCTTCCACAGCACGCCGGCGTCTTCCTCGTGGAGGCAGATCGCGTTCGGAATGGTTTGCGCGGTGCCGTCGATCCGGTTCACCACGGCATCGAAATAGTGCACGGCGCCCAGGCAATCGCACCCGAGTGTCAGGCTGTTCGCCAGCACGCCAATCCCGTACTCGCCGCAATCGAAGGCGTTCTTGCGCGGATGCACGCCGCTCGGGTGGCCGTACGGCACCACCATTTCCGCCAGCGACGCGCGCCTCAGCACGCTGCGCCACGCGCCGGCATCCCGGATGCGCAGGTCGTGCAGCACCAGCCCTTCGCGCGGCGTGAAGCCGACGCGGAACCGCCAGCCACACCACTCGACGCCCCAGCCATCGACCGTGAAACTGGGTCCCTGCGGCTGGATGACTTCGATGGGCTTGAGATCCGTTCGCCAACTCTGCTGGAAGCCCGCTGCGAAATTGCCTTCGTCGCGCGGCACCGGAACGACGCCGAAATCGTCGATCCGCAGCACCTCGGCGCGATCAATGTCGACAAGGGCGCTCAACCCCTCGACCGGGTGAGCATATTGATTGTCGTGAGGGTGGTTGCGTACCCACGTGATCGTTTGGATCAGGCGGCGGCCGACCTCATCCGGATGCCCGAACACGCCACAGGACCAAGGATCGCTGCACACCAGCGACACGTCGGTGATGCCCCGCTTGGCGAGTGCCGCGAGAAAATCGGGATGCGACTTGGCGATCTGCTCGGCCAGCAGGAATTCGTCCGGGGCGATGCGCGGCCGCGCCCCTGGGCGTGGCACGCAGCTCTCGACGGTTCCGCCGGTCAGCGATACGACCGCCTCGAAGAGGTTGCCTGTCGCGATGTCGTAGAAGGATACGAAGGCGCGTCGCGTCGCAGGCCCGCCCGCTTCAAAATCCTCGTGCAGGACGACAGTCTCGAACCGCATCCCCGCGCCGAAGTCGTGCGAGGCCCGAACGATCGCGCCCGCAAGGGCGATCTCGCTGGTCGACAACGGATCGAGCGGATGAGGCGGCGCCCGCAAGGCAGCGTGAGCTGTGTCCACTGGTTGCCCCACACGGTGATCGCAACTGCCTTAAAATCAAAGCTTAAGACCCGGACGACGACCGGGTCAAGTGACGCGGTGCGTTTCGCGCATCGTCGTCGGGCGCGCCGGGCGGCCATATGCTTCCGCTGGAGGCACCGGCGTTTCCCTAGTATAAGACCGGTTTTCTCGGGCGACTGCGCCAAAGGCTGCAAGGGGAGGAAAGACATGGCCGCGAAGGCGAACCGAAAGGCGAAGAAGAACGGCGCACTGCGCGTGCTGGTGGTCGGCGTCGGCAATATGGGCGCCTCGCACGCCCGCGCCTACGACAAGATCGACGGGTTCGAGCTCGCCGGACTCTGCGCCCGGCGCATCGCCAAGCGCACCGACCTGCCGGCACGCTGGTCGAACGTGCCGCGCTTTGCCGATTACGGGGAGGCGCTCGAGACGCTGAAGCCCGATGTCGTCTCGATCAACACCTGGCCCGACACGCATGCCGACTACGCCATCCGCGCCTTCAAGACGGGCGCGCACGTCTTCATGGAAAAGCCGATCGCCGAGACGGTGAAGGACGCAAAACGCGTCGTCGCCGCGGCGCGCGACGCCGACAAGAAGCTCGCCATCGGCTACATCCTGCGCGTCCATCCCTCCTGGGTGAAGTTCGTGGAGCTCGCGAAGGGCCTAGGCAAGCCGCTCGTCATGCGCATGAACCTGAACCAACAATCGATCGGCGACGCCTGGACCTGGCACAAGAACCTGATGCAATCGCTGCCGCCGATTGTCGATTGCGGCGTCCACTATGTCGACGTGATGTGCCAGATGACCGGCGCCAAGCCGGTGCGCGTCCACGGCATCGGCGCGCGTCTGACGAAGGAGGTCAAGACCTACAATTACGGCCACCTGCACGTCGAATTCGACGACGGGTCGGTCGGCTGGTACGAGGCGGGCTGGGGCCCGATGATGAGCGAGATCGCCTTCTTCGTGAAGGACGTGGTCGGCCCCAAGGGTTGCGCCAGCATCGTCATGGCCGAGCAGGGCAAGGGCGCCGGCGAGGGGGCGAGCGACACTGCCTCGGCCGATATCGACACGCACACGAAGACGAACGCGATCCGCCTCCACCATTCAAAGCTCAACAAGGACAACTCGCTCGCCAAGGCCGACGAGCTCTTCCGCATGGACGACGAGCCGAGCCATGACGAGCTCTGCGAACGCGAGCAGCTCGTGCTCCTGAACGCGATCCGCAGGAACGTCGACCTCTCCGACCACATGGAGGATGCGGTCAACAGCCTCCGCATCGTGCTCGCCGCCGACGAGAGCGTGCGCAAGAAGAAGGTCGTGACCCTGCGGTGAGCGCCGGAACCAAGCCGCCCAGGCGGAGGCGCGCCTGAGCTACAAGGCGATCTATGCCTATGCCTGGGACGTGGCCGAAACGACCGTGCCGGACTTCGTCGCGGAGGTGCGGCATCATCTTACTCAACGCGCAGCGTGCGCTGACAGATTTCCTTGGCTTCCCTGGCCGACATGCTGAGCCTGATTTTGGGGACGACGTCTTGACCGTCGCTCATCCCCGTTGTTTCGCTTTCACGTACGAGCCGTCCGTCAGCTCGGCGTCGGTGAAATCGCCTCGCCTCTCCAGTTGAGCAGGGCGCCGCCACACCCTTCGAGGTCCGGAGAGACAGGAGTGGCGTCAGGTGCCCGGCATGGTTTTCGGCGCTAGGTCGGTTAACTCATTTGTTCCCGCTTCTTCCTCACGTTCGATTTCACGAGTCAAAATCAAGCGTCCTCGAAATATAGGGGTCTGCCTCACTTTGCGTGCTGCTTGGATCACCCAGTTACCGCAGGTGCGCTCGGTACCCAGAATATGCACGGCTAGCCCGCGAACCCACGCTGATTTCGTTTGCATGCGCATCGATATCTGCAACCAAGCAGCTGATTAACGCAAGCAGCACGCAAAGTGAGGCAGACCCCGTTTAAGTGCAGCGCGACAGATGATGCCGCTAGCGCGCATCCCGATGTGGTGAGCGAATTGCCGGCGACCTGCATCTTCCCGTCGTAGATCTCGTCGCCGTCGGGGTAGAGCACCAATCATCATTGGCCCCTTCAAGCGGGGCAAGCCCCCCACATGTGCGAGCCACACGAATTCGGTTGATTTCTGCGCGCCTGCGTATTCAGTAGGCTCTCCGTGCTCTTGGACCCAGCTATCTGTGTTACATGGGGCGCCCGTGCCGCGCTCAACTTTTTTCGAAGGCGCTCTAAATATTCGCTGAACGACGGGACGGCAGATCCCGCGACAGGAGGAACCGCCATGCGCATGACTCTCGGCTTCGCCGCCGCGGCCGCCGGCCTGGTGCTTCTGGGCGCAGCGCCGGCCTCGGCGGTCCAGATCTCGATCTCGTGCGGCGCCGTCGGCAATGCGCTGGAATTGTGCAAGGAAGGCGCCGAGGCCTGGGCCCGACAGTCCGGCAACACCGTCCAGGTGATCTCGACCCCGAACAGCACCACCGAGCGCCTGGCGCTCTATCAGCAACAGCTCGCGGCCGGCTCGTCCGACATCGACGTCTATCAGATCGACGTGATCTGGCCAGGCACACTCAAGAGCCACTTCCTCGATCTGAAGCCCTATTCCAAGGGCGCCGAAGCGAGCCATTTTCAGTCGATCGTCGACAACAACACGGTCGACGGCAAGCTTCTGGCGATGCCCTGGTACACCGATGTCGGCCTCTTGTTCTACCGCAAGGACCTGCTCGCCAAATACGGCGCCAAGCCACCTGAGACCTGGGCCGAGTTGGCCGACACCGCCGCCAAGATCCAGGACGGCGAGCGCAAAGCAGGCAACGACAAGCTCTGGGGCTTCGTCTGGCAGGGCCGCGCCTATGAGGGCCTGACCTGCGATGCAGTCGAATGGATCGACAGCTACAAAGGCACCCTTTTCGATGCAGCCGGCCATGTCGCAGTCAACTCGCCGGCCAACACCGAGGCCCTGAAGACCGCGGCCGGCTGGATCGGCAGCATCTCGCCCCAGGGCGTCCTCAACTATCAGGAGGAGGATGCACGCGGCGTGTTCCAGTCGGGCAATGCCGTCTTCATGCGCAACTGGCCCTATGCCTGGGCGCTCGCCAACTCGTCCGACAGCCCGGTCAACGGCAAGGTCGGCATCATCGCCCTGCCCAAGGGTGGTCTCGATGGCAGGCACAGCGCCACGCTCGGAGGCTGGCAACTCGCGATCGCCAAATACTCGAAGCATCCCGAGATCGCCGCAGACCTCGTGATGTATCTCGTCAGCCAGGCCGAGCAGAAGCGGCGCGCGATATCGGGCGCCTACAACCCGACGATCCCCGCCCTCTACCAGGACGCCGAGGTGCTCAAGGCCAATCCCTTCTTCGCTGATCTCGGGCCGATCCTGGCGGGAGCGGTGGCGCGCCCGTCGCGGCTCGTCGGCGCCAATTATCCGAAGGTCTCGAACGAGGTCTGGGACGCGGTGCACGCGGTGTTGGCCAAGACGGCGACGCCCGAGCAGGCGCTTACCGACCTCGACCGCAGCCTCAAGCGCGCCCTGCGCTGACGCTGCGCGCCGCCGGAGCCGCGATGTCCCAGGTCCTCGCCCTCCCCGGCAGCGCCGGCCGACGGGTTCCCGCGCGAGCGTCGGCGCTCACCCGGCAGAGGGTCCGCTCGGCCTGGCTGTTCCTGGCGCCGATGCTCTTGGCACTCGCGATCGTCGCCGGGTGGCCCCTGCTGCGCACCCTGTGGCTGGGCTTCACCAATGCGCGGCTGAGCGAGCTCGGCGAGGCCCGTTTCATCGGCTTCGACAACTACCTCGTCTATGCGGACGGCGAGTGGGACGGCCTCTTGGTCGATCCCAGCTGGTGGAGGGCCGTCGGCAATACGCTGCGCTTTGCGGCCGCCTCCGTGACGCTGGAGACGGTGTTCGGCTTCGGCATCGCGCTTGTGCTCCATCGCCGCTTCCCGGGCCGCGGCCTGGTGCGCGCCGCCATCCTGGTGCCATGGGCGATTCCGACCATCGTCTCGGCGAAGATCTGGGCCTGGCTGCTGCACGACCAGTTCGGCGTCATCAACGACCTGTTGCTGCGGCTGCACCTGATCACGGCACCGGTCGCCTGGACAGCCAACCCCGATACCGCGCTCATTGCGGTGATCGTCGCCGATGTGTGGAAGACGACGCCGTTCATGGCGCTCCTGATCCTGGCCGCCCTGCAGATGCTGCCCGCCGACTGCTACGAGGCGGCGCGCGTCGACGGCGTCCATCCGGTCAAGGTCTTCCTGCGGATCACCCTGCCGCTGGTCTGGCCGGCCGTCATGGTGGCCGTGGTGTTCCGCGCCCTCGACGCGCTGCGTGTCTTCGACATCATCTATGTGCTGACGGCAGGGGGCCAGGACACGCAGTCGATGTCGGTCTATGCCCGCAAATATCTGATCGACTTCCAGGAGGTGGGCTACGGCTCGGCGGCCGCGAGCCTGTTGTTCGTGACGGTCGCGGTGCTGACACTGCTGACGCTCATGCTCGGGCGGGTGCGTCTCGATCCCGAGGGCAACCGATGATCCGCCTGCGCCGCTTCGCCGGCCATTTGGGCTTCGGGTTGCTCGTGGCGGTGATCCTGGCGGTCTCGCTGTTCCCATTCTACTATGCGGTGCTCTCGTCGCTGCGGCAGGGCTCGAGCCTCTACGAGATCCGCTACTGGGTAAGCGAGCCGAGCCTCGCCAACTACGTGTCGGTGTTCCGCGAGCAGCCCTTCGCGCTCAGCATCCTCAATTCGCTGGCGGTCGCGACCGGCGTGGTCACCATCTCGCTACTCCTCGGCGTGACGGCCGCCTATGCGCTGGGCCGGGTCGACTTCAAGGGTCGCCGCCTGCTGCTCTTGTGCATCCTCAGCGTCTCGATGTTTCCGCAGGTGGCCGTGCTCGCCGGCATCTTCGAGTTCGTGCGCGGCATCGGCGCCTACAACACGATCTTCGGCGTGGCGATCTCGCATTTGATCCTGACCCTACCGTTCACGGTATGGGTGCTGACCACTTTCATGCGGGACTTGCCCAAGGAGGTCGAGGAGGCGGCATTCGTCGATGGGGCCAGGCCTTGGGTGGTGGTGACCCGCATCTTCCTGCCGCTATTGTGGCCGGCGCTGGTGACGACAGGGCTCTTGGCCTTCATCACGGCCTGGAACGAGTTCCTGTTCTCGCTGACTCTGGTGCTGTCGGCCGAGCGCCGCACGGTGCCGGTGGCAATCGCCCTGATCTCGGGCGCCAGCACGCAGGAGCTGCCCTGGGGCAACATCATGGCGGCCTCGGTCACCGTGACCGTGCCGCTGATCTTGCTGGTGCTGGTGTTTCAGCAAAAGATCGTCTCAGGTCTCACCGCGGGCGCTGTCAAGGGTTGAGGGATGGCGGATGTCGAGCTCAAGAAAGTCCGCAAATTCTTCGGCGGGCTGGAGGTGGTGGCGGGCGTCGACGTCACGGTGCCCGACCGCTCGTTCACGGTATTCGTCGGGCCGTCCGGTTGCGGCAAGTCCACGCTCCTGCGCCTGATCGCCGGGCTCGAGGACATCAGCGCCGGGGACCTCCTGATCGACGGCGTTCGCGTCAACGACGATCCGCCGGCCCGGCGCGGCATCGCCATGGTCTTCCAGTCCTATGCGCTCTATCCACATATGACGGTGTTCGACAACATGGCCTTCGGCCTGCGGCAGTCGAAGACCGACAAGGAAACGATCGGGCAGCGGGTGCGCGTGGCGGCCCGGATCCTGGAACTCGACGGGCTGCTCGACCGGCTGCCGAAGCAGCTCTCCGGCGGCCAGCGCCAACGCGTCGCGATCGGCCGCGCCATCACCCGCGAGCCCAAGGTGTTCCTCTTCGACGAGCCCCTGTCCAATCTCGACGCCGCGCTCAGGGTCCAGATGCGCATCGAAATCGCCAAACTACATAAGGAACTCGGCGCCACCATGGTGTATGTGACCCACGACCAGGTCGAGGCGATGACGCTTGCCGAACAGATCGTGGTGCTGAACGCGGGCCGGGTCGAGCAGGTCGGACCGCCGCTCGAGCTCTACGAGCGGCCGCGTAACCTGTTCGTCGCCGGCTTCATCGGCAGCCCCAAGATGAACCTCTTGCCGGCACGAGTGGCTCTGTCGGCACAGACCGGCGCCGCGGTCGAGCTCGAGGACGGCGTCCGCATCGCGGTCCCGGTCGCCACCGACGGACTCAAGGCGGGCGATCCGGTCACCTTGGGCATCCGCCCGGAGCATCTGATGCCCTGCCGCGACGGCCCGTTCGCCGGCAGCGTGGCGTTGGTGGAGCGCCTCGGCGCCGAGACCTATGTCCATCTCGACCTCGGCCGGCGTCGCACCCTGGTGCTGCGCCAGGATGGCAGCCTTGACGTCGGCGAGGGCATGCGCTTGACGCTCGGTCCGGCCTCGGATCGTTTCTGGCATCTGTTCGCCGCCGACGGGACCGCGTTTCCGGCGGCAGCCAAGGCGTCATCCTCGATCCCGTCCCCCGCCGACCACGAAAGGAGACATCGCGATGACCATCCGCGCCCTGGTCTGGGGTGAAAACATCCACGAGCGCACCAATCCGGTGGTGGCGGCGGTCTATCCCGATGGCATGCACCGCGTGATCGCCGGTGCGCTCGCCGAGGACGAGCGCATCGCGGTCGAGACCGCAACGCTGCAGGACCCCGAGCACGGCCTGACGGCGGAGCGCCTCGCGCGCACCGATGTGCTGTTCTGGTGGGGGCACAAGGCCCATGGCGAGGTCGCCGACGCCGTGGTCGAGCGGGTGCAGACCCGAGTATGGGAGGGCATGGGCCTCATCGTCCTGCACTCCGCGCACTACTCGAAGATCTTCAAGCGGCTGATGGGCTCGCCCTGCAGCTTGAAATGGCGCGAGGCCGGCGAGCGCGAGCGTGTCTGGGTCGTCAATCCGAGTCACCCGATCGCCCAGGGCCTGGGAGGCGGCTTCGAGATCGCCAACACCGAAATGTACGGCGAGCCGTTCAGCATTCCCGAGCCGATGGAGACCGTGTTCATCTCATGGTACGAGGGCGGGGAAGTGTTCCGCTCCGGCGCCACCTTCCAGCGCGGCGGCGGCCGGATATTCTATTTCGCGCTGGGCCACGAGACTTACCCAATCTATTTCGACGCCAATGTGCGCCGGGTGCTGCGTAACGCCGCGCGTTGGGCCTACAACCCGGCGCCGCCCTGGTCGAGCATCGTCAAGGCGCCCAACGTGCCGGTCGAGCAAGCGCCGGAGCGCATCCAGTCCAAGGGACCAAAGCTGCACAAGCCCGGCGAGGAAAGCTATCGATGAGCGAGCCCGTCGTCCGGATCCTGATCCTCGGCACCGGCACCTGGGCCGCCGCCCATGCCACGAACTTCGCCACCATCCCGGGCTGCCGTATCGTCGCAGCAGTCGATTCGAATGCCGCCCGCGCCCAGACCTTCTGTGCCGCGCACGGCATCCCGTGCGCCTTCAGCGACCTCGACGCGGCCATCGACTGGGGCGAGTTCGATGGGGCCAGCAACGTCACCCCCGATGCGATCCATCACTCGACCACGATGAAGCTGATCGCCGCCGGCAAACATGTGCTGTGCGAGAAGCCGCTGGCGCCGAGCTATCCCCTGGCCCTCGAGATGACCGAAGCCGTCGAGGCCGCCGGCCTCGTCGGCATGGTCAACCTGACCTACCGCAACGTCGCCGCCCTGCAGGAGGCGCGCCGTATGGTCGCGAGCGGCGCGATCGGCGAAGTTCGCCATGTCGAGGCGAGCTATCGCCAGAGCTGGCTCGTCGGCAACCACTGGGGCGATTGGCGGACCAATGAGCGTTGGCTGTGGCGTCTGTCGAGCGACCACGGCTCGAAGGGGGTGCTGGGCGACATCGGCATCCATATCCTGGATTTCGCGACCTACGCGACCAGCCTCGAGCCGGTTTCGGTGCAGGCGCGGCTCAAGACCTTCGCCAAGGCGCCCAGTGACCAGGTCGGCGACTACCGCCTGGACGCCAACGACAGCGCTGTCCTCTCCCTCGAGCTCGCCAACGGCGCGCTGGGGGTCGTGCATGCCAGCCGCTTCATGACCGGCTACGGCAACGCGCTGCGGCTGCATATCTTCGGCGACAGCGGCGCGCTCGAGCTCGAGCACAGCCATGAAACGACGCTGCTGCGGGCCTGCGACGGCGCCAAGGTCCACGACCTCGCCTGGCGGGCCGTGCGCTGCCCGCCGGTCAAGACCAATTGGGAGCTCTTCGTCGACGCGGTGCGGACGGGCCGCAGCGGCGAGCCGAGCTTCCGGCGGGCCGCCAATCTGCAGAAAGTGCTGGACGCCTGCTTCGACTCCGCGAGCCAGGCGTCCGTTGCGCTATGCCAGCCCTGAGCGCCGGAATTCTCATGTATCGGCGTAACGGGGAGAGCTCCTCGTTCTCCGGGTCCATCCTGGCGGTCCTTTCTGGCGCCAGCGAGATCTCGGCGCTTGGTCGATTCCGAAGGGAGAGCTCGACCCTCGTGAGTCCTCTGAAGTCGCCGCGCGTCGTGAGTTCTGTGAAGAGCTCGGCGTAGTGCCGGCAAGGGCGCTCCAGTCCTTGGGGCAAATTCGCCAAAGTGGCGGAAAATATTTTGAAGCCTTCGCCCTGGAGGGCGATTTCAATGTCGATGATGTGCGCAGCGCAACAGGTGGAAAGGAGGTTTCCGAAAATAAACAAGATGTCAGCTATAAATACACTGGATCGAACTAACGAGCAACCAAGTACGGAGCGAACAATGAGAAATATCGCGGAGTTCCAGATCATCGGCCGGGTCGGCAACCTCAAAAGGTTCGGCTCCACGGTCAGGGTATCGCTGGCGGCCAACTACCGCTTCAAGGACAAAGCCGGCGGATGGCAGGACGCCCGCGGCGAACCGCTCGCGCCTCTGTCAGATGATGGTGCTGGAGCCGGTCCGCTCGCCCTTCCACCAGCCGTTCAGCATCGGCGCGCCCGAGCGCACGATGGCGGGGATGTTCACGGTGGCCGCTGCCATAATGCAGGCCGGAGTGGTCTTGTCGCAGCCCGTGGTCAGCACCACGCCGTGCAGCGGATAGCCGTAGAGCACCTCGAAGAGCCCGAGATAGGCGAGGTTGCGGTCCAGCGCCGCCATTGGCCGCTTGCCCGTCTCCTGGATGCACCGGGAACTCGAAGCAGAGCCCGCCCCGCGGCCGTGATGTGTTCGCGGACACACTTGGCCAGATCCAGATGGTGCCGGGGCAATGTCACGAGAACGCTGGCGCGCTGGGCTGAGGCTCGATTATGATGGCAAATGACAACCATCTCGTTCGCTCGTCACCAATTTCCTCCGGCTATCATCCGGCACGCAGTGTGGTTGTATATCCGGTTCACCCTGAGCTATCGCGACGTTGAGGAGCTCCTCGCAGAGCGCGGTCTCGACATTTCCTACGAGACGATAAGGCGCTGGGTGCTGAAGTTCGGACCCCTATTTGCTCGGTAACCGGCCGATCTGAGCCGCCTTATGATCGCGGGCGCAAGAGAGTAAGTTCACGTCGTTATCGACGTCGTCATGTACGTCGTCATCGAGGTGAGCCTATGCTGCAGGAGGTTTTGACGGGGGTTGAACGCCGCCGCCGCTGGTCGGTTGAGGAGAAGCTCTCGATCGTTGCGGAAGCCTGTGCGGAGGGGATCAACCTGTCGGATGTTGCCCGGCGACACGATATCACCCGACAGCACATCTACCAGTGGCGCCGGGAACTTCGGGACAAAGGCTTGCTGTCGGATGCGCGCTGCGTGTTCGTTCCAGTGGATGTGGCTGGGGATGAGGCGCGCCATTCTCCATCGCATCATACGGATCGCGGAGGCAACGTGATCGGGCTTGGAACGGGAGTGCGGGTCTATCTCGCCTGCGGGATGACGGACATGCGCAAGGGCATATCCGGACTGGCCGGGAGCGCTCAGGAGCATCTCAAGCAAAATCCTTGTTCGGGTGCGGTCTTTGCGTTCCGGGGTTGCAGAGGTGACAGGATCAAGCTTCTGCACTGGGATGGCCAGGGCTTCTGCCTCTACTACAAGGTGCTCGAGAAGGGTCGCTTTCCCTGGCCATCATCTGCCGATGGGACCGCGCGATTGACCTTTGCACAGTTGGCGATGCTGTGGGAGGGGATCGACTGGCGGCGTCCGGCGTGGACCGCCCCGCCGGCTTGTGTGATCTGATTGTCGATCTGATTCAACGCGATCATGCTGTACATGGTTGGCGTTTTGCGGTAGGATTTTCCTATGCCGCTGCCGCTCGACGCCCTTCCAGACGATGCCGTCGCACTGAAGGCGATCATCCTCGCGCAGCGGGAAGAAGTGACCCGCATGAAGGCGTCCGTGCGTGCCTACGAGGCCCTTGTCCAAGCCCTCAAGATCCGGATTGCGCGGCTCCAGAAGCAGAAGTTCGGATCGAGCTCGGAGAAGATCGAGCGCGAGATCGAGCAGCTGCAGCTGGCGCTCGAAGACCTCGAAGTTGCGATGGCCGCGGCCGATAAGTCGCCGCAGTTAGACGGGACCGAGAAGGCAGCTTTGCAGGCTGCGTCACATCGGCGAGGCAAGCCCCGGGTCGCCGAGGATATGCCTCGCGAACGCCTCGTGCTGGATCCTGGAGATCGCTGCCCTGACTGTGGCGGCCCCTTGCGTCTTTTGGGCGAGGACCTGTCTGAGATCCTCGACTTGATCGCGGCCAAGCTAAAGATCGTGGAGATCGCGCGTCTCAAGAAGTCCTGCCGGTGCTGCGAGAAGATCGTGCAGCCGCCCGCACCGACGCGCCCCGTGCAGCGCGGGATGGCCGGGCCAGGCTTGCTCGCACACATCCTTGTCTCGAAGTTCGATGATCATTTGCCGCTCTACAGGCAAGGCGAGATCTTTGCCCGTCTCGGTGCGGATATTCCGCGCTCGACGCTGATCGATTGGTGCGGTCAGGCCGTGTCCACGCTCCGGCCGCTGAGCGCTCTGATCAAGGCCGAGATCATGTGCTCGGATCGCCTGCATGTCGACGACACGCCGATCAAAGTGCTCGATCCCTCGCGCCGCACGGCGGATGGAAAGTCCCGTGGCGTCAAGGAGGGGCGCATCTGGGTCTATGTCCGCGACGACCGACCATGGGGTGGCAGCGATCCGCCCGGCGCCGCCTACTACTTCTCGCCGGACCGCAAGGGCGAACACCCACAAGCCCATCTCGCCGACTTCAAGGGTGTCCTGCAGGCCGACGCCTATGGTGGGTTCAAGAAGCTCTACGAAGCGGGGACGGACGAAGCGCCTCGCATCCGCGAGGCGGCCTGTTGGGCCCATCTGCGCCGCGACTTCCATGACGTCTGGAAGATGACTGGCTCGCCGATCGCCCGGGAGGCGCTCGACAGGATTGGCGCACTCTATGACATCGAGCGCGACATCGCCGCTCAATCCGCCGAGGTGCGGCGACGCGTCCGGCAGGAGCACAGCAAGCCGCGCGTCGAGGCCTTCCGTGCGTGGTGTGAATCCCAACTTCCCCGCATCCCCGGCAAGGGCGATCTCGCCAAGGCCATGCGCTATGCCCTCAATCGCTGGCACGCATTCACACTCTTCCTCGAGGACGGCCGCGTCGCAATCGACAACAACGCCGCCGAGCGGGCGATCCGCCCCGTGGCTATAGGACGCAAGAATTATCTCTTCGCCGGATCGGACGCCGGGGGCGATATCATCGCCGACGCGATGACCATCATCGAGACGGCCAAGTTCGCCGGGCTCGATCCACAAGCCTACCTGGCAGACGTTCTCACCCGTATCAATGATCATCCAGCCCGCAAGCTCGACGAGCTGACGCCATGGAGCTGGAGGCCGCCGTCCGAGCAACGATCGCGGGTCGCCTGACCATGGCAGCGATCACCCACGTCTTCACCATCGCTCGCGTCGCCGAATTGCTGGGCGAGGACGAGGATTGGCTCAGAGAGATCAGCGTCGAGATGGAACCGGAGGACGGCATCATCTCCGTCTACTCCATTGGTGACGACTACACGCCCGCATTCACGGACTTCGGAATCGACAACCTGCGACAGCTTGTCGATATCCACAAAGAGGATGCAAGGCGGCTTACGGCCGACCCCGACAAAACAAAGCAACGGCCCTGAGCGGCCGGTTACTTTGCTCGAGAGCTTCGCCACCGTCGCTCCCGCCCGACCTCGCAATGGCATCTCGACGAGATGGCCGTGATGATCAGCGGCAAGCAGTTCTGGCTGTGGCGAGCGGTGGACAGCGAGGGCGAGGTTCTCGACCTGCTCGTGCAACGGCGACGCAACAAGGTCGCAGCCGTTAAGCTCATGCGCATATTGCTGAAAAAGCAAGGCTTCGCGCCCAAGGTGCTCGTGACCGACAAGCTGAGATCGTATGGTGCTGCCAAGTCGGAGCTCGGCCTCTCCGCTCGCCATGAGCAAGGGCTATGCAAAAACAATCGAGCCGAGAATTCGCACCAGCCGGTGCGGCGACGTGAGTTCAAGATGCAGAGGTTCAAGTCGCCCGGCTCGGCTCAGCGATTCTTGTCTGTTCATGCCGCCGTCCACAACACCTTCAACACCCAGCGTCACCTGACATCCCGTAACACGCTCCGCATCCTCAGGAGCGAGGCATTTGACACCTGGAGGACGGCTACAGCGGCATGAGCGAGAACCGTCCTGGCGTGTCTCTGCAAGCCGATTGGGTTTCCCGTGACAAAGCCCGTAGAGTTGCTCGCAGCGGGGCAAAATCACTGTCGCTGCTTGTTACAGGAAAGACGAGTACCCGAGCATCGGAAGCAACCGGTTCACGATCGACCCCAAACAGATCAGCACGACGAGGAGTTTGAGAAGTTGCGCTAGCCGCGCATCCGGACAATATTTGTCGATGACCCAAAACAAGATGGCGCCGACGACGATGGTTATTAGGATTCCGATTACGAGCGTGAGCACGGCGCCCCCCCTTATCTTGGTAACGATGTCTGCACGCCTGCGGTCCGTCCTGCCTGCGGAGAAGCTTGAGCATGACTAAGCCCGCTGAAACTTCCCTCTCTTAGCACCCAAACGGCCAAACTGATTCGCATTCTATCGGTGGCACACCCGATGGCCCCAATGGCTGTAGCAGTAACGGTGGCCTCGCCAAGTGTGAATGGGACCCAGTCAGGCCCCGACGGGTCCGATGTGAGCACCAGCTATGTAGAATGTCAATTGGCGTTCGTTGACCATCGATTTCTCGAAATACGAGAAGCTGCAGCCGGTCTACACCGAGTACAACATTGGACACGGTCGCCGGACCTTTAGCCTGGCGCCGAATAGGGTCGACCAGGGAAAGAAGGATGGCGTTTTGACGCTGACCCTGCCCAAAGCCGAGCAAACCAAGCCGCGCCGGATCAACGGTCGAATGAGCCAGGCCGTGGGACGCAAATTATCGGCCGCGACGAGATTGGCTAACGCAGACTGAGGATGTAAGCGATAACATCTCCTCGTTGCTCGGCTGTGAGCCTGAACATTGGCATCCCCGCATGCGGCGTCGTAAGCGCCACCGTCAAGGCAGTGCTCGTCATTCCAGGAGTGGTTGCGACCTCCAAGAATGTCGGTGCCCGCGAGTTCGGCGAGCCGACCTGTCCTTTTCGGACCGCGTGACACTCCGAACAAACCTGTTGCGCCAATGCGAGGCCCTCTTGTGGATCGCCGACCGCCTGTGCGTGACCATGACTGACCGCAACCGAGAGCGCCAGAAAGGTCACCAGACAAATCGCAGGTTTCACAAGCAAGTCCTCCCTATTGGCATCAGGAACCATGATCTCGGACGCTTTGGCTTTGATCCGCGCTAGACCAGCTGACTTCGGTATGGCAGCTTGCGGATGAAGCTACACCACTTTCCCGTGCATGCGGAAGAAGCGGCGTGATCTCTCTCGGCGCACACGAGCCTTGACGACGCCCCCGTATCAATCGACCGACCCCAACACCCCCGCCTATAATCGTGCGCCGAGTGACGCCGACTTGCGGAACGGCCGCGAGCTTCCGCCAGCGTGAGGATTGATCGTATCAGACACCGTGCTCTGGACGGCTCGGTCATCGTTGTGACCAATGCCTTTGGCCAGGGCGTTCACGAACACAGCCTCGTCAACCTGACAGGACTGGACAGCCATGGCGGCCACAGCACCGTGGCTGGCTGGTGTCTTCGACAGCGAGAGCGCAGCCTTCGCCATGCAGAGCACCAGGCGTCATGCTGGGGCAGCGCGTCCTCTGCGGCCTGTTCCCGCCGAACGCGAAGAGGGAGGCGAAAGCCCCATCGGGATTCGACAGATCGACGCCCTCGGCGCGGGCGATGTCGGCGATGGCGTGCAACCTGTTGGCCCTTGGTCAAGCTTAAGACGGGAGAGCGTCCCCAGCCGCACGAGATCGCGTGGACGTTTGGGGGTCTTGGTCATTTGCCGGCCTGCCAACGTGTGACGAGCCGATGCATAACCTTTTGGGCGTCCGCTAGGGCTTCGCGCTTTGTCGGATAGGAGCTCGGCGACTGCTCGCGAAGTGTGCCGTTTTCGTGAATGCTCCAGCGAAAACGGTCAACGATATCGGTGTTTCGCTCGACAGCAATCGTGAAAGGATGGTCTTCGGCCATGCTGCTAAATATGCCGCCAAGCAGGCCAGCGCGCCAGAGGCGAAATCCGCCTGCCTTCCAGGGAGGCGCGATAGATACTCCTGGAAATAGCTGAGTCTCGGGCCGCGACACGTTTCGGCTGTATGGGCTTTAGACCGTGGGGCGGCGCGCCAAAGGCAAGGTGGAATTCGACGTCGAGCTCGACGACCTGCCGCCGCAAGCCCGCTGGCGCGAATGGATGGGCCGCGTCGAAGCCGTGATATTCGCCTCCCCGAAATCCGTCTCGCGCGAGGTGCTGGCCGGTGTGGTCGGCCGCGACTGCAACCTCGATCTCCTGATCGAGGACATCCGCCACGAATTGCACGGACGCCCCTATGAGCTCGTCGCCGTCGCCGGCGGTTTTCAGCACCGCACCCGACGCTCCTTCGCCGATGTGATCCGGGCCTCGGGCGTGGTCGGGCAGGGACGCGCCGCTCTCCCAGCACGAGACGCTGGTGCTGACGGTGTTTCCGTATTTCCAGCCGCTGACGCGAGGCGAGCTGTCGGAATTCATGGGCCGGGAGATCAGCCGCGACACCATCGCCAGCTTGCGCGGTGACGCGCTGATCGCCGCCGGGCCGCGCAGCCCCCAGCCCGGCGCTCCCTATACCCGTGTGACCACGCCGACCTTCCTGTCGAAATACGGCTTCGAAAGCCTGCGCGATCTGCCGGATATGGAGAAGCTCGAGGAGGCCGGACGGCTTTGTCACGGGAACCTTAATCGACTTGCGGAGGCACGCCAGGACGGTTCTGGCTCATGCCGTCGTTGCCGTTCTCCAAGTGTCAAATGCCCCGGTCCTGAGGATGCGGAGCGTGTTACGGGATGTCAGGTGACGCTGGGTGTTGAAGGTGTTGTGGACGGCGGCATGAACCGTCAGGAAGCGCTGAGCTGAGCCGGGCGATTTGAACCTTTGCATCTTGAACTCACGTCGCCGCACCGGCTGGTGCGAATTTTCGGCGCGGTTGTTTCTGCGCAGCCCTTGCTCATGACGAGCGGAGAGGCCGAGCTCTGACTTCGCAGCTGCGTAGGATCTCAGCTTGTCGGTCACGAGCACCTCGGGCGCGAAGCCTTGCCTTTTCAGCAATATGCGCATGAGCTTAACGGCTGCGACCTTGTTGCGTCGCCGTTGCACGAGCAGGTCGAGAACCTCGCCCTCGCTGTCCACCGCTCGCCACAGCCAGAACTGCTTGCCGCTGATCATCACGGCCATCTCGTCGAGAT
This sequence comes from Rhizobiales bacterium GAS188, assembly GCA_900104855.1. Lineage (NCBI taxonomy): Bacteria > Pseudomonadati > Pseudomonadota > Alphaproteobacteria > Hyphomicrobiales > Rhizobiales bacterium GAS188. Next base: position 261,995 of record FNSS01000003.1, read on the forward strand.
GCCATTGCGAGGTCGGGCGGGAGCGACGGCGGCGAAGCTCTCGAGCAAATAGGGGTCCGAACTTCAGCACCCAGCGCCTGACCGTCTCATAGGAGATATCGAGACCGCGCTCCGCGAGGAGTTCCTCAACGTCGCGATAGCTCAGCGTGAACCGGGCATAAAGCCAAACTGCGTGCCGGATGATCGCCGGAGGAAATTGGTGACGAGCGAACGAGATGGTTGTCATTTGCCATCATAATCGAGCCTCAGCCCAGCGCGCCAGCGTTCTCGTGACATTGCCGGCTAGGGCTTACGCTCATTTGCTGTGGGTCGGCTTCGATCCGTCTGTGACAAACTCGGCCTTGTAGACTCCCGAGGGAGTTGAGACATAGCACCTAACCGTTGCGGGCACGCCCTGGAGGGGGTTTTCGTAGACGCAATTGCCAGAGGCTTTGAAAATTTGCGCCGACTTCTGTCCATCGGCCGTGACCTCTACAAGGCCAATCGGCAGGGCTCCGCCGAAATCCCCGTTGATGTGAGTGATGTCTTTAGTTTCGCCCTCAAAGCCCACCGCCGTATGTTGTCCATCTCCGAATGTGAAGCCTGAAGCCGTGTCGAATTCGGTATAAAACGCATATCCGGCGCACTCGATTTTGCCGGTAGGCGTCGAGAGAAGCTTGCACGTTCCTTGCAGCCGCCACGCATCTGTATCTGCATGCGCCGCGCCCGCTTCCAGCACCAGCATGATCGCTGTCGCGTAGAATCTCATCATTTCTCTTCCCACGAGTTTATTATTTTGGAGGGAGGCATCTTCAGGGTGCCGGGTTGGAGGCGAGTTCTAGCAGAACGTCGGCGTCACACCAGCGCGGGGACGACGATCGGGCGATCCGCGTCGGGCACTGGTGGCAGAGGGGATGCTGTAGACGCCTTTAGCTCAAGGGGCCCGGTTGATGAGTGCAAGAGTGATCAAGCCATCATTTCTTCTTTCGCTCTGCGCGTCAGGTCGCCGATGATATGCGCAGCGTCGCGCTTGTCGTGCGGCCTAGGCTCGCCCTCATTGTCTCCGATATCGTCCAGGGCCAGAGCTCCAAAGCTGGTCAGCGCGCTTTGGGGGTCGCTCTCGGAGCATGCGGACCTTAGCATCAGCTCGATCAGCAGCGCCTCGACCGCGATCCGCCATCCTGCTTGCTTGTCCTCAGCATTTTCCGTCATCCGCGGCCTCTGCTTACTACCGGCGTCAGTAGCCCTCACCAACTCTTCGTATCAACCACGTCACATAGAGCAAGGCGAGGCCAGCCTGGATGCCGAACTGATTGAAGTAGGAGAGCACCAACATGTCGAATGCCGTGCTCATCTCAGTAGGCCTTATCCGTGAAGCAGTAGATGCTGCGCGAGGGATAGCCGTTCATGAGGTTTCCGATCGCGCAGACCGAGGATGGCGACTTCCTCGCCGAAGCGGAAGCCGAAGAGAGCAGATTCTGCACCATGCCGAATTCTTGTTGAAGGCGAGATCGGAACGTGCTGTAGTGCACGGTCGGTGAGCCTGTCACTGTCGCTTATTGTGAGAATCCCGATTAAGATGAAAATGCTCAGGTTTCTGTGCTTGTCAACCGCTCTGCTGGTGGCTGCTGGAAGTCTTTTCCCAACCCGGGTTTTGGCACAAGATCCGGGCGCGCCATGTGGGAGAGACACGAACGGTTACCCACTCCAGTGTGCCAGACCAGATGCGACCCTGGAAAGTGCCTGCCTGACAACAGGGCGCGTTGAAAACTGCGTACCCTACCATCAGAACGCCTGTGAGATACGCGGATTTCAGCAAGCCTGCCGGCTTTATAACCTGGGAAGGAACTGCTCCGGCGGAGATCAGAATATATGCAATTACTATATATCGTTGTTGCGTGCGAATACCGCCTGTACCCTTGACCGCAATCAAAATGCCTGTGTCTGGCTCCAGCAGCAACAATACTAATCGTAACGGAATACGAGATCACCAGTTCTGTTGCAAATTTCCTGAGCGGGCGAGTTTGATCTGGAGAGGGCTTGGCTCGTGTGGGCGTGATTACACCCTGATCCGCTCTACCTCATCAAGGCTGAGTTGGGATCACCAGGAAACGCACTATCAAGTACATTAAGGGTGACGCGTCAGATTGGGGTCTACTCAAAGCTGGCGTCAGGAACGGGCGCGCTGGTTCTGTGGCGACCATCGCGACGAGGGAGAGGCGCGAATGACATTGCCCCGAAAGCCGAAGTTTGGGGATCTGATCTAGACGGCAACGAGCCCGGTTGCCCGTCGATCCTTGGACGTGGCTACTGTTTGTGTCCGAGTTCTTGCGGTGCGAACCAGGCGAGGACGCAGACCGGGCTGAATTGCGGCGGCAGAACTGGATATGGTCCCGTAGTGCTGGCCGAGCGTTCTTCGTGCTACAGTGCCGCGACCCCGGGAGAGCAGTCCATGGCACAGCAGCGGGTCGAACGCAGGCTTACAGCGATTCTTGCCGCCGACGTGGCTGGTTACAGTCGACTCATGGGCCTGGACGAGGCAGGGACAGTGCGCCGCTTGCGTGACCATCTGGCGGCGGTGCGGCCGATCATCGGCGAGCATGACGGCCGGATTGTCAAGACCACGGGCGACGGCGTGCTCATCGAGTTCCCGTCGGTGGTGGCGGCGGTCGAATGCGCGGTCAAAGTGCAGAAGCTAATGGCCCGGCGCAACGCCAAGCTGCTCGCGGAACGACGCATGCTCTACCGCATCGGCATCAATCTCGGCGAGGTCCTGGTCGAGGGCGATGACATTTTCGGCGATGGTGTCAATGTCGCAGCGCGGCTCGAAGGAATAGCTAAACCCGGCGGAATCTGCTTGTCGCGTTCCGCATACGATCAGGTCAAGGGAAAGATCGACGCCCAATTCGCCGATATGGGTGAGCAGCGCCTGAAAAACATTGCTGAACCGTTGCAGGTATTTCGGATCGACATCGGCTTGGCCGCTACCGCGCGGGCTCCGCCAACTCTGCCATTGCCGGACGAGCCGTCGATCGTGGTCCTGCCTTTCACGAACCTCAGCGACGACTCGGAGCACGCATACTTCGCGGACGGCGTCACCGAGGATCTCACTACGGCGCTGTCCCGGCTCCGCTGGCTCTTCGTCATCGCCCGCAACTCGGCCTTTGTCTACAAAGAGAAAGCCATCGATGTGAGGACGATCGCCCGGGAGCTGGGCGTGCGCTACGCCCTCGAGGGCAGCGTGCGCACGGCTGGCCAGCGCATGCGCATCACGGGCCAGCTCATCGATGCGGAGAAGGGCAATCACATCTGGGCGGAGAAATACGATCGGCAACTGCACGACATCTTCGCGGTTCAGGACGAGATCACGGAAAACATCGTTGCCGCGATCGAACCGCACCTCTACGCGCGGGAGGGCTATCGCGCCGCCGGACAGCCGCCCGAAAGCGTCGATGTCTGGGGGCTTGTTGTCCGCGCCATCGACCTCATCAACAAGTTCGGCCGCAAGCAGAACGAAGAGGCGCAGCGCTTGCTCAGCCGCGCGATAGAGATCGACCCGCACTATGCGCGGGCGCACGCCACCCTCAGCTGGGCAATTTGGTGGGCCACGCTCTACTATTACGTTGAGGACCGCTCCGAGGGTTACAGGCAGAGCGCCAGGCACGCACAGGAGGCATTGCGCCTCGACCAGAGCGAGCCGTGGGCCCGCATGACCGTCGGCCTGAACTCGAGCACCTCCGGCCAACACCAGCGCGCGCTGGCCGAGCACGAGGCCGCCCTCAACCTCAATCCCAGCTTCGCGCTCGCGCGCACGACCTATGGCTGGGCGTTGCTGCGGGCGGGTCGCTTCGATGATGCGATCACCGAGACTGCGAAAGCGCTTCGCATGAGCCCCATGGATTCCTTCGCCGGCCTTTACACCACGATCCACGGCCTGGCGTTGCTCGCGGCGCGGCGCTTCGCGGAAGCGCTGCCGCACCTCCGGGCGTCGGTCGCCGCCGATGCCGAGTTCGCTGGGCACTACAATGCGCTCATCAGCTGCTGCGGGCATCTCGGCCTGATCGAGGAGGCGGCGGAATTCACCGCCCGACGCAACAAGGTCGGGCCGCCGCTGATGGTGGGCGTGCTGCGCAACAATCTGCGCGCCTTCGCCCATTGCGAGGTGTTCGCGGAGGGCTTGATCAAGGCCGGCATTCCCGAGTAGGCGGCGCCCTTCAATTCGTCAGCGCATGACCCGATCCAGGCCAGGTCGAAGCCCTCGCGTTTATGTCGTCGCGTCGGATCGGCCTCATCGGTCGCGCGACATCGTCATCCAAACGACGTCAATTGTGCCTGAGCCCACCACGATCGCTTCGGGCCAATATCTACTTGCGCGAATCCCGGCTTCTCGTAGCAGTTGATGGCTGCCGTGGTGGCAGACACGCCGAGATCGATGTGATCGACAGCGTGCTGCTTGAACGAGAATGAGAGCGCTTCGCGCGGGTGGGAGGCGCTGACGCACCTGAACCTCGAGGACCCGACCAGCAGGTCCCGATACGTCTTGCCGCTGAACCGCGAGAACACCCGCACCATCGACCGGCGCGGCGGCACCGTGTTGCACTCGAGCCGCACGAACCCGTCCAAGATGCGAAAGCTGCCCGATCACCTCGCCGGCAAGGACATTCCGGCGTCTGCGAGCACCAAAGGCGGCGTCGACAGCACAATGTCGGTCACCAAGACTTGGGACGTCTCGGGGCGGGTGCTGGCGAACCTCTCGGCCCTTGGCATCGAACACCTTATTGGGGGCGCCTCAAGTTTTGTGCGCTAAACCGCGCTTTCGCAGACAGACCGTGAACGATGCTCACGCTGCCGAGCGGAGCCGCGCGCCGGGATCATTCAGCGGACGATAGCTTCCGGGTGCAACCTCATCAGTTCGCTCCCAGAGGTAGTCGCCCGTTAACCCTACATGTGTCCACCCCATCGGCGAGAGATGGGCGAGCAATTCGTGCGGCACGGTCTCACCCCGGCCTCGTAAGTGTTCGGCCGCTCGCTCAAGGTAGAGCGTGTTCCAGTAGGCGATGGCGGCGATGACGAGGTTCAGCCCCGACGCACGATGCTCCTGGTTCTCGAGCGTGCGGTCGGCAAAGCGCCCCTGCCGGTGGGCGTAGACCGCCCGTGCCAGTGCATGGCGCGCCTCGCCCTTGTTCAGCCCGGCCTGACAGGCGCGGCGTTGCGAGGAGCTCTCAAGCCAATCCAGGGTGAACAGCGTGCGCTCGAATCGCCCGACCTCGCCGAGCGCGAAATCGAGGCGGTTTTGGCGCTTGTACGCACCGAGCTTCTTCAGCATGGTCGAGGGCGCCACTGTGCCGGCTTTGATTGAGGCTGCCAGGCGAATGATGTCGTCCCAGCTCTCGACGATTGCGTCGCTCCGGATAGGACGACCGATCAGCGTCTCCAGGCCTTTATAGTGCGCCGCCGGCTCGACACTGCCCAGGCGCCGGTCGGCGAGGTCGCGCAATCGCGGCACGAAGCAATAGCCGAGCAGATGGCAGAGCGCGAAGACGTGGTCGGTGGCGCCGCCGGTATCGGTGTAGTGGACCCGCGGCGCCAGCGAGCTGGCGTGCAGCAGCAGGCCGTCGAGCACATAGGGCGCCTCGCTCGCGGTCGCCGAGATCACGCGCGATTGGAATGAGGCGAAGTGATCCGAAAGGTGGGTGTAGATCTTCACGCCCGGCTCGCCGCCATACTTGGCGTTGACCTCAGCCGCGCCCGCTCGCTCGCGGCCGGCGCGGAAAAACTGCCCATCGGACGATGAGGCCGAGCCATCTCCCCAGTGACGCGCGAACGGCAGTTCGTGATGCGCGTCGATGATCGCGGCAAGCGCGGCCCGGTAGTTCTCTCCCGAGAGGTACCAGTTGTGGGTCCAGGCAAGCTGGGCGTAGCTGACGCCCTGACTGGCGTTCGCCATGCGCTCGAGGCCGAGATTGGTGGCGTCGGCGAGCACGGCGGCGAGCACCGCGTTCGGGTTGTCGTGGGCCTTGCCGCTGCGCAGGTCGCGGAAGGCCGAAAGGAAACCTGTGCGGGCCGCCACCTCACGTAAGAGTTCGGTGACCCGCACCCGCGGTAGCAGCGTGTCGAGCTTGCGGTCGAGTACTTCGGCCTCAGGCGGCGTGTGCGGCGGCAAAGGCGTCACCTTCAACTTGCCATGCACCAGCGACACCCCGTCCAGCTTGTCCTGACGCAGCAGGCGCGCGAAGCGTTTCAGTCGCCAGTCGAGCACGTGGGCGCGCTCCGTCACATAGGCACCTGCGTCGCCAACGATTGCCAGTCCGGCGGCGCACTCGGCCGCTTCGCGCTTCGGCAACAGGTAGGCGTCGAAGGGCCGGTAGTTGCGGGTGCCCTCGATCCAGACATCGCCGGCGCGCAGGCAGTCGCGGAGGGTCGAGAGTACCGCAGTCTCGTAGAGCCGGCGATTGATCCGTCCGTTCTCGCGCACGAGTCGCTTCCACTGCTTGTTTTGGAACGGTAGCGGCGCGCCGTCCGGCACCTCGCGTCGGTTGCGGAGGTTGAGCTCACGCAGGATCTCGACCGCTTGCATCAACGAGGTCCCGCTTCTCGGCGCGCGGAAAGTGAAGGCGTTGAGGAAGGCCGGTGCGAAACGTCGGATCGTGGCATATCGTTCGGCGGCGGAGACAAGCATGTCCTCGCCGGCGAGTTCAGCCAGAGCGTCGACCTGCGGCTTGGCAGCGAGCAGCCGGTGCCAGCTTACGGCTTCATCGATCACGGCGAGCGCATCGGCCTCGCCTTCGCGGGCTTCCGAGAGCGCCGCGATCGTGCGACCGAAAAGGCGCATAAGCTGGCCGACGTCGCGGGCTGTCGCCTGGTAGCGCCGCTCTTGGCCGCGCTTGGCGCGCGTAAACAGGGAGCCAACAAGCTTGTCGAACATCTCCACCGCGGCGTCCGACAGCCGCGCCTCCAGATCGACCAGGCTCGCGACGAGCGTCGCTCGGCGACGACCGGCCGAGTAATCGGAGAGCAGGAAGGCGGGCGCCACGGCGCCCTCGCGCACGAATTGACGGAAGCGGTGCTCGTGAACGGCGCCCGCGATGTCGGCGGGGACGCCGATCGCGCGCACAAAGGCGAGCCGCTCGACAATGCAATTGATGTTCGTCGTCGACGGCGACTCCGGAATGTCGCGCAGCCATGCGAGCGGACTGGAGTTAAGTTTGATGTCGTTGACGAGAAGCCTGTCGAGGCGACCGAGCTGCTGCGACGTCAGCGTCGCGACAAGGGCATCGGCCGCGTGCCGTCTCGCCCGGGCACGTCCGGCGAGACCGACACGCTCGATCGTGTCCATGGCGGGCAGGATGAGCTTGGCGGCGCGCAGCCCTTCAACGATTCCACGCGCGATCGGCTCGCCCTTGTCGGTCGACCACGCGGCTGCGGCAGCGACATCGAGGGCAACCGACAGGTCAGCGCGGGCGAAGGTACGTAGACCGAGATGGGCGGCGATCTCGCCGGCGTGATCGAGCCGGGTCTGCGCTCGGCGGCCGTAGTCGCGGAACGCTCCCGGCGGGACGGCGAGTTGGTGGGCGAGGTAAGCCAGGAGTGCTTCAGGTATTTCTTCGCCAACGCGTAGGCCGAAGCCCGGATGACGAAGCAAGCAGAGCTGGACCGCAACGCCGAGGCGATTGCGGCTGCCGTGCCGATCAGCCGTCAGGTCGAGGTCGGCGGGAGACAAGGTGTAGTGCCGAATAATCTCGGCTTCGCTTTCTGGCACGCCGAAGACCCGCCGACGTTCGTCGTCAGTGAGCAACTGCCGCCGTGCCATGCCAGCCTTCCCTCGCGGTCGAAGGGCAAAAGCCTAACGCGGCTAGCACTCCTCGCCGAGCCCGGTCCGCGGGTTTGTCACAATAAAGAATGAGAAGCCGTTTGCGTGTCTTTGACGGGCTGACGGAATAGGTGACAATTGACGGGCTTCCGGAAGCAGTCGCCGGAGCGGATGGCACGTGGACGACGCACGCGATGCTGGATGGGCTAATCCCGGGGATCCAGACTTCGATGCCGATGGCTTTTATCCGTCTTCGTTCATGATCTGTCCCAGAAAGCGCGGTTTAACGCACAAACCTTGAGGTGCCCCCAGCTACGGCAACGAGAACTGGAAGTTCGATGCCGACGGGCTGATGCGCCGGCGAATCGCCAGCATCAACGACGCGCCGATCGTCGAAAGCGACCGCAAGTTTCACTGGCTACTCGGCCGCCGGCCGGACGACCACCCCTCTCTGAGCGGCGCCAAGCCTGGGTTATGGCTTCCCCCAAGCCGAAGCGCCGCCCAGCACCTATATTTCATGAAAGTATTAACGTGACTAAGTTTATTGCATTCGCCGCACAGGTCCGCGCGAGGCTTCTTCAGCCGAACCTGGCGCGTTTGGTAGTAATCCAAAATAGTTGTGAGTAACGCCGTGCTCCTATGCTTACTGCGACGCCCCCGGAGCTATGACAAAAAGCCGTGCTGGCCAGTCAGCAAAAAACGCCTACGTCCGGTGCAGTCTACGTCCGGTGCAGTTATGAGGCGAAAATATGGCAAGGCTTGTTCAAAATGAGACAGCAACGAACATCGGTCCTTGGGTAGCGCAACAGCCGCAGACTATGAATGCAACTGATCTCTCTCTTATCAGAACGAGGGCATCGCAAAATCAGGACGCAGTTACCGGCTCGCAGACTTTTGCAACCGTCATTATCGGGCGAAGCGGCCTATCACGGGAAGGTCTAGCCTGCATTCTCAACGCAGGGGGGTTCCGGGTGATCGGGTCGGCTTCCCGAGTCAGCGAACTTGCCGAGAACTCGATCAGGCCCGACCAGCCCCTGTTGCTGATTATCGATGTCGGCGATGATGTGGAGACCGCAATCAAAGAAATCGAACTCATCAAGCAGGAGCGCCCGGCCGCTCGCATCGCAGTTCTGGCGGGTAGTGATCAAATTCGCGATTTAATCTCTTTGTTTCAGGCTGGTGTCCATGCTTGTTTCGCCACGAAGGCCACTCCGGATGCATTTCTCAAATCTCTCGAATTGGTGATGCTAGGTGAGACTCTTTTGCCGCAGGCGGTCTTGCCGTTCATTCTCGGACGTGAGGACGAGGCGAGGCGCGGAGTTCGGCGCCACCTCGATGACGAGCTGCCTACCGATCGCATATGGTCGCCCAGCAATGATCCAACAACGGCGAGGTTCAAGGTCGGCGACAACGTGAAGTGCGTCAATAGCAACGGAACCCCAGCGGAGTCTGAAAGGCATGGCGCTCCGCACCTATCGGCCCAGGAAACGCGGATCTTGCGCCGCTTGACGGAAGGCTCCTCCAATAAGGTTATTGCGAGAGCGATCGAAATCGCCGAAGCCACCGTCAAGGTTCATGTCAAGGCGATCCTCCGCAAAATTGGGGTCAACAATCGCACGCAGGCGGCGATGTGGGCTATGCGCAATCCTCCGCCAGAATGCGGGAAAGACGACGGCTCGCCCGCTCACATCTTGGCCGCGGTCCAGCCGACTCCACCAAGCGATGCTGGAATTGACGGAGATAGCCCTATTCAGCCGCCCTGTGCCGAATGGCCGGCGGCAGGGCACGCGGTCGAGGAAACGACTGCCGAGAGTTTGAGCGCGCACAAAGTGAAGAGCAAACTTGGGAATGCTTTCTTGCAGCAACGGCGCGCGCTGCTAGCCGAGCGGCGCCCCGCCGAAGAGGAGGAGCGGCTCGCGAATATGGCTACGAAGATTAACCACCTTCGCGAGCTTCGCCAGTTGCGAGAAGCGGCAGAACGCGAAGCCTTGGAAATCAATGCGATAAGCTTGGCCAAAAAAGAGGCCAATGATCCCGGTCGAACGTTCGACGGCCAGCAATGACAAAGTGAAGCTTCACCCCAGTCGAGCATTGGCCTGGCATAATGTGACGATGGTGCGAAGGGCGTCTTTCTTGTTGGTGCCGGCCTCAAGCTCACCTCTGACAGCGTGACGCAGCTCGTCGTTCGTGATGCCGCTATGAATACAGGCTGGCCGAGCCATTTCCATAAGCCGAGCCTCGCGCTGAGCCGCGCTGGCAGTCCGGATCAGCATGACGCTGCCAGACGTGGCCAAGCCCAGAATGACCAACCCCGCAATCACCAGCGAGCGCTTTGAACTGCCCGGGACGCTTCGTTGCTGCCGACCCGAGATCGGTATGGCGCTGCTCCACAGCCGCCTCCTCAGTGAGAGCGCCGCAGGCCTCACGTTTGCCAATGGCCGGGCGAGCGCGCCATTACGCTCAGAGCGCTGCGCTGGCCAAACGCGGCCAAGCTCTTGGTGGAGGGCGCAATCATCGGGCAGGTCGCCGAATCGGGCGATGATCTCAGGGTCCTCCCATTTGGCTGTCGAGGGTTCACCGGCTATCGAAAACGCGACCGTCCCCCGTCCATAGTCCGCCAAATGTGCCGCAGCCGACCGAGCGTGCTCCTTGCTGAGCGCCTTGATTGCGGCCTCCGCTCGAAATTCGTGCTCCTCTGTCCGCGAGAACGCCAGCACAAGGAAGTAGATGATGTTGGCCATATTCCACAAACCTCGGAAAGGCGGACCGCCCGGACTCGGAGTGAGTATCGGAGGCCCTGATCGCGGCCAAGCTAAGGGGCAAAGATCCCGTGGCTGACACACATCATACACCCGTCAACAAGAAACACATAAAAAGGCCGCCGGCGCTGGATTACCGGCGGCCCCTCGCTGCAAGGTTGTTGGCGTTCAAATAAGCATCGCGCACAGGACGAGCGCCCCCCCGCCAAGCAGATTACAAGCGCAATCGTGTCACGCGCCCCTTGCCATGCGACCGGGCCAGTGGGGGCAGCTATCGGAGCGTCTCGCCGGGTGCCAATGGGGACCCTGACACCCGCCCGCAGGCCGAATGGCAATCCGGCGCCCCCCGATAAATAGCCTGGGGCGCCCGCGGCGGCCGATGGGGAGGTTGATGCCTGCCCTGAGCCCGCCTGGCAGCCGGAAATTGCTGATCCAGAGACGCATGATGGTCTCCTACTTCTTCCTAACCAGCGCCTCGGCGATCAGGCGCGTGATCGAGACGATGCGGCGGTTTGCGAGGGAGTCGCCGTTGTCGCGGTCAATCAGAGGGTGATACCGGTCCCGCTTCGACGGGGCTGGGCTACGCCAGGCGAGCGCGTGCCGCAGTGGCGACGCACATTCCACATCCGATAGAATCAAGATCAAAGGTACCGGCGACGACGGGGGTGGGTCGATCTGTCTTGTCATTGACCGCTCTTGCGCCACCGAACGACAGAATCCGCGATCTCTCGACGACGAGGAGGCGCAATTCGAATGGTCGAGCCTCGTGTTCAACACTGACTTGCGGCCATCCTTGCGGCCGATGTGGTTGGCTTTTCACGTCTCATGGAGAGCGATGAGGCGGGAACGCTGGAGCGCCTCAAGTCGCTGCGGCGCAAGATCGTCGACCCGGTGATCGCCGCGCATGCGGGTCGCATGGTCAAGCTGATGGGCGACGGGGCGCTCGTCGAGTTCGCCAGTGCGGTCGATGCCGTTACCTGCGCGATCGAGATCCAGAAATCGGTTCGCGAGCACAATGCCGGTGGCCCCGAAGACAAATGGATCCAGTTTCGGATAGGAATCAACGTCGGCGACATCATCGTCGACGGCGAGGATATCTATGGTGACGGCGTGAACGTCGCTGCCCGCATTGAAGGTTTGGCGGAGCCCGGCGGCATCTTCATCTCGCGAGCCGCCGCCGACCAAGTACGCGACAAGGCACCTATCCGCATCGAAAATTGCGGCGATCATGCCGTCAAGAACATCGTGCGGCCGGTCGAGGTCTTCTGCGTTATCGTCGAGGAGAAGGCAGGCGCGTTGGCTGTTCGCGAGGCGGCCACTCTCACGCCGCCGCTGGTTCCCGACAAGCCCTCCATCGCCGTGCTCGCGTTCAACAACATGAGCGGCGATGCCGAACAAGAGTATTTCTCCGACGGCATCAGCGAGGACATCATTACTGACCTCTCGAAGCTGTCCGAGTTACACGTGATCGCGCGCAACTCGTCCTTCGTCTACAAGAAAGCAGTGGTCTCCGTGCCCGACGTGGCCAAGGCGCTCGGCGTCCGCTACGTACTCGAGGGCAGCGTGCGCAAAGCGGGCAACCGGATCCGGGTCACCGCACAGTTGATCGATTCGAGCAGCGGTGGGCATGTCTGGGCCAGCCGGTTCGATCGCGACCTCACCGATATTTACAGGACGAGCTCACGCAGGAGATCGTGGCCGCGCTCAAGCTGAAGCTGACGGTTGTTGAGCAGGATCGGTTGACCCAGAGGCGCGCGGTCGACGTCGAGGCCTACGAACTTTTTTTACGCGGCCGCGAGCAGTCGTGGGCGTCTACCAGAACCGGAAATGTTGCGGCGCACGGTCTGCTCGGGCGCCATTGCCATCGATCCGGCATATGCGGCGGCCCACGCACACATCGCCCTCACCCATGTGCTCGACTACGCCAACGCCTGGACCAGCGATCCGGAGCACTCGCTGCGCATCGGGCTTGAGCTCGCGCAGCAGGTGGTGCGGATGGATGAGGAAGAGCCCTACGGTCACTTCGCACTGGCCATGGCGTATATGTGGAACCGGGAGCTCGACCGGGCCCAGGCGGAGGCGCGGCGGTGCCTCGCCCTCTCGCCCAACTCCTCGGAGGGCCTGCTCATGATGGCTCATGTTCAGATATTCTCCGGCGACGCAGCGGGTGCGCTCGAGACCCTCGACGCCTATATGCGGCTGGACCCGCATTATCCGGAAATCGCGCTCCAATTTCTCGCCGATGCCCACTTTTCGCACGGCGAGTTCGGGCAAGCGATAGCCGCGCTCGAGCAGCGGCTCGCGCGAAATCCTCAGTCAGAGACCGCTTATGCCCTGCTTGCATCCTGTTATGGCCACCTCGGCCAATCGGCGGACTGCCGAACGGCCTAGGCACAGGCGTTCAGGATAAATCCCGGCTTCTCGATCGAGCGTCGCCGCCGCGTCCTGCCGTTCCGGAACCCCGAGGATTTCGTGTCGAAGGACTCCGCAAGGCCGGGCTAACGGTCTGACACGTCACTCCGGCAGGCCCGCTTTGCGCGGATGGACGTCGTTGGCAAGCACATTTTCCATAAGCTGAGGCCGGGGCAGACGTGATCATGAAAGGCCGCCGTCTGCGGGCGTGGCGCCGGCGCAATCGGGCAAGGGACAGCTCGATTTTGGCGTGCTTCTCCCCGCAGCGACCGCACGCTGGCATCAGGTTGCCCCAGTAGCAGACAACGTCTGTGTCGCCCTTCGACAAAGGACAACCCGCCGCCGGCTGATCGGCAAGCCCCCGTCTCGATTTTCGTCAAACCTACCTTGCCGTCTATTCGACGCGAAGAAGAACGCCCTGGCCGTCGTCATTCAGATTTTCGATCGTCACTTGGGTCGCTCTCTGGGCAGCACCCATTGCGAACGTGACGGAGACCACCCAATCGGGCGTTTCCGGGAACGGCGCATAGACGAAGAGATCGCGGTCGAAGTGCTTGAGCGGATAGGTCCTCCCGGCCGGCCCCACCTGCAGCTCCAGCGCCCCGTTTGCTACGACAACGCGGATATCGCCGACATAGTCATTGGCATAGGTTCCCGCGTAGGCGGATAGCGGCATAGCAGGCGTGGGTGAGGCCGGCGGGGTCGCATAGGGTGCGATCGCGGCCTTGATCGTTGCCGGCCCGAAATGCGAATCGTAGATCTCGTTCCATGCCTTCACCCACTCGCGTGACGGCTTACCGGCGAAGACGAGGTCGAAGAACGTGTCGGCGATGCCTTCGGGCACGCCGATCGGGAAGGCGTTGGCGACGACGACGATGCCGAGCTGCTCGGACGGAATGAGGTTGACCACTGTTCTCGCGCCCTGGCTGAAGGCGCCGGCATGGCCCCACACCACGCCGTGTTCTCCGTAGTCGACGTTCCAGCCGAGGCCATAGAAGGCGGGATCGCCCGTGATGGGATTGCGGCCGCGCATGATGGTCGGCAGGTGCGTCTCTTCGATCGCAGCTTGCTTGATCAGCGGCTTGCCGGCGTATTTGCCGTTGCCGAGCTCGAGGTGCATCCACTCAGCGAGATCGCGTGCGTTCGAGCTGACGCCCCCAGCCGGCGACTGGGCGTCGGGATTGCGCTTGACCAACGCCGTCCATATTCCATTCAGCCGGACATGCAGCGAGGCGCGGTTGGCGCGCATCAGGAAGTCGGTGTAGCGCGAGCTGGTCGAGCGCATGCCGAGAGGCCTGTAGAGCTTTTCGTCCGCGATATCTTCCCAACTCCTGCCCGTGGCCTTGGCCGTCGCCAGAGCCCCCTCGGTGACCCCGAAGTTGCTGTAGGCGTAGCCTGCACGAAAGCTGCTGGCCGGCCTGAGGTAGCGCAGTCGATGCACGATCTCGTCGCGGTCGAAGCCGAGCCCCTCGAGATCGTTACCGCCCTCCCCGAACAGGCCGCTGCGGTGGGCGAAAAGGTCGCGGATGGTGACCTGCGCGGTTGGATAGGCATCGTGAAGCTGGAATGTCGTGTCGATGTCGCTGATGCGCGAGTCCCACGCCACCGTGCCGTCGCTGACAACGGCGGCGACGATCGTCGAGGCGATCGGCTTGGAGAATGATGCCAGTTGGAAGACCGTGTCCGGGTCGACGGTGTCGGGCTTGCCCATTTCCCTCAGGCCGAAGCCGCGGTGTCGGTGCCAGCGCAGGCGCCGGAGTTGGCGCAGCTGGCGTCGGCGGTAGCGCGGGTGTCGGTGCAGGCGTGGGTGGCGGCGGTGCCGGCGCCAGTGCAGGCGCAGGTGGCGTTGGCGGCGGGGCGGGCGTTGGTGCAGGACTGGGCGGCGGGAACGCGGGTGGCGGTAGTAGCGCTGGCAAAGGCGCGGGCATCGGCGCAGCAGCACGCGGGGGCGGTGTCGGCGCGAGCGCGAGCGTCGCCGTGGGCCCAGCTTCTAGAGGCGGTCTCATACCCGCCGCTGTCATTCGAGAGCGGCTGAGCGGGCCGGAATCGGGGGAGTGGCGTGTGGTGCTCAAGCGCCGTTGTCCGTCTATCATGACGAATCCCGGGCAATATGATCGTGATCTCGTCAGCTTGTGCCGGCTCGTGGCGCGGCTGCGCTAACTAAAGGCCTGTTGTGCTTTCATGTCGGCGGTCCAGCGGCTGATCCCGTGGTCGAAGGCTGGGATAGGGGTGCCGGAAGTATCGGGGCTGCGATATTTCACCGTCAAGCTCTTGTAGCACGTCGATCAGCCTGGGCGTCGTGAACGGCCGTTCAATTCCGGGCGGCACCACCACGGCCAAGACGTCACTCCAGGCCCTTTGCCAGCCCTCGCCATCGTCGCTTTGCCCTCATTTCGCGACGACGCTATGATTCCGCGCATGGCCACCATGACCTACTATGTCGTGCTTCCATTCGTGCGCTCCGAAGAGGGCGAGCTTATCGCCGAAGAGGGCATGGAAGCTCCGAACAGCCGCGCAGCCGTGAATCGTGCGGCTGCGCTCGCGAAATCCAAGGCCGGCGCCATCGCCTTCTCAAGGTGCGGTGATCCGTCGCTCGGCGAGTTCGAAGATGCTGTGACCTTGGCTCGCTTTGGCGAGACGCCCACCGATCTCGCTGGCTTCACGAGCGTTTGAACGATGTGCAGCCGCATGAAATCGGAGGGGGCGCGCGGCAGCGTTTCGGGCGGCCTGCGACATGGGGTTGGAAGGGATCGTCTGGAAGCGACGCACCTCGCCTTACCGCTGCGGCTGCGCTGGTTCGGTGCGCGGGACAGGTGCTCCAGGCCCGATCCATCGCAGGCGGACCGGTTTCTGGCATAAGATGGGCGGCGTGAATTCCACGACGGACATCCCGACACTGGTTCTCCTCCCTGGACTTGACGGCACAGGGCTCCTTTTCGCGCCGTTGCTGCGGCATTTGCCTGCGAATCTTCCCGTCAAGGTGATCGCCTATCCCGCCGATCCGGAGATGGGATATGATGAACTCACTGCCTACGCGTCTTCACAATTGCCCGATGGGCCGCTGATCTTATTGGGCGAATCCTTTTCCGGCCCCATCGCGATCCTGCTCGCTCGGAAGTTCCACTACAGGGTCGAAGGACTCATTTTGGCAGCGAGCTTCATCACGGCGCCCATGCCGAGCTTTTTCCGGTTTTCGCTGGCGCTGCCGATCGCTGTGCGGCTCGGGCGGTCCATGGCGCATTTCATCGTACGCGGATTCTTTTCGGCGCCGGAACTAACGGCTCAGAATCGAAAGGACATTCGGACCATTCCGACCGCATTGATCATCAGCCGGGCGCGGGAAGCTCTCGCTGTCGATCGAACAGAGGATTTTCGCCGCATCACATGTCCGGTTCTGGTCTTGTACGCTCGATATGACTATCTGGTTCTTCCGTTCCACGTCAAAAAAATCAGAGCGGTCCGTCCCGACGCCGCCATTTTTGGTTTCACCGCGCCGCACATGCTCCTCCAAACGCGCCCGGCCGAAGTTGCGGCCAAGATCGCCGAATTTATCCGGCGGTGATGCAAGCGGCGATGCGTCATGTGGACGTGAAGTCTGACTCGCGGGCGCTCTCAGGCGCGGTATCGGGCGCCCGCGCGAGGCTCTCGGGAGCACCGGGGGGAATGCGATCGACGCCAATCGAGGCGGCAGCTCGGAATTTTGCGGTGAAACCAAATGGGGCCCCCTTGCCTCCCTTTGGGACCGACCTAGATGGAGTCCCCATCGTGAACCTTTGGAAAACCCAGCCTTGGCAACACTGGGGAATCCTTGGCGATGGTTGGCTTTCTCACAATCGGGCTCATCGTGTTATATGCTGCTATTTGGTTGTTCCTGAGGGGGCGGGGATGAGACCTGATAAAGCAAAGCATCGGCCACCTGGACGCCAACGCAAACCTCCCACAAGTCGTATCATCGTTGCTCACGTTGGTCAGCGCATCCGTTTGCTCCGTAAACAATTCGGAATGTCGCAAACCGATCTCGGCGAGCGGATCGGCGTGAGATTTCAGCAAATCCAGAAATATGAGAACGGTGCTGATCGCGTCAGCGCGTCCACACTCTACGAGATAGCGTGCGCCCTTGGCGCTCCCGTCACCTTTTTCTTTGAGGGGCTGCCCGCACCAGGAACGGCGGCGAGCGCGGACCTCTCGCCCGCCATGCGTGCCAACTATGCCGCTAGCGCCGAAGGAATGCGTCTGCTCGACTGCTTCGCACGCCTCCCAGCGTGTGTGTGCAGCGATGCTGTGCGGCTGCTGGAGGGCGTGTTCGATAGCGCGTCGGCCGCTAGCGGGCATCTCCGCCCTTCTTGGCCGAATGACCTGTGAACCGACGGAAGCTCGCCCGCGACTCTCCAGGGGCCTTTTAGAAAGCGAGGCGGCGGTCCGCGACAATGCGCAAGAGCCGGCGATCTTCGCCGGGCGCGAAGCTGGAGGCACGTCTCTGATCCGCTGAAAGCGAGGATCGAGCCCGATGGGCGGCGATCACCTATTTGGCTGTGCTGCCCTTCTCGCGAACCGAGGACGGCTCCTGGCCGAAGCCGCGATTGAGGCAAGGAGCGCCAGCGAAGCCTGGGCTACCGCCTCGCGCATGGCGGACGTAGAGCGCGGCGGCGTTGCATTCGCCAAGACTGGCGACCCTTCGCGCAAGAGGGGCATGACGCGCTGATCCTCGGGGCGTTATGGCGACATTCCCGACGATCTCGCGCCTTACACTTCGGCCTAACGATCGAGGGCTTGGCATTGCCAAATCCTTCGAAATCGGCAACCTCGGCCTCGCAGGGCCGGTCTCCGCTGGAGGTCAGCCAGAGGCAACAAGGATCGATTTGATGCAAAAACTGATGGCCGTCGCTCTCGTTGCCTGGCTTGCGCCCGCTGTGGCGCTCGCGGGAAGCTGGACCGGGAAGGCCTCATTTTATTCCGGGAACAAGACGGCGAGCGGGTCGAGCTTCCATGCGGGCAACATGACTGCCGCGCATCGCACGCTGCCCTTCGGGACATCCATCAAGGTGACCAATTTGGAAAATGGGTGCTCCGCCGTCCTCGTCGTGAACGATCGCGGCCCCTTCATCGCCGGCCGAGTAGTCGATGTCTCCACGCATGCGGCCGAAGTGCTCGCCTTTCGCAATAAGGGCGTCGCCCGCGTGCGCGTTGATACAGTCAGGAAGTAGCAGTTCGCGGCGACCTTGTAGCTTTCGCGCGCGGCGTGTTTGCCCTTAAGTTGCAAGATTCCGCTGAAGGTCACGAATTCACGTAAAAGGAGCATCCGATGTCTGCGGCGTTCGACAAAATCGAGGCCACATCTCGGTGCATATCAGTTCCGGCAGCGAAGAAATGCTTCTCACCGGCGACGTCGTGGTCAACTCGGCGAATTGGTGTGAATGAGGTAAAAACACTTATGGTGGAACACACCTGGGATGCTGAAGCGCAGGAGAATATAGAGCAAGGGAAGGCTCAAGCGACTGCGATGGCGTCCGATTTCTAGTAATCGCCTGTTTGTTTAGCGACAACAGCATCTTGGTAGTTGTCCTGGCCGGGAGTTCCGTCTCCGCGAGCCGCAGCGCATGGGGTGCCGCCCGAGCCGGAGTGCTCGTCCGAAAGAGAAGCCATGACGTGGATCAACGCGCGGCTGACTTTTCGAGGGTTCGAGCCAGCCTATAACCTGGACTGAGAAGCGAGGCTTCGCAAGCGCAGAGGTCCGTGATGGCACTGACGCCAAGCCCCTCGCGCGTGGCTTTCAGGCCCCATTGCCGGATCGTCTCGTGCGACACCGAGATACAGCGAGCGGCCAGCATCATCGGGTTCAAATGATCGCGAAAGGCGTCATCGATTGTCATCGGTGGATCAACTTAGCGCCACATTCGCAGTGTTTTCAAATAGCTAGCATTGGAGCCGCGGAGCTGGGCCACAGCTATGAGGGCCGAAATGACCTTGTCGAAAACGTCCCTCGTCGACCTTGACGCTATCGAGCGAGAATTGCGCTCGGTCGTGGTCTCCTCCCTTCGCGAGAGAAGTGACGATGATAGGCTTGCGGAGCTCGCCAGGATGGTTGGTCGAGACCCATCGCCGCGGGCTGATGTTCGCAAGCAAGGATTCCAGCCTGCGCCGCAAGCCACCTCTCATCGAATAGTTTCGCATCAGGGGTCCGTGGCGGAGTTGCGGCCTCGATTGCAAAGCGTAGCTCGCGCGGACTCCGATCTCGAGGTTTCGATCAAGGAGGCTGTCCGGTTAGACTATTCCCGCCTCACAGAAAAGGACAGCAAGAAAACGGCCTTCGGCCGGAACGAGCCTGAGGCGGAACGGCGGCCCCTCTCCGATCCCGAAGGCTCGGGTGAGCAAACCCGCGGGGATGACGCCGCATTAGCGGAAGATGGCGACGCTGCTTGGCTCGACGCGGTCGAAGAAGTTCCGATCATGTCGGACGCAGTAGCGGTGCTGAACGCCTCCGCGAGGCGAAGCGCCATGCTGACGCTTGCCCTGGCGCTCACCCTGTCATTGATGCTGGCAACCGTCGGTGTCGGGCCGTGGTCTTCATGCGGGGCGGCACGATGAATTCGATTGCCGACAGTCCCACGGCCAAGGCCTCTGACACGCTCGCCAAGCTGCAGCCAGTGAAAGCGGCGAGCGATGATCAGGCGGCGCCCCAACCCTCGCCCGGCTCTGCTGCTATTGCCGGGGCGAAGGCCCGCGAGCCCCTGGATCCCGCCGGCTTGCAGTCTTCCGCCACCGTCCGGCCTGGCGCAGACAGCGCGTATTCGCCCGCCTCGACGAAATCCCTGGCGGCGGGTAGCATTGCGCCTGCTGCGCCCATGCCGAATGCGTCGCTCCAACCGCTTGAGCTGGCCAGCCGAAACCCGATCTTCGGCACACCGCATCGCGTCTCGACCGTGTCGATTAAAGCGGACGGATCGATCGCGTCGGACCACAAGACGAAGGCTAATGCTCCGACGCCAGCAGCCAGCGTGGCAGTCTCAGCGGCAGATCCGGCCTCAGCGAATGCCTCGTCAGCCAATGTCTCGTCGACTGCCGCAAGCGTCGCGCCATCGGTGAAGAGGCGCTTCAGCACGGAGCGCGCAAAGCCCACCCCGGCGGTTGCTGCGGACGCCCCACAGAGCAAGAAAACACCAAAGCCGCTCACGAGCTCGGCGACAGCCGAGAGTGATCAGCAACCGCAGCCCTCTGCGCCTCCTCCGGCGCCGGCACCGATAGCGGCCGTCGCGAGCGTCTTGCGAGCGGTCTTTCAAGGCAGCCATGCGCCGAGTGCGCAGCCTGAGGTGACGACCGCCGACGCTCGGACCAATGCTGCGGCGGTCGATTCCGTGTCGCTCAAGCTCGCCTCGAGTCTCTCGGAGCGTGATGCGCGCGCCACCTTGCTGCGGCTGCAGCAGCATTTCCCGGGCATGCTTGCCGACGCTTCGGTCCGTAGGGAGGATACAGGCAGCAGGGACGTGCTCTATCGCGTGGGGGTTGGGCCGCTGTCGCGGGAAGCCGCCGACAAGATCTGCTCACAGCTCAAGGCAGGCGGAGCACGCTGCGCCATGTCGAGCCGCTGACAGCGTTCTTCCCCAAACGCCAGCACTCGAAGTGGGCGACACTGCCTCTCATCACTGGTACGCCACTTGTTTCGTGGCCTTCGCCGCTGCCGCAGGGTCCAGCGCCAGGTTTGTCTGGGGTTATGAAGCAGGCGGCATAGCTCAATCCGACGGGCCAAGCGAAAACAGACTCGTCAGCGCCACAGGAAGGTCCAGGCGGCAAGGAGCGGGTTACCGCCGGCCCCTGCGGGATCGTCCCAAAAATCCATGCACCTCGCGGTCAGCACGATGACGGTCGAGAGCACCTTGCTGACGTATTGCTGACGTATTCGCCGGCTCTTTTGTGGAGCGCGGTGATTGTGCGGTGCACCATCGGCTTATGTTTCCAAGCCTGGAGCGACGGTATGGATCGAGGGCGCATGGACGCGCGAACGACAGCGCTGTTCGCCGGCGCGGAGAGGAGCGCCGAACGCGTCGTCGGCCAGCTTCGAATGGCAGCGGCGCTGAGCTTGGGTGCGGTCTTCGCCATTACGGTGGTCGCGCACGCCCAGCGCGACGACGCCGTCCTCTCCGTGCAGATCGCCGCCGCCGCCACGACCCTCGTCGCCTATCTCGGGCTCGGTGCGCTCTCCTATCACGTCGCCGTCCCGCACCGGTTTCGGTCGTGGATGCCTTGGGCCTTCGTGACCGGCGATGCCGGTTTCCTGCTCATCAATGTTGGGCTGAAAGTATTCATGACTGGAATTGGCGGCGACGATCTCGCCAGTTTTCCGGAGCTCTGGTTTGCGCCGCTCGTCCTCGCCTTCGGCGCGCTGCAATACAACCCGGCGCGGCTCGCCTATGCCACGGCACTGCTGGCGGGCGGCCTGGTTGCCATCGCCGCCGTCGGTTCCCCATTCGACGCGCTTACAGACACCCCGCCCGCTGCCATCGGTCGCTTCTTCGACGCGCCGCCCAACATCATGCGGCTCGCGATGCTCGCCGCTGCTGGTGCGATCCTCGTCGCCGCGGCGGCGCGAATGCGGTCTTTGCTGCAACGTGCAATCGACGAAACGCGCCGTCGCGCGAACCTCACCCGTTATCTTCCCGCCGAAATCGCCGATCAACTGGCCGAGAGCGGCCTAGCGGCGTTGCGCGAGGGGCGCCGCCAAGCGGTCGCAGTGATGTTCGTCGATATCCGCGGCTTCACCCGGCGCGCGGAGACAATGGACCCGGCCGCGACGGGCCGCCTTCTTGCCGATTTCCGCCGTTTCGTGGTCGCGACCGCAACGCGTCATGAGGGTATTGTCGACAAGTTCATTGGCGATTCGGCGATGCTCGTATTCGGTCTGCCGTCGCCGCGCCCGGACGACGCGCGGCGCGCGCTGAACTGCGCCCTCGCCCTGCTCGCCGGCACCCCAGGCGGTTGGGCGCGCGATCTGGAAACGGGCGGAAGCGGGGCGATCGAGATCGGCATCGGCTTGCACGCCGGCGACGCGTTTTGCGGCGCGGTCGGCGACGAGGCGCGCCTCGAGTTTTCGGTTCTAGGGGACACCGTCAACGTCGCAGCGAGGCTTGAGCAAGAGACGAAGACGGTTGGGCTGCGGCTCGTCGTCTCCCGCAACTTCCTTGCTACAGCCGGGGAGACGGCGGATGGCCGGGAGTGGCAGCCGCTCGGCTCGCGCACCTTGCGAGGGCGAGCGCGCGCCGTCGATTTGTTCGGCGCGCAGCCATTTCAGCAACGCTCGGCGAACGGAGAGGAATGTGCAGACTCGAGAACGGCGAGACGTGCGCTGGGATGAATGGATCCCCTTGACAATATGCCAAATGGCCTTGCTTTGGGCAAAGCCATTTGGACCTTCGGAGCCATGGCGGGCAATCAGAAGATTGAGTGGCCTTTTTGGCCCGCAGGAATCTGGCCTTACTTGGCCTTCACCGCCTTAGCCTTCTTCCGAACTGTACCTTTTGCCACCGGACCCTTCTTCACTGCCGCTTTGGTGGTCTTAGCTTGAGCGCGTAGATTTCCCAGGCCCATGCTCTTTGCAAGCTGCGACCGTTGTGCCGCATAGGCCGGAGCAACCATCGGATAGTCGTGCTTCAGACCCCATTTCTTGCGATATTCCTCAGGCGACATGTTGAACGAGGATCGCAGATGGCGCTTGAGGCTCTTGAATTTCTTCCCGTCTTCAAGGCAGACGATGTAGTCGGGCTTGACCGAGCTCTTGATCGGCACGGCGGGTTCGCGGCTTTCTGGCTTGGCCTCTAATTTGCCGCTGACAACGGAGGCGAGCGTCTCGTGAATTTGACGGATCAGGTCTGGAAGGTCTGAACTGGCCACCTTGTTCCCTGAAACAAACGAAGAGGCAATATCGCCGGTTAGCGCTATGAGATCCATTTTCGCAGTGCCTACTTGTTGCTCGTCCATGACTTCGTTCCGTGCCTTTTTGTTAAAGGAGTTTACGCCTCATGTCTGAGTCGTGCTCAGACGTCTACCACATACAGACCCTGTTGGCGTGGATTCGACTTATCTACAGATAATTCAGGCGCAATTGTGATTGCA
The DNA here is from genome assembly GCA_900104855.1 of Rhizobiales bacterium GAS188. Lineage (NCBI taxonomy): Bacteria > Pseudomonadati > Pseudomonadota > Alphaproteobacteria > Hyphomicrobiales > Rhizobiales bacterium GAS188. The sequence continues at coordinate 285,059 of FNSS01000003.1, forward strand.
CGTAAAATCTTCCCCGACACGTGCAGGCAATCGGACCAATCGGCGGCTTCTTGTCTTTAATAAGAGTAATGCCTTACGAGGCCGCTCGCTGGGGATTTCCCTCTCAACTCCTGGGCGCCGTGGCGGCCGTTGTCCTTCTTCCTGCCTTTGTCAGCGCGCCGGAGCTAGCATCATCCCAAATGCGTGGCCCGAATCCCCGGCCAAGAGCGGAGCACACGTCTTGATCTCGACCGCTGCGGCGTGGGTGACGCTGCTCTATTGTGGCCCGAATCCCCGCCAAGAGCGGACCACACAATTGATCTCGACCGCTCTGGCGTGGGTGAGTTAATCACGACTGCCGAGGAATATTCCCACGGAGATGATCATGGTTGGGGGCCGCTCGTCCTGTCGCTCTCTTACCGCGAAATCCAGCTCGTCAAATACGGGGTAGGGCGGTGAGCATTGAGCGTAATTTTCCAATGATTCAAAGCAACTTACAGATTCGCATAATATCAATTATGGAACTTGTCTGCATATTTCCGGAAATTAGCAATCAATTCTTATAGATACACTGAATCAAGCTCACGAGCAACCACGAACGGATCTACGACAGAGAAGAGTGAGAAGCCGACCTCGCTAATCGGGTCGCCCGCCAGGAAGCGTACGGTGGACGGAGCGGCGGTTATCCATGGAAGGCACATTTGTTGTCTCGGCCGCTCGTCCCGTGCCCTGGCTTCCTGGAGCTTCCCGCCCGGCGCGCAAAATCCCACTCGCGCACGCCGCCGCGGGCTTTCGGGCCGCCGGAGCTAGAACTTCGAGTCGAAGCCGCATCCAGCGGTCGTGCATCGAGGAGTGCCGCAGCTTACCAAACCCGTAGCTGTGAGAAGCACCAGTACCGCCATCAAGGCAAATCGCTTGCGATTGGCATAATCGCGCATCTCTTCCTCCCTCAGCTGACATTGGCTTGTGCCCAATGGGACGGGATGGCTTCCCACCTGTCGCGCCAACGTGCCTTCACGAGCGGCGACGGATGCGCAGAGGTATGCACGTCAATGTCCATTTCACGGAGGTGGCAGCGCAACTGATATACAGCTGGTACAGACCACGATTACCCGTTGCCAGCCACTGATCCGGTTTCGGGATGGGCTTGTCCAACGCATGCGCGAATTTCCAATCGCCCGACATGGCTCCATCGGAGGCCGGTCAGGCTAGACTTTTGTTGCGCCCTTCACAATATTCGGCGCCTAGCGTCATGACTCTCCGAACCCGAACACCTAGGCTTCGCTATGCTTGGCGCATTGCGTCCCGAGGAAGTTACCCATTCAGTCCTACCTCGAAAGGGCGCGAGCCTTCGGTTGTTTCTCAGCCGGCCGTGCCTTCCATCCAGCGCGATGACGGTTCGCCGACGAGAGCTTGGTCGTCCCGTCCAATGGCCCATCGATTGTTGATTCGATGTAGCCTTCGGAGGGCGGTCAAGAACACAATCATTTCAAAAACTTGAGGGAATGCACGAAGCTGGTTTGACTGGCGTGAAATTTGTGGACGAGTCTGATCTCGGTCACAAATCCATACGAGCAAGGGCTCCGCAAGTCCAGGCCATCCCGGGCCTTGACCGGTGGCCTGACCGACCGAATTTGGGAATTCCGGGGCTTGACAGTGGACGGAACAACCGGCCCCATTCGCGCTTATTAAGATTTGACGCAATTGGCAAAGGGCCTCCACGACCCATCGAAGAGCGATCGCGTGAGCCGAGGGACGAGAAAGGCTGTGTCATGCTTCGCAAAGCGACTGCAAGAGCAATCAGGGCGCTCGCATTGTGGGCCGCGATCCTCGTGCCTTACGCGATTTTGGTTTATACATACGCTGATTTGACTCCGTATAAGCAACTGCAAGCAACACAAGGTAAAATACTGTCCGGCGACAAGCTCCCGCAGGGCACGGCCAGCCAGGATATCCGAGCTTTGACCGAGGAGCCCGCTGCAGTCGCAGCCGATGCAGCGGCGCAGCCGGCTCCTGCATCGCCGTCGCCAGCGACGCTGCAGCCTTCGCCGATTGTGATCGCACCGCCGGCTCTGGAAGTGGTGGCCACCGCCAAACCCAAAGCCCGCTCCGCTGGTGAGGCGCGTTCCGAGGCGCCGACCCCGATCGTGGCCGATCCAGCGGCGCAACCGGCTCCCGCATCGCCGCCGCCAGCGACGCCACAGCCCTCGCTGATTGTCAGCGTATCACCAGCGCTGGGGGAGGCCCCCGAGGCCGCCGCGGAACCGAAAGCCCGCTCGACCGGCGAGGCAGGTTCCGACGCGCCTGCGCCGGCCGTGGCCGATGTAGCGCGGCAGACAGCTCCTGCATCGCCGGAGGCCGAAGCGACCGCGGCAGCGATGGCTCGCACAACTGGCGAGGCCAGCTCCGAGGTGCCTGCGCTGGTCGCAGCCGAGCTGGTGCCGCCAGAGGCTCCTGCGTCGCCGCCTGAGACACCACAGCCTGCGCCGATCATGACCTTATCGCCAACACCGACCGGTTCCATTTCCAAGCGCCCTGAACCATTGTTCAGGCGTTCAGTGCCACCGTCTCGGATTGCGATCCGCACCACATCTGGAAAGGGCGGGCCGGGCCTGCATGCGCGGCTCACTCGCTTGTCGGTCATGAGGGACGCACACGACGACACCGGGGTCGGCCGGGCGATTGCTGTCGGCGCCGGCGCCGCCGGCAAGGGCGGCAGGTGGGTATCGCAGCCGGGTGGCTTTGGTTCCAATGGCAGCTCAGCGAGAGCTATCGGTGGGCTGAGCAGTTCCGGCGAGGACGGAGGCCACGGGGCCGGGAAAGGCAATCGCCCAGGCAGATCCGTCACCTCGGTGGCGAGCTTGTACGGGCGAGAGGGGGCGCAGTGGCGTCCGGCCCTCAAGCGTCGCTGCCCCTCCATATTGGAGAGTTCTGCTGAGTACGACGACGATCTTGTGTGGCTGTGCCGAGTCTCGGCCAGGTCCAACTGAGCGTTTCACCAACATGGAAGGAGGACTTCTTATGACCTCCATGAAGCGCATAAACAACATTGGGCGGACGATGGCGGCGCTTAGCGTGATCAGCGTATTGGGCGTGAGCAGCCTATTGGGCGTGAGCAACTTGGCCTTGGGCGCCGGGGTTGGCGTTGGTGGCGCTGGCGGCGGCGCGGGCGTTGGTGCAGGCGTGGGCGGCGGTGTCGGCGCAAGCGCAGGCGCCGGAGTTGGCGCAGCTGGCGTCGGCGGTAGCGCGGGTGTCGGTGCAGGCGTGGGTGGCGGCGGTGTCGGTGCCAGTGCAGGCGCCGGAGCTGGCGCGGCTGGCGTCGGCGGTAGCGCGGGTGTCGGTGCAGGCGTGGGTGGCGGCGGTGTCGGTGCCAGTGCAGGCGCCGGAGCTGGCGCGGCTGGCGTCGGCGGTAGCGCGGGTGTCGGTGCAGGCGTGGGTGGCGGCGGTGTCGGTGCCAGCGCAGGCGCCGGAGTTGGCGCAGCTGGCGTCGGCGGTGGCGCGGGTGTCGGTGCAGGCGTGGGTGGCGGCGGTGTCGGTGCCAGCGCAGGCGCCGGAGTTGGCGCAGCTGGCGTCGGCGGTGGCGCGGGTGTCGGTGCAGGCGTGGGTGGCGGCGGTGTCGGTGCCAGCGCAGGCGCCGGAGTTGGCGCAGCTGGCGTCGGCGGTAGCGCGGGTGTCGGTGCAGGGGTGGGCGGCGGCGGTGCCGGCGCCAGTGCAGGCGCAGGTGGCGTTGGCGGCGGGGCGGGCGTTGGTGCAGGACTGGGCGGCGGGAACGCGGATGGCGGTAGTAGCGCTGGCAAAGGCGCGGGCATCGGCGCAGCAGCACGCGGGGGCGGTGTCGGCGCGAGCGCGAGCGTCGCCGTGGGCCCAGCTTCTAGAGGCGGTCTCATACCCGCCGTTGTCATTCGAGAGCGGCTGAGCGGGCCGGAATCGGGGGAGTGGCGCGTGGTGCTCAAGCGCCGTTGTCCGTCTATCATGACGAATCCCGGGCAATTTGATCGTGATCTCGTCAGCTTGTGCCGGCTCGTGGCGCGGCTGCGCTAACTAAAGGCCTGTTGTGCTTTTATGTCGGCGACGGAAGTAACGGGGCTGCGATATTTCATCGTCAAGCTCTTGTAGCACGTCGATCAGCCTGGGCGTCGCCACCGGCAACACCAAGGACGCTCGCGAGTCAACCGATCCCGCGCGCCGGCCTGCCCGAGGACATCGCCCGGGCGGCGCTGTATTTGGCCTCCGATGCCTCGAGCTTCGTCAACGGCATCGATCTGGTGGTCGATGGCGGTGCGCTCACCGGTGCTCGTTTCTCTGCCGGTGCCGCGTCGCGGCGCGAGCTGGGCGAGGCGGTGAAGGCGGATCGAAGGTTAGCTGCCGTCTGGGAACGCTTCCTTCGCCTCACCGCTAGCGCTGCGGCACGCCGCTATTCACGCAACAGGATTCGCGGACGATCAAATCGGTTTGCAACACGATCCGGCGGCTCCGCACGCCCGCCTTCCCGGTAATTCGCTCGAATAAAAGCTGTGCACCCAAACTGCCGAATGTTTCCGCTGGCTGATCGATGACGGTCAGGAAAGGCGACAACACCGCCAGATGCTCGACGTCATCGAAGCAGACCAGACCTATGTCCTTCGGGACAGAAAGTCCCCGCTCACGCAAGGCCTGCATTGCGCCCACTACGGTCATATTGTTCACAGTGAAGATCGCCGTGGGCAGGGGGGCGATCGCCAAGATCTGCTGAGCCGCGCGATAGCCGCCCATTTGATCGACCGTCGTTCGGAAGACGAGTTCCTCGTGGTACATGAGGCCGGCATGTTCGAGAGCTTCGCGGTAGCCGCGTAGGCGCTCACGTCCCGTCGAGGTGTCGTCAACATCCGTGATGTGAGCGATCTGTTTGTGGCCGATCACGATCAGATGCTCAACCAATCGACGCGCTCCGGCTGCGCTGTCGCTAACGATCAGGTCGCAATCAACGTCGGGGAGTGCGCGATCTATCAGAACTAGGGGAAAACCGCCCCGCAGCAGCGACAGGATGCTTGCGCGCGACCGATCGCTCGCTGCCGCGAGGAGGAGGCCCTCGACGCGGTGGGAAACCAAGTCCTCGATGTATTCACGTTCGAGCCGCAGGTCGCCTTCGCTATTGCAGAGAAGGACGCGATAGCCGGCGCGCCGAGCAGCGGTTTCGGCACCTCGGACGACGGGCGCGAAAAAGGGATTGACGAAATCGGGGACGATAAGCCCAATCGTCTGGGTCTTTTGGGAGATCAGGCCCCGCGCGATCCGGTTCGGCACGTAGTCGAGCGCCGCGATTGCCTCCTCCACCCGCTGCTGAGTTTCAGCGTCGACGCCCTCGCGGCCGTTGATCACCCGCGAAACTGTCATGGCCGAGACCCCAGCCCTCTTGCCGACATCGCGCATTGTAACCGCCAAGGATTCCCTCCATGTTACGTAACAAATCAGGATTGTTACACTATCAAATAATTCTCTGCAATAACTGGGTTTGACGTCAATTTTATTTCTAGTTATCGATAACATCATAATCCGCGAGGCAGCGCCAGCATTGGGAGGAAGAGATGAGGAATTATCGGGCTCGCCTTAGGACAGCCGCCCCTTGGGTCTTCGCTGCAGCGATTGGGCTTGTTGCGTCAGCGGCGGCTGCAGGGGAAGCTTGCACCCCGGGCAAGACACACAAGATCGCGTTCATGCTCAAGCAGCAGACCGCGTTCCGCTACCTGAATGCAGATATCCCGTTCTTCAAAAAGACAGCGGAAGCGACCGGCTACCAGGTCATCGTCCAATCGGCCGAAAACGATGCCCAGAACCAGATCGCCCAAGCCGAAAACGTCATCACCCAAGGTGTAGACGCGATCGTCATCCAACCCGTCGATTTCCATGTTGCGGCCGGCATCGCCGAAATGGCGACGAAGGCTGGAATTCCACTCGCCTCTTACGATGACCTGATCCTAGGGGCGAAGCAGGCCGGATATATCGGTCGTGATCCCAAGGATGGAGGTGCCGCAGCTGCCAGGGCGGTCGTGGCGGTGGTTCCGAAAGGAAATTACGTCCTCGTTGGCGGCGATGCCGGGCAGACCGGTTCGACCCTCATGCAAGAGGGCTATCACGTCGTTCTCGACCCCCTGGTCGCCAAAGGCGACGTCAAGATCGTGATGGATCAATTCACTCCCAAGTGGAAGACGGAGCCGGCACAGGCGAATGCCGAGAACGCATTGACGGCGAACAAGAACAAGGTCGATGCGTTCCTCGTCTCCTATGACGGCATGTCACTTGGCGTGCTGCAGGCAATCGAGGCAGCCGGCATCAAGGCCGGCTCCATTCTGGTAACCGGCCAGGACATGGAGCTTGCCGCGGCACAGGCGATCGTCGAAGGCCGCCAATTCGGCAGCCTCTGGCCTGCCCCCGACGAAATGGCGATCGCGGGCGCGAAGGCAGCAGTCGCAATGGCTGGGTGCAAGGATGTCGGCGCGACGACGACGGCCGATAACGGAGCGGGTCAGATTCCCTGGGTGAAGACCCCGATCTATCTTGTCGGCCAAAAGGATATGGCGAGCTTCGTCTGCAAGCATCCCTTCTGGTTGAACATCAACGAGGTCTACAAGAACGTTCCCGACAAGAAACCGACCTGCGGCTAGGCTATAGTCCGGGTTTGCCGAAGCCGGCCATATGGACCATGTCGCATTTTCCCAGGGGCACCGCACGCCGCATGGAACGGTGCCCCTGTTGTTTCGGCTTCGAAGCTCACCAAACAGTTTCCCGGGGTCCTCGCCCTTCGCGAGGTCAGCCTTTCGATCGAAGCCGGAGTGATCGTCGCCCTGCTCGGACAGAACGGGGCCGGCAAGTCGACCCTGATCCAGATTCTCGCCGGAGTTCACCCGGCAGGCAGCTATTCCGGCGAGATGAGGCTTTCCGATACGAGCTACCGTCCGGCCAATGTCGCCGAAGCCGAAAGGGCAGGGGTGGCCCTCGTTCCCCAAGAGATCAATGTCGTCCCCGAGCTCAGCGTCGCGGAGAACATTTGTCTCAACGCCGAGCCGACGCGATGGGGTTTCATCGATGTCGCAGCGCGGCTGGCACGAGCCCGAGCCGCGCTCGACGATTTCGATCTCGACGTCGATCCGGCCTTGCGGATATCCAAGCTCGATTTGGCGACGCAGCAGCTCGTGATTATCGCCCGTGCGCTGTCGAAGAAGGCCCGTCTTCTGATCCTCGACGAGCCTACGACCGCATTGACCGAGAGCGAGTCGCACCATCTCTACGACCGCTTGCGCGCCTTGAGGGGGCGCGGTGTCGCCGTCATCCTCGTGTCGCACCGTCTCGCTGAGGTGTTCGCGATTTCCGACCGGATCATCGTGCTGCGGGACGGTGTCATCCGCGGCGATTACCGCACACGGGACGTGTCGAGGCCCCAAGTGGTGGCCGCGATGATCGGCGATGTCGAAACGAACAGCTTGCGCCCCAAGGGCCGCGCCGTCGATGAGGTGGCGCTCGAGGTGCGCGGCCTGACAGTCTTCGATCCCGGCGACGACAGCCGGGCAAGAGTTCGCGATCTGGATCTTAAGGTCCACAGCGGCGAAATCGTGGGACTGTTCGGGCTGCTCGGCGCCGGGTGCATCGAAGCTGCGCTCGCGATCTACGGAGCCTGGCCCGGCAACAGCTGCGGCGAGACTCGCATAGACGGCGAAATAGTGACCATTGCCAGCCCCGCGGATGCGGTGGCGTTGGGGATAGGCCTTATGGCGCAAGACCGCCGAGACTGCCTCGTTCAGGATCAGTCGATCAAGGACAATATCCTGATCGCCAGCCTAGCGGCTCTGGCACACTGGGGCGTGCTCGACATCGCTGGGTCCCGCCGGCTTGCTGCGGACCAGGTCGGCCGCTTGCAAATCAAGGCTTCCTCGATCGATGCCGAGGTGGGCACGCTTTCCGGCGGGAACCAGCAGAAGGTCCAGATCGCGCGTTGGTTGGCGGCGCGAGCCCGCATCCTTATCCTCATCGATCCGACCAGGGGGGTCGATGTGGGCGCGCGAGGCGAGATCAAGCGCATCTGGTCCGATCTCACCGGCAACGGCCAGGCCATCCTTCTCGCTTCCACCGACATCGAAGAGCTCATTGATGTCTGTTCCCGGGTCATTGTCATGCGGCAAGGTCGCGCCGTCGCCGAGCTCCATGGCAAAGGGCTGAATGAAGTGGCGCTTCTGCGGAGCGCCGCGGATGGCTGAACGAGGCTTCGACAAACCACGGGAATGGTCTGCCAACGCGTTCTTTTCTCGCGCTGCAAGCTTCCCGCTGCGCATTGCGCGGGTCTCCGCGCTGCGAGACTCGATGCTGCTTTTCGTTCTCGCCGCCGTCTGGATGTTCTTCTATTTTGCCACCGGCGGAACGTTCCTCACGCAGCGCAATCTCGTTCTGCTGGCGCTGCAAACTTCGATCGTCAGCCTCGCCGCCATCAGCGCGGTGATGTTGATCGTCACTCGCAATTTCGATCTCTCGGTGGGTTCGGCAGTCGCCTTAGTCGGCGTCATTCTCGCGGTCCTCACGATCAAACAGGACGTGAACCCCATTTTGGCGGTGATCGTCGCGATCTGCGGTGGGCTCCTGATGGGTGCCTGGCAAGGCTTTTGGGTGACGCGCATCGGCGTCTCATCCTTCATCGTGACGCTCGCCGGAATGCTCTATTTCCGCGGCATCTCGATGATCGCGACCAATGGAGCGACGGTTGCGCCTTTGCCGAGGTCGCTGACCGGCCTTGCGACCGGCTTTCTCCCTCCGCTCCCGTCGGCGGTCGCGATTCTGCTGGCTTTGGCAGCCTACGCCGCATTGAGGCTAACGGAACTGAGGCGTGCACGGACGCTCGGCGTCTCCAACAGCTTCGAGGCGGACGCGGCACGCGTCCTCATCCCGCCGGCGCTCGCGGCCGTTGCCGCTCTATGGATAGCGTCGTGGCAGGGCATCCCCTACCTCGTCCTCCTGGTGGCCGTTTCGACTTTCACGGCAGAGTTCGTCATGCGCCGCACGCGCTACGGCGCCCAGCTTTACGCCATCGGCGGAAATCCGGAGGCCGCCCGCCTGTCCGGCATCAATCTCAAGCGCGCGATCTTCTGGAATTTTGTTATCGCCGGGTTCGCTTACGGGATCACCGGGGTCGCGTTGACGGCTCGGGTAAGCGGCGCCGTCGGCGGCAGCGCAGGGCTTTTTCTCGAGCTCGACGCGATCGCGGCCGCCATTATCGGCGGCACCTCCCTTTCGGGAGGTCGCGGCCGCGTGCTGGGCGCCCTTCTCGGCGCGCTTCTGATGGGCAGTCTCAACAACGGCATGAGCCTGATGAACGTGCCGACTTTCTATCAGGACACGGCGCGCGGCGTCGTGCTGCTCCTCGCCGTCGCAATCGATCAGCTCAGCCGCCGCGACCGAGCGCGCAACCCGTAGCCCGGCACTGTCGGGCAGAAGCGGTCGAGGAGCTGCCGATTACGGAAGACGAGGCTGCCGCCGAAGAGTCGGGTGCCAGGGCAAGCTCACGACGCGACCGATTGGATCACGCAGGTTTGGCGCGTTCGCCAGCAATCACGCCAGCCGCCGGCCGCACCGATGGACTGGCAGACATTTGGCGAGCTGTTGAAGGATCTTGGTGCGCTCCTGGCCGGGGCGGCTCAGTTCGCGCGCACCGGCCGATGACCCGCGTTTATCGATAGTGACGAGCCTGGGCAAAATACCGGGATTCTGGCGGCAGAGGACCGCTCCGCCTGTTCCTCCCCGTATGGCCGAGCTCGACGACGGTCTGCTTGCATTTCGGCTTCGCACGTATTATCTCACGTATCACAAGAGGGTGACGCTATGTCAAATCCAGTATTCAAGGGATCGATCACGACGACGGGGCGCTCCGAGGCGCTTCGTCTCGACAAGGCGTTGTTCAAGGCGCATCCAGAATTTCGGCAGCGGGCCAAGATTCGCGCACACGTGATCGGCCCTGGGAGCTTGCTCGTCACCTTGGAGGCCGACGAAAACATCGGCGCCGACTTGGAGGACGCGATCGAGCGCGATCCGGTCGTTTCGGCCTATCTCTCCTTTCTGGAACGGGACATGAGCGAGCATCCCGAGCGCCTCCGGCCGTTCACCGAGGCCGATCTCGTCCGGCTCGAAGCCCTGACCAAGGATGTCGTGGTCTCGGATGACGACGTGATTCCGGACGATGTGACCCTGTGACGCCACCCGCGAATCCGTTTGCGGAGCGCCACGGCTGGAAGCTCTATCGCGCCAGCGCATTTGTTGAGGCCTTTGCCCCGCTGGAGGCGGAGGTTACGCGCCTGGCGGCCGATAAGCCCGACTCGTTTGCCTCGCATCCCAAGGCCAAGCTGATGGGTCGCATTCGCACGCTCATTATCGACGAGATACCGCGCGATCCGAATGCGCATATCTACGGGCTCGGCAATACCCTCGGCCCGGCCCATCGCCATTGGCGCCGCGCCAAGTTCCTCCAGCGATTCCGGCTGTTCTTCCGGTTCGACAGCGCGAGCCGGATCATCATCTATGCCTGGATGAATGACGAGAACACGCTGCGAAAGGCAGGATCGCGCAGCGACCCCTATGCCGTCTTCTCACGGCGGCTCGATGACGGGAATCCGCCTGACGGTTGGGATGAGCTCCTGGCGGACGCGCGTTGGGCCGAAGCCGGAACGTCACATGCACGATAGGCCGCCACCAACGCTCTTAACGCCAACACCTCGCAGTGGTTTGGAGCCTGCGCCTGATTGCCAAAAGGGTGAAATTCCGGCCCTTGAAATCTGAGGCGCCACCGCCAAGTGCGCGGCATAAGCGGCCTTTCATACCTTGCCCGATGTGCCGAAGAGGTCGCGCTGTTCGGCACGTCGGGCAAGGTCGGGCTTCGGGTCGCTTTCGGACCTGCTCGCCAGGCTTCAGCGGCCGGTGTCGACCGGCATGATCGTGATGACGATCGCGTCCTTGTGGTCCCAGTGACCGCGAAGCTGTGCAAGCCGGCCATCGGCTTTCAGAAAGCGTCTTCCGTCAAAAGTCTGGTGTGAATGCTGGTCGAAATATGACCCTCATCGGCGCCCGCGTGACCCCGCCAAGCCATCGTTTCTGCTGGCAGGAACTCCAGTGACCCCCACGCCGATCCGGGCCGTGACCCCGTGCCGATCCACATCGAGCGCCGCCTGTTTCGAGCGCGGCGGCCTCACAGGGTCCTTCTCCTCCGCGCTGCTTTCCCGCGAGCTTCAGCGCGCCATTAAAAACGAGGGCAGCCGATCGCCATTGGCCCATCGGCAACGCCAGTCAGCCAATTGAGAATCTGAACGGTTAGCATAGGAGGCCTCACGATTTCCCCGTCGAGGCCTGCCAAATTCATCACATGGAGCAGGGCCGCAACGCACCCACAATATTGCGGGCAGAAGCGGTGTCGCGCATAATATGATCCTCTCCGGACGTATCGCGGATGGGGCCGTGCGAGCGACCCGGAGATGACTGAAGCGAAAGCATGTCGTGCTTGAATCGAGCGGCCAGTCGCTTCTGTCTGGGCCAAAACGTCACAGCACCTTGGAAAGTGAAGATGGGAAAGCTTCAGGGCGTCATCGCTGCGGTCGCGACCCCACTCAAGGAAGATCGTTCGATCGATCTCGAACGCCTCATCGGCCATTGTCGCTGGCTTCTCGCGGATGGCGGCTGCGACGGCATCAATCTCCTGGGCACGACCGGCGAAGCGACCTCCTTTTCGGTCGCGGCGCGCATCGATGCCATGCAGGCGATCGCAGGCTCAGGCCTGCCGCTCGAGTGTTTCATGGTCGGGACGGGAGCCGCGGCCCTGGCGGACGCCGTGCGCCTGACCGCGGAGGCCAAGGCCCTTGGCTTTGCCGGCGCGCTGCTTCTGCCGCCCTTCTACTACAAAGGTATCGACGCGGACGGCCTTGTCGCCTATGTGGAGGCAGTAGTCGAGCGGGTCGGTCGGGATGGGCTGCCGCTTTACCTCTATCACTTCCCGCAGAACTCGGGTGTTCCCTACAGCATCGATGTCGTGGCGCGGCTGCGCGAGGCGCATGCCGATGTCGTGCTCGGCCTCAAGGACAGCTCCGGGGACCTTGAATACTCGGCGGCCCTGGTGCGGCGCCTCGAGGGCTTCGCCGTCTTTCCGAGCGCAGAGGCTTCGCTCGGCCGTGCCAGGGAGCTCGGCTTTGCCGGCTGCATATCGGCGACGGCGAACGTCACTGGCCCCTTCGCCCAGCGCGCCTGGAGTGGCTCGGCAGCGGTCGCGCGCGAAGGGCTCGCCGGCGCAGTCGAGATCCGCGCCGCGATCGCGCAGTTTCCGCTCGTCGCCGCCGTGAAGGCGTCGTTGGCCTTGCTGACGGAGGAGCCCGCCTGGCGCACGGTGATGCCGCCACTCTCTCCACTGTCGGAAGATGAGCTGGGCGCTCTCGACCGGGCGCTGCGGGCGACAGCCCTGATGGCGGATTGAAGCCGGAAGATGCTGGCCGGCGCCCAACCGCATTCAGCCTGACTGCAAGCCAGGCCTCGACTGTCGCAGCCTCTCGATCGGGCAGAAGCGTCACGATCCGTCGTCGTTCCAAATCGCAGACGATGCTGCCGTAACGATGGTTCCTCCGGAGCGCCCAGTCGTCGATGCCGATGACGTTCAAGGGCTCGGTTCGGGCTCGGGCGCGTCGGCGGACAACACGCAGAAGCGTGTCGTTGCTCACCGGCAGCATCAGCCGCCTGGCAAAGCTGGGGGCGCCTCAAGGTTTGTGCGCTAAACCGCGCTTGAGACCGTCTCAATAATAGCGAGGGATGGGACCGTTGTGGGGCGTGGCGCGATCGCTCAGATCGAGCATCGCCTCATCGAGGTAGCACCACCCCCAGCCTTCGGGCGGGTCATAGCCTTCGATGATCGGATGGCGTGCCTTGCGAAAGTGCTTCGTGGCATGTCGGTTGGGCGAGCTGTCGCAACAGCCGACATGACCGCAGCTGCGGCACAGGCGCAGATGCACCCATTCCGAGCCGATCTTCAGACATTCGTCACAGCCGAGCGCGCTCGGCGTCACATCGCGAATGCCGTCGATGTGGGTACAGTGGGCGGCCATCAGTGGCTCCGTTGGCGGGTGCTTGTGACGTTTCCGGTGTCGGCGCCCGCAAGAAAGGCGTGAAGCGCGGCGACGACTTGCGCGCCCTCTCCGACAGCCGCGGCCACCCGCTTGACCGAGCCGGAGCGCACATCCCCGATCGCGAATACGCCAGGCAAGCTGGTTTCGAGCAGCTTGCCCGCGGTCGCGAGCTCGGCGCCGGTGCGCACAAAGCCCTTGTCATCGAGCATCACGCCGGACTGCGAGAGCCAACCTGTATTGGGCTCCGCGCCAATGAACAAGAAAAGATGGCGGACCGGGCATGTCGTCTCTTCACCAGACCGGTGCGAACGGCAGCGGATCGCCTCCAGAATTCCGCCTTGCCCTTCGAGCCCCGTCACCGTCATCTCGGTCAGGATCTCGATATTCGGGGTCGCAGCAATGCGTTCGACCAAGTAGCGGGACATGCTTGCCTGCAGGCTCGCTCCGCGAACGATGAGGCGGACCTTGGCGACCTGGCTGGACAAATAGACAGCCGCCTGGCCTGCGGAATTGCCCGCGCCGACCAGCGCCACCTCTTGCCCGTCGCAGAGCCGTCCCTCGAGCGGTGAAGCCCAATAGTGGACGCAGGATCCCTCGAATGATGCCAAGTTCGCGACATCGAGTCGGCGATAGCGTGCTCCGCTGGCAATGATCGCGGCGCGGGCCCGCACGCGTTCCTTGTTGGTGAGAGTGAGACGCAGTCGCGCCCGGTTCGGTCCGGCTTCGCTGCGCATCTCGGCGACTTCGTCCGGGATCGCCATTTCGGCTCCGAATTTCAGTGCCTGGTTATGGGCTCGTGCCATCAGCGCGATGCCGGTGATGCCGGTCGGAAAGCCCAAATAGTTCTCGATACGCGCCGAGGCGCCGGCCTGGCCGCCGAAAGCGCGACAATCCAGGACCAGCACCGACAAGCCCTCGGAGGCCGCGTATACGGAAGCTGCCAGCCCCGCCGGGCCCGCACCCACGATCACCACGTCATACGTCTTGCCTGGGTCGATCGCTTTGACCAGGCCGATGCAACGGGCCAGAATGACGTCCGTTGGATTGCGCAACACCTGTCCATTGGGGCAGACGACGATCGGCAATTCGCGAGCATCGATGTGGAAGCGCTCGATGAGCGTTTTCGCACAGGGGTCGATTTTCGGGTCGAACCGCAGATGAGGATGCCCGTTACGGGCCAGGAATCCCTCGAGGCGCAGAACATCGCCGTTATCGGCGTCGCCGACGATCACCGGACCGCCCGCGCCTGTCTCGAGAAGACCGACACGGCGCAGAATCAAGGCGCGCATGATACGCTCGCCGAGCTCTGCCTCTTCCACCAGAAGACCACGCAGCTGATGCGACGGAATAGCGAGCGCCACGACCGCGCCCTTGGCATAGGCGTCCACCAGGGATGGACTGCCGGATAGCTGGGCGAGCTCTCCCATAAACGATCCCGGACCATGCGTCACGATGGGCTGCGCGTGCCCCATGCCAGCACTCTGTGCGACATCGACTTCGCCGGTCAGGATGGCGAATGCGCCCGGCGCGATTTCGCCGGTCGCCAGGATGCGCTCGCCGGCCGAGAAGGATCTGATTTCACCGAACTTTCGCAGCCGATCGATCTCCGCGGGTGTCAGCGAAGGAAACATCTGGTGGCGCCGGGCATCGATGATCGAGTGTGCGGACTGCGACATGGGTTCCGTCAGGTTCAGGTAGTGGCACGGATCATATTCCAAAAGCCTTGTCGATGTTGAATCCGCGCGGTCGCCTGGCAACCGCAGCCCCTGATCCCTCACATGTCGCTGCTAGGAATCCCTCTGAACAAGTTCGGCGAGCCTGAAATCCAGCGCTTGATCTCGATGTGCGTCGCCATGAGAGGACGTCGCGACATCTGTCAGCCAGACAACGCTAAGAGACCCTCTCAAACCGGATCTGTCGCAAACTTCTAGATTACCGGCGCTGTGGCAAGGAGCCTCAGTCCAATTCGGGGGATTCGATGTTCAAGGGACGCCAGTTCGACCGATCCGTGATCCTACTGTGCGTGCGGTGGTACCTGGCCTACAATCTGAGCCTGCGTGATCTCGAGGAGATGATGGCCGAGCGCGGCATCGCGGTCGATCACACCACCATCCATCGCTGGACGGTCCGTTTCTCGCCCTTGCTGGAGGAGCGCTTCAATCGGCGCAAGCGCAGCCTCACCGGCAAATGGCATGTCGACGAAACCTACATCAAGGTCCGCGGTGTCTGGATGTATCTCTACCGCGCGATCGACAGTGTCGGTGACACCGTCGAGTTCTGGTTCAGCGAGCAACGGGATTTGCCGGCCGCCAAGCGCTTCTTCAGGAAGGCGCTTGACCGGCATGGCCGACCCGATCGCGTCGTCATTGACGGCAGCCAGACTAACCGGGAGGCGCTCGCCTCCTGCGACGCGACAGATCGCTTGCAGGATCGCTCCGGGCGCCGGCTGAAGCCGATCCGGATTCGCCGGAGCCAGTATCTCAACAATCGCCTTGAGCAGGATCATCGGCGCATCAAACGTCGCGTGCGGCCGATGCTGGGCTTCAAGTCGACCGCCACAGCAGCCATCATTCTCGCCGGCATCGAGATGGTCCACATGATGCGCAAGCGACAGGCGCGGTACGCCTTCAATCCGAACCCATCACTGGCTGAGCAATTCGAAATCTTCGCCGCCTGATCCGCCGCTAACAGCCACCTGCGTCTCAATTCAGCCGTTGCAACAAAACCGCTTGGGAACCTGATTTCTCGGAACCGAACCCGCTCAGTTTCCGAGGGGGGTATGGCGTTCCTATGAGGGCGACGATCGCGAGAGTCACCGAGAGGCTTCGGGTCGGAGCAAAATCCGACTTGCCGGGAGCAGCCGGAGGATGGACAGTCTGCCGTGGCGAGTAGCTACGAGGGCTCTGCCTGATCGGTCGCAATGAGCGACTCGTTGCGAAGACCCGACCAGTATCTGAGCCGGATCACCAGAACGGGGGCCCCAACCTATGCCCGACCCCGACATGACGAACATGCCGCCTGCCTCCGCGCCCCTTCTCGTCCCGTTTGGCCTCGCCGACGCGGGCGCGCCCATCGCCCTGTCGCCTCTGGCGCTCGACGCGCACGACGTTGTCCCGACCGGCAACGAATGGCTGTCCATGCCCGACATCCGCGCGTCCGACGGCTCCATGATGAGCTTCAACGTCCTGTCGAAGGGCTATCGCGGATTGTTGCAGGCGCGCGGCCCGCAAGGCCGGCCGGTCGTCCGGCCGGTCGTCACCGTCGACGACCGCGAGGTGCGGCTCACCGGCCTCGCGTGGTCGGTGCTCGCCTTCTGGATCCCGGTGGCGTGGGCGACGATCGACGGACTGGAGATCGAGCTCACCTATTGCGCGCCGCTCGGCTCGCGCGGGGCCTTCCTGCACATGAAGGTTTCCAACCGGTGTTCCGGCAGCGCCCGCGTCCAGTTCGGAGCCGAGGTCGCCTGGGGGGCGCTGGATCGGGTCACCTACTATCCGGTCGAACTGACGGGCACGCGCCGGGTCGCGCCCGGCCTGTGGGTCGACGATGCGACGACGTTCGCCTACCGGACCGACGATACCAAGTTCGCCTGGTCGGTCGTCCATCGCGGCATGCAGGCTGAGCTCGGCGGGGCGTTGGAGGTGCAGACAGCGGGTCTGCGCGGTTCCGTGGCCGAGATCGCGCCCGGCGGCACGGCCGAAGCCGACATCATCCTCTCGCCCGGCCTGGAAGAGATGAGCGCTCCGCACAATGCCAAGGCCCTCGCCGAGCGAATCGACCGGCTGGGCGCTTCCGGTGTGATCCGGAAGACCGCAGCCCGGCTGATGGAGAGCGCGCGCTCCACCGGAAGGGACGACCTCGATCTCCTGATGAACCGCAATGCGATGTTCACCCGCTTCTACGCCTGGGGGCGGACCATCGACACCGAGGAGATGGTAGGCGTGACGTCGCGCAGCCCGCGCTACTATGTCTCGGCGGCCTACTGGGACCGGGATTCCATGTTGTGGAGTTTTCCGGCGCTGCTGCGCTTCGACCCCGAGATGGCACGTGAGGCGCTCGCCCATGCGCTCGGGCCACAGCTGCGCAACACCGGCATCCACAGCCGTTTCATCAACGGCGTCGTGCTCGAGGACGGCTTTCAGCTCGACGAGGCCGCTGCACCGGTGATCGCGCTCGCAGACTATCTCCGGGCGACGGGGGATTGCGCCTTCGTCGAAGCGCAAGCCGTCGCCATCGACCATCTGACGGCGACGATCGCCCGGGTGCGCGACGAGAAGACCGGCCTCTATACGTCCTGGCAGGACGCCCAGGACGAATATCGCCGTCATCCCTTCCTCACCAATGCCAATGTCATGATCTGGAAGGCTCTCGGCGACCTCGCGTCCCTCAACGCTGCGCTCGGTCGAGGGGACGAGGCAGCCCGGCTCACCGCCGAGGCCGATCGCCTGAGACGGGCGATCCTAGCGCATCTGGTGGTCGAGAAGGCCGGGAAGCACATTTTCGCAGCTGGGTGGGACGGCGAGACGGACTATCTCGTCGAGGACATTCCCCCAGTTTCGCTCTTCAAGTTACCGGCGCTCGGGTTCGTCGCCGAGGACGACCCGGTCTTCGCGGAGACTTCGGCATGGCTGCAGTCGTCAGCCTACGCTTTCGGTCACCACGGCGCGCCTTACGGCCTTCCCGGATCTTACCGCCTGCCGTTCACCACGTCCTGGGTGCTGGCGGATCATCTCCGGCTCGAAGGCTGCCGCGAGAAGGCCCTGAGAATCCTGACCTATTCGACCTGGGACGGCGGCATCGTCACCGAAGGCCTCGATCCGACGACGGGGCACATGGACCGCGACGGGCGCGCCTTCGCGACCGCCGCCGGTTACGTGGCGGCCGCCATCTGCGACGTCTATTGCACGCCGCGCGCCGACGCAGCGGCTCCCATCGAGCGCTTCTGCGACCAGACGTGAAGGCATTCGACACTGTGGTGTCTCGTCCAATGAATGGCGGGCACCGCGGACCGAACTGGGGCCACAGCCCTTCCCTACGAGCTTCCGAGCCGATCCGCCGAGCTGGAGGGCTGCTCGTAGGTCGCCTGCGCGGCTCATGCTCCTGGCTCTCACGGAGCAGAGGAGCAGGCTGTTCCACCTTGCCACACTGTCAGGGGCAATGTCACGAGAACGCTGGCGCGCTGGGCTGAGGCTCGATTATGATGGCAAATGCCAACCATCTCGTTCGCTCGTCACCAATTTCCTCCGGCTATCATCCGGCACGCAGTGTGGTTGTATATCCGGTTCACGCTGAGCTATCGCGACGTTGAGGAACTCCTCGCAGAGCGCGGTCTCGACATTTCCTACGAGACGATAAGGCGCTGGGTGCTGAAGTTCGGACCGCTTTTTGCCCGAGAGCTTCGTCGCCGTCGCTCCCGCCCGACCTCGCAATGGCATTTCGACGAGATGGCCGTGATGGTCAGCGGCAAGCAGTTCTGGCTCTGGCGAGCGGTGGACAGCGAGGGCGAGGTTCTCGACCTGCTCGTGCAACGACGACGCAACAAGGCCGCAGCCATTAGGCTCATGCGCAAACTGCTGAGAAAGCAAGGCTTCGTGCCCGAGGTGCTCGTGACCGACAAGCTGAGATCATATGGTGCTGCCAAGTCGGAGCTCGGGCTCTCCGCTCGCCATGAGCAAGGGCTACGCAGAAACAACCGCACCGAGAATTCGCACCAGCCGTCGCGGCGACGCGAGTTCAAGATGCAAAGGTTCAAGTCGCCCGGCTCAGCGCAGCGCTTCCTGTCTATTCATGCCGCCGTCCACAACACCTTCAACACCCAGCGTCACCTGACATCCCGTAACACGCTCCGCATCCTCAGGAGCGAGGCATTTGACACCTGGAGAACGGCTACAGCGGCATGAGCGAGAACCGTCCTGGCGTGTCTCTGCAAGCCGATTGGGTTTCCCGTGACAAAGCCGTCGGATCTGGTCCGCATGCCGCCGGTAGGCGGTGGCATGGCCCTGGCGCAGCCGATCCACCAGTTCGGCGCTGATCTCGAGCCCGGTCTCTCGAAGGAGTTGATTGGTGAACAAACCTCCGCTCATGCCGATCTTGCGATGGATGCGCCAGACCGACAGCTCGATGCCCTCTGTGTCGAGCGCCGCCTTCCAGGCAAGGACGTGCTGGTACACGCTGTCGACAAGGGTGCCGTCGAGATCAAAGAGGAAGACGGGTTGAATACGCATCGTATTTCTCCTCGTTTCAATCGCGGTCGATTGGCCCTCATTGTGTTGGCGTCGCTTTCAGGTTCACCGCAGGTAGTGGGCCAGCACGGGCCCTATGAAAACGTTGAGCAGCCCCGTAAGCACCATTACGAGGCCAGCGATGGAGCCTTCCTCGCGGCCGATTTCGTGCGCCTTGGCGGTTCCGGCGCCATGCGCTCCAAGACCCAGGAGAGAGCCGCGAGCGAGTGTGGAACGGACTGGAAGCCGGGCCAATATGATTTCGCCGAACGCTGCACCAATTACGCCGGTCAGAACCAGGAAAACTGCCGTTAGATCGGGAACTCCGCCGATATCATCGGAGACCACCATGGCGAAGGGTGTGCTCATCGAGCGCGGCAACAGACTCAGCCGCAGCGTCCCATTCAGACCGAGGACACTTGCCATGGCCCAGGCGGAGATCATGGCGGTCGCGCTGCCGACCACGACACCGATGAGAAGCACCGGCCAATCGCGGCGGATGAGGTCGCGCTGCTCGTAGATCGGGATGGCGAAGGCGACTGTGGCCGGACCGAGCAGGGCCACTAGCCAGTGCGTTCCGCGGATATAGTCAGGATAGCTGGTGTGCAGAGACAGGATCAGGATGATCAGGAGCGCGGGTGTCACCGCGAGGGGCGTCAACCACCAGCGTGGCCACTGACGATAAAGAGCCTTGGCGGCCAGATAGAATCCGATCGTCGCTGCGGACCAGAAGATCGCCTGCACGACCGGGTCATTCCAGAACGGGATGAGCCGAGCCATGGCCGGATCTCCAGCGGTAGCAGATGTCTACGGTGAACGCCGTAACGATCATGACCGTGAGTGTACCGATGAGAATGACGGCGAGGACCTTCAGACCGAGCAGACCGAGGAATTCACTGTGACCGAGCACTGCCAGAACGGCTGGCACGAAGAAGAGGAGCATGTCTGCCAGGAACCAGTCAGCGCCGCGACGTATGCTGAATTGGCTCACCCGCCGGCTTGATAGCAGCGCGAGGACGATCAGCATCCCGACGATGCCGCCGGGAATGGGCAGGCCGGCAACGCGGACGACGGCCTCGCCCGCCAACCAGAATCCGAACAAGAGAGCGATCTGAGCGAGGCGGCTGCAATGGAGGCCACGGCGAAAGCGGGCAAGGACAGCGTGTGAGGGCATCGGTATGTCTCCGTCGATAAAGTATGTCGCACCGCTGCATGATCAAAATGAATTGATTGACTTGAACCTATTCTGATATGGAATTTTAATGGAACTGAGAACGCTCCGCGCCTTCGTCGAGGTCGTCCGGCAAGGTGGCTTTTCCCAAGCCGCCAAGACCGTGTTCGCAACGCAGTCGACCGTGAGCAAGGCCGTCAAACATCTCGAAGATGAGATCGGCGTACCGCTGCTCGATCGCATCGGTCACCGCAGCATGCTGACCGTCGCCGGCGAAGTCGTCTATCGCCGCGCTCTCAAGATGTTGGCCGAGCGGGACGACCTTGTGGCAGAGCTTGATGAACTGAGGGGTCTCAAGCGAGGCACGTTGCGGCTGGGCTTGCCACCGGTCGGCAGCAGCATCTTGTTCGCGCCCTTGTTTGCGATCTATCGCAACCGCTATCCCGGCATCGATATCCGTCTCGTCGAACATGGCAGTGGTCGATTGGAGGAGATTCTGCAGTCCGGCGAGATCGACATCGCGGCCTCGCTGCTTCCAGTCTCGGACGAATTTGAATGGCAGGACGTTCGAACCGAGCCGTTGATGGCGCTCCTACCAGCCGATCATGTGCTTGCGCGCAAGACATCCATCAATCTCGCAAACTTGAAGGATCTGCCCTTCATCCTGTTTGAGACGGGCTTCGCCCTGAACCGGGTCATCCTTGACGCCTGCCGACGGCGAGGCTTCGAGCCTGCCGTCACGGCGCGAAGCAGCCAGATCGACTTCATCGTCGAGCTCGTGGCGGCCGGCTTGGGCATCGCCTTTCTTCCGCGGATGATCGCCGAACAACGCAGTCATCCGTCCGTTCGCCGAACCCTGCTCGTCGAATCGCAGACCGAGTGGCACATCGCGATGATCTGGCGACGCGGCGCCTATCTGTCCCATGCCGCTAAGGCTTGGCTAGCCATCTCGCGCGAGATCCATTCTGAAGGCTGAACGCAGCCAGCGGAATTCGGTTCCTCGCAACTATTCCGATTGCGACTGTATGATAGTCAAAGATTTCATTCTCATCATGCTGCAGTGCGGCGTGAATCGTGCTTGGATGATCTGACTGGGACGGAGCTGCGTCTTGGTCCAGGCTCGCGGCGGCGCATGAGCAAACACGCCGTCGCGAGCCGCGGCCGAGTTTACTCCCAGTCGCTTACGAGACTAAACCCCTGGACTAACGTAGAAAATGCAATAATATGAGATCTTATAAGTGAATAATTGCAGCCCGGTTCGAGAGAACAAAACAACCTGTCGTCGCTTATAGCTTGTGCTGATGGCCCTTGAGAGCGGCCGATGTCCTTGGATTCACCCCCGCGTTTCGAGAGTTTGCATCAGGCAATCGGGACATTGTTCCGTGCGTTGGGCGCCTGTTGATGCCCGAAGATCGCTCAGCGCCCAGGTCTGGAGTTCGGCCGTTCGGCCGGAATTGCATCGGACGCGGCGACGACGCGGCGGCGAAGGACATCGTAATAGGGCACGAGCTTTGGCCGCCGGCCATCTACGGCCTGCGCCTGGGATTGTCTCCCGCTCGTGCGTCGCCGGCCGGAGACGTTCTCGGTGTAGATGGCACCGAGGCCCCCATTCTTGGGTCCGCCGGTGAGCCGCGCAAGCGCATCTTGCCGCCGTGCCGCTCGGGTTCGAGCTCACAGCTCGCGCGATCGCACGGCTGCATGTGACCGGCACGCCTGAAGAAAGGCTCGGATGAGCGGATGCGGTGCGCCTGAGCGAGAGGAGAGTTCCGGATGTCCCTGCATGCCGAGATAGAACGGGTGGCCGGTGAGCTCGATCGCTTCGGCGATACGCCCACTGCCATCATGAGCCGAGATGCGAAGGCCGGCGTTTTCCAAAATCAGGCGGAGTTCGGGGTTCAGGCGGAAGCGATGATTACAGCGAATGCTCGCCTCGCGGCCGAGAATATAGTGCAGCCGGGAGCCCGAAGCGACTGTGATCCTCTGCTCGCCCAGGCGATGCGCCGGCAGGGAACCCTCCTCAAACAAAGGGACGAACGTCTTGATTGGCGCCGACGGATCGGCCTCGGCGAGATTCGCGCGGCTTGATCCGAGCGCCTTCCGTATAATCGCGGTCGTCATCGTCTGCATGCCGAGGCACAGGCCGATCGTCGGCGTTCGGGAGCGCAAGGCCCCCTCGGCCATCAGGATCTGGCCCGGCACGTTGGCCATGTCCGATCCGCCGGGCAAGAGCAGGCCGTCGGTCTCGGCGAGTATATCGTCGACATCCTGATGGCTCAGACCGATTGGAGCGATGAACAGGACATCGGTGGAGGAGCCTTCGGCGTCGCTGGCATCACCCAGGGCCGCAAGCGCGGCGGGAAATACCCAGCGATGATCGCTCTCAGCTCCGACGAGGCCGATGCGCAGTGGCAGCTCCGGTCGCGAGGCACCCTTATCCGATGCTGTCGCCTTGAGCCTTCCGAAGCGGTCACGCCGCCAAGGACCCCGGGCCTCGGTTGGGACCGAGCCCTCCCGCGAGCGAATGCGCCACCCGTCAGCCTCGTCTGTTACCACGAAGTGCTCGACGGTGATCCCCGCGGCGGCAGTTCGATCGACGAGGTGGGCGAGCGCCTGCCCGTCAGCTGCCAATGGCCTGTGCCAAGGCACGACGAGATCGCAGCTTTGCGCCCGTAGCAGCAATTCGTCGAGCGCGGCTTCGCGGCCGACCTCCCTACCGGTGAGCCGCTCGAACCACACCAGACCGCTTGGCACGAGCGCACCGATCGCCGCAACATGCTGCACGGCATCGGCCTTGAGCCTCGTATCGAACATGGCTGGAAGATGTGCGAACTCTGCGCCACGAGCCCTCGCCAGCACCGCCGCCATGGCACCGTAGAGGGCTGGTTCCGCCGTGTCATGCTCGACGAAGGTGATCGTCATGGCTGGCGCGCCTCAGGCCGCGATTTCCACTCCGGAGTACCTGTTCAGAGATAGCGTGTCGAGGACCTGCGCAATGCGGGCCTTCTCCATCTCGCCGAGATCGCGCAGGGGCAGCCGGACAGAACCGCCATCGAAGCCTCGCAGGTTCATCGCGGCCTTCGTCGTCTGCGGCTGGCCATAGCTGCGCGCGAGCGCCCGCAACGGATACCAAAGGCGATGCAGGTCGCGGGCGGTCGCGGCGTCGCCTCGCTCGATTGCGCGATAGGCGGACAGGATCAGTTCAGGCAGGGCGCAGCTATTGGTGGAGCTGATCCCGTCGAAGCCAGCCATCATCGGGCCGAGAAAGGCGAGGTCGGATGCGCAAAACAAGCGAATACGGCCCGCGAGACTGTTCGCGATCTGGTCGATCGCCGTCGGTGACAAGTCGCCCTGCTTGAGACCAACGACGCCTTCAATACCGGCGAGCCGCTCAAGCGTCGCGGGCGCGAGCGTAATGCCGATCCCGGGCGCGTTGTAGATCAAGATGCCGGTTCGCGAGAGGGGGGCCATATCGCGAAAGAAGGCAACGATCTGGTCGTCGGTGACCTCCGACACGAAGGGCGGCGTCACCATGGGTAGCCCGCCTAGATCGCCGGCGAGCTTAGTAAGATCGCGCACCTCGCGCGCGTCCGAGCCGGCGCTGCAGAGCATCACCGGGGCCCGGTCGCCGACGACGCCCATCACCTTCCTGAACAGTTCCGCTCGCTCTTCCGTCGACATGGCCGGGAATTCGCCATAGGTCCCCCCGATCAGGATGCCGTCGAAGCCAAGTCCCAGCACGCGTTCGATGTTGCGGGCAAGCCCGGCATAGTGGAAAGAGCCGTCGGCATTGAATGGCGTGACTGCAATATTGAAGATGCCGCGTAGGCTTGCTTGCGCCTCGGTGATGTCTTTCATTGCCGTTGTCCTTTTTGGTGAGGGGGTTCAGCCCGCGATGCGCAACAGTGGCCGGGCGGTCGAACCGAGGACGCGACATCCTGTCTCGGTGACCACCACGGTTTCGCTGACGCCGACCGTGAATTGCCCGTAGATCCGCAGCGCCGGGGGTATGTGGAAGGTCATGCCTGGCCGAAGCTCGGCGGTGACGCCGGTATAGAGACTCACGATCGAGCCTTCGCCCCAATCGGGCGCGAAGGAGATGCCGATCGAATACCCGGTGCGTTTCTTGAAGTTTTCGGAGTAGCCCGCCCGGTCGATCACCTTCTGGCAGGCGAGATGGGGCGCCTCGCAGGCGGCGCCCGGGCGGACGGCGTCGAGCGCCGCCTGGAGCGCGTCCTGGCACGCCTGCTCCATGTCGGCTGCCTGCGCCGGCATCGCGCCGATCCAGGCCGAGCGCATGAGCGCGGCGTGATAACGATCATGGCAGGCGGCCATTTCGAGGAAGGCCGGCTCGTCGGCTTCGATGCGGCGGCGGCGCCATGTGCCGTGCGGGACGCCGGTGCGCGCGCCGACCGAGACGAGAGGCTCCATGCCCATATATTCGGAGCCGGCTGCGATCGCCGCCTGCATCATGGCGGCGACGAGGTCGTTCTCGCTTGCTCCGACCTTGACAGCGGCGAGGCCGGCTTCAAGGCCGGCATCGACATAGGTTGCGGCCTTCGTGATCTTCTCGATCTCGGCGGGCGATTTCACTGCACGCAGCTCTTCGATCAGCCGAGCCCCGTCATGGATTGTGCCGAGCTTGCCTTGCAGAGCCTCGTAAACCACGATTGGCAGGAACCAGCCGCGCTTGTCGATCGCCACGCGCTTGCACGAGAGGCCGCGCTTCTGGATCACGTCGACGAGGAAATTCACCGGTTCGTCGCCGTCCTGATAGACCTCGACGTCTGGGACGTATGTGTTGGCGATGAAGTTGAAATATTCGAGCTGGCGGATGACGAAGACCGGATCGCCATCGACGGGAAGCACCAGTGCCTGGAAGGTGTAGTAGCCCGGGGTCTGCTGCCCGGTCAGGTAGAAGATGTTCTCCGGCCCCGTCACGACCATCACGTCGATCCCGGCCTTGCCCAGAAGTACGCGGGCCTGGGCGATCCGCCCGTCATATTCCGCCTTCGGAAAAACGGATTCGCTCCCCTGGCGCACGGCGATACGGCCTTGGCTCTGGCCTTGCATGTCAATTCTCCCAGATGAGATGCGCTCTCGTCGAATCGAAGGTGACGCCAAGCCCCGGTCCTTCGTCGATCTGCACGGTCCCTGCGCGATAGCTCACTCCCTGCACGGGATCGTCCGCGAGGCCGTCCGCGCCATAGAGTTCGGCGAAGGCGGGCCGGGCCGCGCAGGCGGCATGGAGTGCGGCTGCGGTCGCGGCCGCTCCCTCGTTCATCTGCCCGATCATGAAGCGCACGCCTGCGTCCTGGAGCCGGCGAGCCGCGGACATCACCGGGGCGATCCCGCCGAGCTTCACGAGCTTCAGATGTGCCACCACCTGGCCGTCGAAGGCGCAGACGCGTTCGACATCGGCCATCGAGGCGATGCTCTCGTCGAGCATGATGGGCATCGGGCTCGCCGCGGCGAGATGCTCGATCGTGCCCCAATCTCCGGGCGGGACCGGCTGCTCGACATAGGCGAGGCCGAATTCGGCGAGACTGCGCAGATTGTTCAGCGCCTCGGCCTCACTCCATTGTCCGTTGGCGTCGGCCGCGATCTTCACCGTGTCGCCGAAGCGCTCGCGCAATGCCGCGATCCTGCGCAGGTCCTCGGAGATGTCGCCAACGCCGACGCGCACCTTCAGGTCGCGGAAGCCGCGCGCCACATAGATTTGCGCTTGTGCGAGGAAGTTCTCGTGGGACGACCAGAACAAGGTCTGGTTGGTCGAGGAGATGGTCCTTTCGGTCTTCGCGCCGCCGAGCCAGGCCGCGAGCGGCACGGCTGCGTCGCGGGCCGCTAGTGGATTGAATCCAACACTTGGTGCCCACGGTTCGCTGCGGCGATGATTTTGTCGGGGTCGGCGGTCCAGCTGAAGGGCTTGGGGTCATTGTTGTGATCGACGATGAAGCGATTGATGGCGGCTTGCAGATCAACGACGCCCTTGAAGACGCCGCGCTTCAGGCGCCGCTTGCTGAGGATGGCGAAGAAGCCTTCGACGGCGTTGAGCCAGCTGGCGGAGGTCGGTGTGAAATGGAAGGTCCATCGCCGATGACGTGCCAGCCATTCGATCACCTTGGGGTGTTTGTGGGTGGCGTAGTTGTCGAGGATGGCGTGGACGGTCTTGCCGGCCGGGACCTGGCGCTCGACGGTGTTGAGGAAGCGGATGAATTCCTGATGCCGGTGACGTTGCATGCAGCGTCCGGTGACCTTGCCGTCCAGCACATCGAAAGCGGCGAACAGGGTGGTCGTGCCATGGCGCTTATAGTCATGGGTCATGGTTCCGGCCCGGCCCTTCTTCAGAGGCAGACCCGGCTGGGTGCGATCCAGGGCCTGGATCTGGGACTTCTCGTCGATGCTGAGGACGACCGCATGGGCGGGCGGATCGACATAGAGACCGGCGATGTCGCGGACCTTGGCGGCGAACTTCGGATCATTGGAAAGCTTGAAGGTGCGGATACGGTGCGGCGCCAGGCCATGGGTCCGCCAGATGCGCTGAACCGAAGTCAGGCTGACGCCCGCCACCTTGGCCATCACGCGACCGGTCCAGTGGGTCGTCTCGCCCGGCGGTTCGCCAAGGGTCAGGGCCACGATCCGCACGGCCACTTCGTCGGTCAATTTGGGGATCCGCGCGGGGCGGGTCTTGTCGCGCAGCAGGCCATCGACACCCTCGTCCATGAACCGTTCTTGCCAACGCCAGACGGCGGTCTTGCTGACCTTGGCAGTGCGCATGATCATCGCTGTGCCCAGCCCCTCGGCCGTGCCCAAGATGATCCTGGCGCGCCAGACATGCTTCTGGGGGCTGTTGCGGTTGTCTACGATCGCCAGCAGGCGCTGACGATCAGTCGGGTTCAGATGGACGGTGATACCTGTGCGCATCCCGCAGACTCGCACGCCCACAAAGCCACGGGAATCCCAAAAAGGATTCTTATGTCAGCATCAATCCACTAGATCGTGCAGCGCGCAATCGAGCAGCATGCGCACGGGCGCGGTCCAGCGCTCGACCCAATCCGGAATAGAGTTCAAAAGCTCGATCGGTCCGCGCGACCAATCGAGCGCGCCGGCCGCAGAGATCGCATCGGCGACCACGTCTTCGGATGCGAACCCATTGAGATAGCCGATGTTAGTCCGCACCTCACCGATCCCGATCCGCTCTCCATCATCGAGGCGCAGATAGAGCTCGGCGAGATGCGGCACGCTGCCCGAGGAGGCGGTGTGCAGGACGAGGCCGCTACGATAGTGCAGCTCGGCCGTGTGCAGGGAGACGCGCATCACTCAGCCGCCCGGACGCAGCATGGCCAGCGCGACGTCACGATAGATCAGGCTCGCGGCCACCAGCTCGTCGACCGGCACGAACTCGTCAGGCTTGTGCGCCATGGCGAGTGCACCGGGCCCGATAACGATGCCCTTGGCGCCGATGCCGCTGAAATGGACGAGGTCGCAGGCGCCCTGGAAGCCGAAGGGGCCGGGATTGCTTGTGCCATGCGCCCGGCATGCCGCGAGGCTCGCCTGCACGATTGGCTCGTCGAGCGCGGTCTCCGTCGCGCCGCCTGTCGTCGCGCGATAGTCGACGATTTCGGCGCGCAACCCGAAGCGCTCATGTGCGATCCCGAGCAGGGCCGCGATCTCGGCCTTGGCGGCGTCTTCGTCCTCGCCAGGGATCATACGCCGGTCGAGCAGCAGGTCGCAGCTCCCGGGCAAGACGTTGTCGGCATGACCGCCGCTGATGCGCGTCACTGTCAGGCTCGCCTCGCCCACCAATGGATGCGAGCGGTGACGGACGACGCCCTCGTGATGCTCTCTGATGAGGTCGAGGAGCTGGCCCGCGCGGTAGATAGCGTTCTCGCCGAGATGCGGCGTGCCAGAATGCGCCGAGATGCCATGCACGCGCACGACCGGTCGAAGGCTGCCCTTATGGGCCGTGAACGTCGCGTTGGAGGTCGGCTCGCCGACGATCGCATAGTCGATGCGCGGCCGCGTTGCCGCGTAGAATTTGGCGCCTTCGCTGGCGATCTCCTCGTCGGCGACGAAGACCCCGAGTAACGTGCCTGACCAGGCATCGCGGTCAGCGGCCAGCATGCGCAGGCTCTCGACCATGGCGGCGAGCGGCCCCTTGCAGTCACAGGCGCCCCGGCCGTAGAGGCGCCCATCCGCCTCGCGCAACGTGAACGGATCGGACGACCAGCCGTCGCCGGCCGGGACGACATCCATATGGGTGTTGAGCGCGAATGTCGGCCCGGCCCCGTTCGCGAGCCTGGCGACCAGGTTCACGCGGCCGGGCTTGTATTCCTGCAACGTCACCTCGAACCCTTCGGCCGCGGTCAGGTCGCGCAGGAAATCGGCGAGTTCGGCCTCGCGGCCCGGCGGGTTCTGGGTGTCGAAGCCGACCAACGCTGCGAGATCGCGCTTCACGCGGTCGGCATCGGGAGAAAGGGTCATCATCGTGCTTCGGATCGGCTCGTCGCTCAGTGCAGGATCTGGTCGAGGAAACGGCGGGCGCGTTCGTTCACGGTGCCGCCGAAGAATTTCACGCTCGATGCGTTCTCGATGATTTCGCCGCGTTCCATGAAGACGATCTGATCGGCCGCGCGGCGAGCGAAGCCCATCTCATGGGTTACCACGACGCTGGTCATGCCCTCGGCGCTGAGTTCGGCCATGACGTCGAGGACCTCGCGGATCATCTCGGGATCGAGCGCCGAGGTCGGCTCGTCATAGAGCATCAGCTTTGGCTTCATGGCGAGGGCGCGGGCAATCGCCACACGCTGCTGCTGCCCGCCCGAGAGCTCATCGGGGAAAGCATCGACCTTCTCGGGGATGTGCACCTTGCGCAACAGGCCGACCGCCAGGTCATGCGCATCGGAGCGGCTCATGCCGAGCACCTTGACCGGGGCCAGCATGATGTTCTCCGCCGCGGACAAATGCGGGAAGAGCTCGAAATTCTGGAACACCATGCCGATCGCCCGGCGGATGCGATGGGCGTTCCTCCTATCGCCAGTGATCTCGCGCCCCTCGAAGAAGATGTCGCCACCATCGACTGGCTCGAGCAGGTTGAGGCAGCGAAGCAGCGTCGATTTGCCCGACCCCGACGGGCCGATCACGACCAGGGTCTCCTTCGGCGACACGCTCATCGAGCAGGTCTTCAGTACCTGCACTGAGCCGAAGCTCTTGTTGACACCGACGACCTCGAGGAGGAGGTCTTGTGTTTGTTGGATCGGATGTGTCTGTACGGACATGCATCTGCTCCTCAGCGGATCGCCGGCTGTCCGGATGTGCCGAGCAGCCGGTCCGTCAGCGAGATTGGGCGGGCCTTTTGCCGCTTTCGCGGATCGAGCGCGCGTTCGAGCAGCATTTGCAGGCCCATGAAGGCCGTTGTCATCGCGAGATAGTAGATACCTGCCGCGGTCAGCGCCTCGAAGTAGCGGAAATTGGCGCTGGCGATCTGGTTCGCGACGAGCAGCAATTCCTCGACGGCGACGACCGAGACGAGCGCGCTCAGCTTCAGCATTCCGATCATCTGGTTGCCGATGGGCGGGAGCACGATCCGGGCCGCCTGCGGAATGACGACGTAGCGCATCACCTGCGAGCCGGTCATGCCAAGCGCCAGCCCAGCGACGCGCTGGCCTTTCTTCACCGCCTGCAGGCCGGAGCGCAGGATCTCGGCCATATAGGCGCCCTCGTTGAGCGAGAGCGCCAGCACGGCGCTGACGAAGGCGGAGAGTTTGATGCCAAAGGACGGAAGCACGTTGTAAATGAAGATGATCTGGAACAGCACAGGCGTTCCGCGGAACAACCAGAGATAGGCGAGGGTGGCGATCTGGCCGACCCTCGTCTTAGCCTCCTGCATTAGCGCGATGACCAAGCCGGCAATGATCCCGAAGAACAGCGAGCAGATCGTCAGAAGCAGCGTCATCATCGCGCCACGGAAGAAGACCGGCGAGACGAGATAGTCGAAGACGAGTTCGATCGACATGTCGTTACGACTGACCTTCTAGCGGCGTAGCCGTCAGTCGAACAGCGAAACCGATGCCGGCAGTTTCCACTTCTCGATGATCTTCTTGTAGCTGCCGTCGGCGACGATCTCCTTGAGCGCGGCCTTGATGGCGCCCTGCATCGCCGTGTCGCCCTTGCGCGCCGCCATGCCGATCTGCGTGTTCGATTCGAATTCGGGACCAGCGACCTTGTAGACATCCGGGAGCTGCGTCATCATCTCGACCGCGCCGGGCGTCGAGTCGAAGAAGGCGTCGGCGCGGCCCTGGCGGACGCTCAGCGCGGAGTCCTGGGCGGTCGGCAAGGTCTGCACCGTCACCGCCGCGAGGCCGGCATCCTTGCAGCGCTTGTCGTCCTGGCGCGCATAGGTCTCCTCGATCGCGCCGAGCGTGACGGCGACTGTCTTGCCACACAGCGAGTTGTCCCTGCCCGTGATCTTGGCGGGGTTAGCCGCCTGCACGACAACCTGGTTGCCGATCTTCAGATAGGGGATGAAGTCGACCTGCTCCGAGCGCTGCGGGTTGATGTACATCGCGGAGTTGATGATATCGAGCCGGCCGCCTTGCAGAGCCGGGATCAGTCCCTTGAAATCCATATTCATCGGTTTCGGCGCGACGCCAAGCTTTTTTCCCAGCGCCTCGATCAGGTCGATGTCGAAACCGGTGAGCTGACCATCCTTCTGGAACTCGAACGGCGCGAATGTCGCTGCCACTCCATAGGTGACGGCGCCCTTCTCGACCAGGGTGGCCGATGAGACGTCCGCGGCCGTCGCCGTGCCAGCGCACAGGCAAACGACCAAGGAGGCTGTGATTCCACGAAGCATGGCTGTTCCCTTCTCTGCGCGAGCCGATTGCTCTTTTTGCGTCAATATGTACAATCAAGAGGGCGACCGGTGTCAAGCGCCAAATTCGTGCACCAATTGCCTGTTTATCAGGCAGCGCGAAGCGAAATGGGAGCGGGACGCAACTTGAGCATTGTATCGGTTAAGTCCAAAAATACCGTTTTGCCCTCATAGAGAGGTCCATGGCACGTTCGTCCAATCCCAGCCGCTATCGCCTGGCCAATCAGATACTCGACCTCGTCCGCGACGCGCGCTTCGAGCCGGGGCACCATTTGCGCGAGCAGCAGCTTGGCGACCTTATCGGCGTCTCGCGCACCCCGATCCGCACAGCCCTGAAGCTGCTCGCGAGCCAGGGCATCGTGGAGGCGCGACCCAATCAGGGCTTCTTCCTTCTCAAGCCGTTCGACCAGCTCCACCGCATCGAGATCGACGTTCCCTCGAGCGCCGATCACGAGCTCTATGAACGCTTGGTGCGGGACCGCCTCGCGGGCGCGATCCCGAGCTCGCTGACGCAAAGTGAGATCGCGCGGCGCTACGATGTCGACCGCGTGATCATGCTGCGGACATTGTCGCGCCTCGCCGAGGACGGGCTCGTCACGCGCAACAAGGGGCATGGCTGGACCTTCCTGCCCACGCTCGACACGACACTGACGCTGAGCAACAGCTACGACTTCCGGCTGACGATGGAACCTTCGATCTTCCTGCTCCAGACATTCAAACCGGATGCCGCCGCGCTCGAGCGCTCACGCCTCCAGCACGTCTATTTGGTCTCGCATCCGAATATCGCCTCCACCGATGGAGTGCAGCTTTTCGAAGCAGATGCCGCCTTTCACGAGATGTTCGCCGAATTTAGCGGTAACATCTTTTTCCTTCAGGCCATTCAGCAGCAAAATCGATTGAGGCGCCTACTCGAGTTCAGCGGCTATAAGAATAGGCGTCGCATCCGTGACTGGTGCAAGGAGCATCTTGCCATCATCGATGCGGTCCGCGGCGGCGACCTCCCCGCCGCGTCAAGATTCATGCATGAGCACCTGACGCATGCCTATGCCGCCGCGCCGGCCATCATCGATGCGAATTCCCGTGCGCCCAACCCTGGGCCTGCCAGCCGGCCAGGGCCCTTGCAGCTATAGCGCTGCCTCGGCAGGCAGGACGGGCCACTCCATCAAAGCCGCAGGCGCTGCTCAGGCGCGCTTTCGCTCGATACTTTGGCGCTGCGCGGTGTAAGGCGATGTCCGAATCGTAACCGACGCAGGCGGTTACTTCAGCAAGCCCACGCCTCGCGCAAAGGAGCGCCTTGGCACGAGACATTTGCCAAGAGGCCCACGGCGAATTGTCGGTCACCGGGGCGCGGCGCCGATCTGTGGCCGGCGATGCTCGACGGCTTCGCCATCCTCGAAGAATACCAACTCCCCCGCGACGAACGAGACCTGCCGGCCCAAGGACAGAATCTCGCGCTCGCGCGGCGCGATCGTGTCGCGATAAGCGGGTGAGCCGAAGGCGGCGCGCGCCTCGGCGAGGGTATCGAACCAGAGCGACTGGACCCGATCGATGGTGGCGGATCCGACCGGCCTCGCGCCCGGTAGACGAAATGACCCCTCCAGCGCATGGTCGAGCCTCCAGCCCCTGAGGCTGGCGCTGAAGCCGCTCTCGCCGAGCGCTATCTCGGTGAAACGAGAGGCCGCCTCGTCCGGGTCCCGGGGCGGCGGCGCCTCCGCCGAGCGCTCTGAGACGACGACGACCTTGACGGCGCCCGTCCCCGGCCGGACGATCCGTTCCAGCGCAGTCATGGACAAGGTGGCGTCCATATTGATGAACTTCTGCTCGTCGACACGGATGCGGTTGCGGTAGATCGTCGACGCCGAGAAATCCTCCTCGTTCGGAGCGGAGCCCGGTAGCCAGAATTCGGCCATCCCGGCATAGGGGAAGGCCTCTCCGACGGGGCCGTCCGACACTACGTGATTCTGCACGTAGCGCCGCCGATAGGCGCCGTAGCCCGGCGAGCCGGCGACGACCGGGCCGTGCACTTCCCGCCAGTAGGTGCAAAAGTCCGCGAAGGCCATGCCGGGTCGCGGAACAAGAAACGCGATCTTCTTCAGCTGCCCTTGCATGGCCTCCACTCCTTCGGTCGCTTCAACGCCCCCGGAATGTGGGCGCGCGCTTGTCGCGAAGGGCCTGCAGCCCTTCCGCGAAGTCTTCGCTGCCGGCAATGCGGATGAAGGCGTCGCGCTCCGCGTCGAGATGCCGTGCAAGGTCGCCGGCGTCGGCGTCGATCAGCGACTTGATCGCCGCGAGGGCAACGGACGGTCCCGCGGCGAGCCGCGCCGCGAAGTTCAGCGCCTCGGTCTCGATGTCTTCGGCCGGCACGACTTGCGTCACCAGGCCGAGATCCAAGGCCGCGGCGGCGTCCAAGCTCTCCGAGAGCAGGGCGAGCTCCTTCGCCTTGCGCCGTCCCACAAGGCGGGGCAGGAACCACGATGCGCCCCCGTCGATCGTCGCGCCTATCTTGGAGTAGGCAAGGGAGAAGCGCGTGCCGCTCGCGGCGATCGCGAAGTCGCAGGCCAGCATGAGGCTGACCCCGGCTCCCGCAACGGCTCCGTGCACGGCGGCGACGCTGGGCTTGCCCGAGGTCGCGAGCCGCAGAATGGCCGGATGGAACGCCGCGATCGTACGGCGCGCCACCTCGGCATGCCCCTGCGCGCCGTCGAACGTCGAGACGTCGCCGCCTGCGCAAAAGGCCCGGCCCGCGCCCGTAAGCTGGATCGCTCTTGCCGCCGGCTCGCCGTCGGCATGGCGGACGGCCTCGAACAGCGACGCCGCCAGGCCGACGTCGATGGCGTTGAGGATCTCCGGTCTGGCGAGGGTGATCGTCGCCACGCCATTGGCAATCCCGGTCAGAACCGGTTTGCGCGGCATCACGGCTGGCTCTCGGACCGGCGACTCGGATTCACTGCGTCACCAGTGAGGAGATAACCTTGATCTTGCCCTGCTCGGCCTCGTTGATGTTGATGACGACCTGGGATTGGTTCGAATTATCGAACTTGTAGGTCTGCAGCAGCCCCTTGTACTCGAGGGTGCGCAGCGTCTCGGCGACCTTTTCAGGGTTCGTCGTCCGCGCCTTCTTCATGGCTTCGACGATCATGTTAACGTTGTCGTAGGCCGTGATGCCGAAGGGCAGGGCGGGACCTCCCGTCGCCTTGAGGAATTCAGTCTTGAAGCCTTCGAGTTCGGGCGAGGCCGTGGTGGTAGGACCCGTCGAGATGAACACGCCGTCCAAGGAATCGCTCGCTGCCTGGATGAAAGTCGGCGACGCCCAGATGACGGCAATGCTGAGGAAAGTCGGCTTCATCTGCAGTTCGCGATATTGCTTGATCATAGAGATGCCGTCCTCGGTGAAGGCAGCGCCGACCACTGCGTCGGGATTGGAGGCGCGCACTTTGGTCAGGAGGCCATAGAAGTCAGTTGAGCCCGGATCGAAATACTCCTCGACCACGACCTTGGAGCCGAGCTTGCCGGCAGTGTCCGCGATGGCCTTGCCGGCCGCCCGGCCCCAGTCGTCGTTGCGGCCGAGATAGGCGATCGTCTTGGCGCCCTTCTGCTTGATTAGATACTCGATGGAGGGGCTGACGTTCATGATCGAGGTTAGCGTCGATCGGAAGCTGTACTTGTAGTCGGGGCCGACCACGGACGGGGCGGCGGCGACGAAGCTCATCGCGATGCGCTTGTTCTTCTCAGCAATCGGCACGACGGCGAGCGTCGTCGTGCTGGACGGGGGGGTGAAGATCACCGGGACGTTGTCCTGGCCGATGAGCTTCTCAGCGCCCCCAACCGAACGCTCCGCCTTGGATTCGTCGTCCACGTTGACGAGCTCGACCTTGTATTTGTCGCCGCCGATCTCGACGCCGCCGGCCTTGTTGAGCCGGTCAACGGCGTATTGGGCGCCGCCGAGCGACTCCTTGCCGATCGAGGCGTTGGGGCCGGACAGCGCGAAGATCGAGCCGAGTTTGAGGACTTTGGCCTGTTGAGCCCATGCCGAGGGAGTAAGGGCCGTGGCTCCGAGGAGCGCGATCGCCGCGCGACGCGTCATTCTCATCACGTTCATGTCGTTGTGCTCCGTTGGTCCACTGTGAGGCGCTGCCCGGCCGGTGGACGGCGGACGGACAGGTTGCCTTTCAGAGTCTTCGCTGCGCGCGGCCCGTGTGCCGGGCGTGTCACGCCACGTGTCCTCCCAGGTAACTCTCGCGCACCATGGGATCGTCGAGCAGTTCACGGCCGGTCCCGGTGCGCGTGACCCGGCCCGTCGCCAGCACATAAGCCCGGTCGGCGAGCCGAAGCGCCATGCGGGCATTCTGCTCGACCAGCAGAATGGTCGTACCGGACGCGTTGAGGTCGGCGATGATACGGCCGAGCTGCTGCACGATCGCTGGCGCGAGGCCGAGCGAGGGCTCGTCCAGCATGAGGAGGCGCGGCCGGCTCATCAGCGCCCGGCCGATGGCCAGCATCTGCTGCTGGCCGCCGCTGAGCCCGCCCGCGGCGTGGCCGAGGCGCTCGCGCAGGATTGGGAAGATCGTGACCGCCTTCTCGAAGTCCTCGGCAACGGCTCGCCTGTCGTTGCGGTAATAGGCGCCGAGATCGAGGTTTTCGCGCACCGTCATCTCCGGAAAGACATGCCGGCCCTCGGGTACGAGCGCCACACCGCGCCTGATCAGCTGCGACGACGGCAGCCCGGAGGTCACGTTCCCCTCGAACAGGATCGCACCTGAGCGCGGCCTGAGGATCCCGCAGATCGACTTGAGAAGCGTCGACTTGCCCGCTCCGTTGGCGCCGATCACGGTGACCGTCTCGCCAGCGGCTACTTTCATGGACACGCTGTGCAGCGCTACGATTGGCCCGTAGGTGACCTGGAGATCGGCGATCTCAAGCATCGTCGTCACGCCCCAGATAGGCTTCGACGACGCGGCTGTCTCCGCGGATGTCGGCCGGCGTCCCTTCGGCGATCTTGGTTCCCTGGTCGAGTACGACGATTCGGTCGCACAGACCCATCACCGCCGCCATGTCGTGCTCGACCAACAGCACTGTGATGCCCTTGTCGCGAATGCGGCGTACCATTTGGGCAGCATCGGCGGTCTCGCGCGGGTTCATGCCGGCGAAGGGCTCGTCCAGCAGCAGTAGGTGAGGTTTCAGGGCGAGCGCCAGCCCGATGCCCAGCAGACTCTGATGCGCGTAGACCAGGGAGCCGGCTGTCCGCTCCGCCTGCTCCTCGAGGCCCGTGAAGGCCAGGATCTCGGCGATCTCGCCGCCGATGCTGGTATGTATCGCGCGCGCCTTGGGCAGCAGGAACCAGTCCGCCCAAAAGCCCAGGGGCGCGCGGGCGAGCAGCGCGGTCTCGATGTTCTCCCTCAAGCTGAGGGCCGGGAAGATCCGCGCGCCCTGGAAGGTGCGCGCCACCCCGAGCGCCGCGATCCGGTCTGGGCGCGAGCCGCTGATGCGCTGGCCGGCGAGGCGCACCTCTCCGGCGGTCAGCGGGTAGCGGCCGGAAATCAGGTTGAAGGTCGTGGTTTTGCCGGCGCCGTTCGGCCCGATCAGGCCGAGGATCTCGCCCGCCCTCACCTGGAAGGAGACGTTGTCGACGGCCTTGATGCCGTCGAAGCGCTTTGCGATCGAATCGACGGCGAGGAGGGGCGTGTCACCGGCCATGGCCGCCCTCCGGCGCTACGCTTCCATCCGCCGTGCCTGGCCGGCCGGCGATCACGCGGCGCGCTGCCGCGGCGACGCCCGCTAGGCCGCGCGGTGCGAACAGCGTCACCAGGATGAGCAGGACGCCCATCATCGCCGGCCTGTACTGGCTGGTGAAGCTCAGGAGCTCAGGCACGTAGACAAGGAATACCGCGCCCAGCAATGGCCCGGCCAGTGTGCCGACGCCACCGACCACGACCATGACAATCATGTCGACGGAGGCGAAGAGGGTGAACTGGCTAGGCGCCAGGATGGTGAGGAAAGGCCCGAGCAGCAGGCCGCCCAGGCCGGCGACGAAGGCGGCGATGCACAGACCGATCACCTTGTTGCGCATCACCGGGATCCCGACGAACTCGGCCAAGATCTCGTCCTCGCGGGCCGCGATCAGCATGCGCCCGGTCTTGCTGCGCACCAGGCGCCACAGCGCCACCAGGCTGGCCAACAGGACGAAGAGCGCGAGGTAGTAGAAGGCGGCCTTGGACTGGAAGCTCAGCCCCAGCAGCGGGTCGGGCGGGGGTATACCACGCAGCCCCAGGGGCCCATTGGTCACATCCTGCCAGTTGGCGATGACGAGCCTGACGATCTCGGCGAAGGCGAGCATCACCAGGATAAAGTAGGGACCGCGCAGCCGCAGCGTCAGCCGCCCGACCAACGCCGCGACGATCACCACCGCCGCGAGCGCGACCGGCGCTGCCAGCCAGAAGTCGAGGCCGTAACGCAGCCGCAGGATGCTCGACAAATAGGCGCTGATGGCGACGAAGGCGCCCTGTCCGAGGTTGATCTGGCCGACGAAACCCAGGATGAGCCCCATGCTGAGCGCGAGGATGGCCCAGATCACGGTGAGCGTCATGAGGTAGGTCTGGTACTCGCCAAGGAGCTCCGGCACGACGGCCATAGCGACAACGAAGATGGCGAAACCTGTCTTGCTCATGGAGCGCGCCCGAACAGGCCGAAGGGGCGCACGAGCAGCACGGCGATCAGCAGAAGAAAGGTAAAGACGTCCTTGAAGGCGAAGCTGACATAGGCGCCCGAGAGGTTCTCGACGAGACCGATGGCGATACCCCCGACGATGGCGCCTGGCAGGCTGCCGAGCCCGCCGAAGATCACGATCACGAAGGCCTTCAGCAGCGGTGCGCCGCCCATCGATGGCTCGACGGCGTAGAGGGAACCGAGCAGACTGCCGGCCGCGCAGGCCATCGCGCCGGATACGGCGAAGGCAAAGGCAATGATGCGGTCGGCGTTCAGGCCGATCGCCGCGGCGCCTTCGCGGTTCTGGGCGATGGCGCGCAGTGCCTTGCCGATCTTGGTGCGATAGAGGAGCAGATAGAGTCCGGCCACGAGAAGAATCATGATGGCGATGACAACCAGGCGCCGGTTGGCCATCACGACGTCGCCGATCTGGACGATGCCGGGGATGCCCATATCCATCTGACGAGGCGCGGTGCCCCAGATGATCACCGCTGCCTCCCGCAGAACGTAGAGCAGGCCAAGCGTCACCAGGATCACCTGCAGCTCGCCATGCAGCGACGTGTAAGAGCCGCGCATCAGCGGCCGCAGCGCGAGGTAGAACATCACCACGCTCAGGAGGGCGACGCCCGCCATGGCGAAAGGCAGCGCGACAAAAAACGGCGCGCCCGCATAGGTCATCACGGCGAACGTGAAGAAGGCGCCGATCATCAAGAGCTCGCCATAGGCGAAGTTCACTACGCGGGCGGCGCCGAAGATCAGCGTGAAGCCTAGCGCCGAAAGCGCATAGATGCTGCCGAGCACGAGGCCGTTGGCGAGCTGCTGCGCCAGCATCTCAGGCCGCCGACAGGTCCGATGTCATGGCGTCTATCATCAGCGGCCGCCTTCCTTGTCGCTCCCCGATCCGATCATACCCGAATTTTTTTCGTAATATCTACATGCTCGGTGATAAGTCAATGTCAAAGTTGGATATGACATGCTAAAGGCCGGACCTTGTATGCTGGCCCGACACGATAAGCCGAAAGGAATTCGGTTGCGTGTGATCCGCGTGAGCGCAATCTTCCGCTGTGGACCGTCAGGCGTCAGCCAAAAAGTCCTCGATCGCGGCCGCGACCTTCGCCGGGGCGTCGTGATGAAGATTGTGGCCGGTTCCAGGTATCCTCACGTGCTGTAGGCGGGGAATCATCTTCGACCGCTCATCCAGCACCTGCGGGAAGTTGACGACGGCGTTCGGCCGCGTGTCGCTGGAGGAGATCCAGCAGACCGGCACCCGTATCTCCGACCAGATGCGCGCCCATTCGGCCATGGTATGCAGGGCGGGCAGCGACGCCTGATGGGTGGGATCGAATAGCCAACAGCGTTTGCCTGCCTCATCGACCGAACTCGAATGCTGGGCGAGGAACAGCGCCTGCCCGCCGGTTAGCCGTGGATTGGCGCGGGCGAGCCTGTGGGCCATCTGTGCCGTGTCAGCATAAGGGGCGTGCCGCCGCGCCTGCCCAGTGCGGTCGAGATAGGACCTGAGCAGAGCAGTCACGTCGACAGGAACGCGGTCGACCAGCGGTCCGAAGCCGTCGAGCGAGACGAGGTGACTCAGGCGCGCCGGCCGTAGTCCGGCGAAGACGCCGGCGACGTTGCCGCCGAGGCTGTGGCCGACGATCGGGACGGCGCGGCCCGGAAAGAGCAAGTCGACCAGGGCGGAGAGATCGGCCACGAAATCGTGGAACCAGTATCCGGACGCCGACCATCCGGAGTGTCCGTGCCCGCGCCAATCGGGCGCGAAAACGCACCAGTCTCGCTGGAAATGGTCGATCACAAACTGGAATGTCACCGAGCTATCCTGGGTCCCGTGCAGGAAGAGGATCGGCCGCGCTTCCGCCTGGCCCCAGCGGCGCAGATTGCAACGCAGCCCGCGGATGGTCAGGTTCTCGCAGGTCGAGGACCTTCGCCCGTCGGCATCGGTCGCGTCCATCATGGGCGCGTCATTGCTGGTCGTCGTGGAGGAGCACGACGCGGCCCGACACCTTGCGCTCCTCCATCATGCGATGGGCGCGCGATACCTCTTGCACCGGCACGAAGTCGGCGATGTCGGGCGCGATCTCGCCGCGCACAACGAGATCGACGACCTTGCGCAGGTCGGCGAGCGTGGCGTGGGCGCTGCCGAGGAAATCGATCTCCTTGAGGATCGCCATGGCGGGATTGAGCGGCACGTTGCCCGGATCGAGATTGCCGACGATCACCATTCGCCCGCCAGCCTTCAGCGACCTCACGCTCGAATTGAATGTGGGCTTGCCCACGACCTCGATGACCGCGTCGGCGCCCTCGCCGCGCGTGAGATCGCGGACGGCCTTGTGAAAGGACAGGTCCGGCGCCACGATCACTTCGGCCGCGCCGCTGTCTTGCAGATGCGCGGCCTTGGCCTTGGAGGACGAGACGGCGATCGCTCGAAGGCCCAGCAGCCGGGCGAGCTTGATGGTGTGGATGCCGACGCCGCCGCTCGCGCCTGTCACCACCACCGTGTCGCCGAGCTCGAGCCCGGCTCGCCGCAGCGCGTGGAAGCCGGTCCCGATGGCGCAGCTCAGCACGCAGGCCGCGCGAAGCGTGATGGAATCGGGCAAGAGGAGCGCATTGCGCTCCGAGGCCAGGACGAACTCGCCGTAGCCGCCCGAGAGCCCCTCCCCGTAGAAGCCCGGGCCTGAGCTGCACAGATTCTCGCGGCCCGAGCCGCACAGCGCGCACAGCCCGCAGGGGATGCGCTGGATGACCGCGACCCTATCGCCCGGCTTGAAGCGGGTGACGAGCGGGCCAGCCTCCACCACCGTGCCCGCGATCTCGTGGCCCATGACGGCCGGCAACCGGGTGTGCGGGAAATTCCCGGCCCGGTTCAGGAGGTCGTGGCCGCAGACGCCGCAGGCGGCAACCTTGACCAGCATCTGATGCGCGGCGGGAACGGGGCGCGCCACCTCCTCGCAGACGAAGACGTCGGGGCCGCCGAAACGGGGAAGCGTGACGGCTCGCATGGCTCAACCTCCGGCGCGGCGTTCCGCGAGCGTCTCGGCGAGGACGCGCTCGCGGTGATAGGCGGCGTCACCATAGGAATACTCGAGGACCTTGGCGCGGCGCAGATAGAAGTGCAGCCCGAGCTCCCAGGTGAAGCCGATGCCGCCATGGATCTGGATGCCCTCGTTGCAGACGAAGCGTGAGGCGTCGCCGCAGAAGGATTTCGCCATCGAGACGGCCTTGGCGCGGTCGTCGGAGTCCTCGGCCATCGCCCAGGAGGCGTAATAGGCGGCGGAGCGGCTGGTATCGACGGCGACGGCCATGTCGGCACAGCGATGCTTGATCGCCTGGAACGATCCGATCGGTCTGCCGAACTGCGTCCTGTGGGAGGCATAGCTCACCGCATTGTCGAGGACCTTGGAAGCGATGCCGGTCATCTGCGTCGCGGCAAGCGCGCCGCTCGCGTCGAGCAGGCGCCCCAGCGCGGCGGGGGACGGGTCGCCGCCCAGGATGTCGTCGCGGAGTACCGGCACGCCCTCGAAGGTCACTTCATGGAAGCGGCCGGACGGATCAAGCGACGCCTGCTCGCGCAGACTGATGCCCTCCCGGTCCGTTTCCAGCAGCACGAGCCCGAGCGGACCGTCCTCGCCGAATCTCGCGCCGACGAGCATCAAATCGGCCGCCGCGGCGTGCGGCACGAGAATCTTACGGCCGGAAAGGCGCCAGGCATTGCCCGAGGGGAGGGCGGTCGCCCGGATGTCCGCCGGATCGAAACTGGCCTCGGGCTCGAGCGTCGCGGGGACGAGCCTGAGCTCGCCTTTGGCTATCTTGGGCAGGAGCCGCGTTTTCTGCTCCGGCGTCGCATGGCGGACGAGGACATCGGTCGAGGCAATCGTCTCGGCGACCGGGGAGGGCACCAAGGCACGGCCGAACTCCTCGACAATCAGCGGAAGGTCGACGAAGGTCAGCCCGAGGCCGCCATACTCCTCGGGCACGAGCAGGCCGAAAGCGCCCAGCTCCGTTAGCTCCACCCAAAGCCCGGCATCGAGGCCATCGCCATCAAGTCGCGCCCGCACCTTCGCGAGGTCCTGGGTGCCTTCCAGGAACTTCCGCACCGTGTCCCGGAACAGGTATTGCTCCTCGCTGAAATCGAAGTCCATCTCGACCTACTTCGGCAAGCCGAGCAACCGCTCGGCGATGATGTTGCGCTGGATCTCGGATGACCCGGAATAGATCGTGAAGGCGCGCGAGCGCAGGAAGCCCAGATGGAACCGCCTGCCCGCCGGCGACACTGGATCGTCGCCGTCGAGCGGGGCCAGGGGGCCGAGGGTCTCGAGCGCCGTCTCGTACATACCTTGCGTGACGTGACTCCAGTAGAGCTTGTTCATCGAGGCCTCCGGCCCGCGCGGCGTCCCCTTCAGCGACTTGCTGAAGCTGCGCAGGCAGTTGAGTCGCATCAGCTCGACCTCGACGATCGACTTCGCCAGCTTTTGGCGCAATGCCCCGTCCTCGATCGCCGCCTTGCCGCCGCGCTTTATCGACGACGCGGTATCGAGCAGCCGGTCGAGGTCCTGCTTGAAGCGGATCTGGCGTCCGAGCGCGTCCTCGGGCCCGCGCTCGTAGGCGAGCGTGGTCATTGCGATCTTCCAACCGCCGTTGAGGTCGCCGACGAGGTTCTCGGCGGGAACGCCGACATTGTCGAAGAACGTCTCGTTGAATTCGCTCTCGCCCGAGATCTGCCGCAGCGGCCGTATGGTGATGCCCGGCGTGCGCATGTCGACCAGGAGGAAGCTGATGCCCCGATGTTTCGGCGCGGCGGGGTCGGTGCGCACCAGGAGGATGCACCACTGCGCGTATTGGGCGAAGCTCGTCCAAATCTTCTGGCCGTTGACCATAAAGTGGTCGCCCTGGCGGACGGCCTGGCAGCGCACCGAGGCGAGGTCTGACCCGGCATTGGGTTCGGAGAAGCCCTGGCACCACACCTCATCGCCTGAGAGGATCTTAGGGAGGAAGCGCTGCCTCTGCGCCTCGCTGCCATGATGAAGAAGTGTGGTGGCCACGAGATTGCGGCCGATGATGTTCAGCCCCTCGGGCGCATCGGCCCGCGCCATCTCCTCGGCGAAGATCGCCTGCTCGATCAAGGTGGCGCCGCGGCCGCCATATTGCTTCGGCCAGGCGATGCCGTTCCAGCCGCCCGCGTCGAGCTTGCGCTCCCATTCCAGGCGGAAATGCGCGTTCTCGTCCTCGTCGACCGGCTCGAACACCGTCTCGCCCCAGCCGTCGGGCAGATGCGCGCGAAGCCAACGTCGCAGCTCGTCGCGGAAAGCGAGGTCCTCGGTGCTGTAAGAGAAGTCCATCGGTCAGGTCTCCTCGGCGCGGAATTTCGGCGCACGCTTCTCCCGGAAAGCGGCGACGCCTTCCTTGTGCTCCGGCGTCGTATAGGCGAGCGTCTGGGCGTAGCTCTCATATTCCAGCATCTGGTCGAGCGTCGTGTTCGACG
This sequence comes from Rhizobiales bacterium GAS188, assembly GCA_900104855.1. Lineage (NCBI taxonomy): Bacteria > Pseudomonadati > Pseudomonadota > Alphaproteobacteria > Hyphomicrobiales > Rhizobiales bacterium GAS188. Next base: position 328,608 of record FNSS01000003.1, read on the forward strand.
ACTTGTTGAGCAGCGTCTTGATCATCGCCAGCGCCGTGGGCGGGCCGGCGGCGATCTCGGCCGCCAGCGCGTGGCTCTCGTCGAGCAGCCTGTCCGCCGGCACCACGCGGTTGACGAAGCCCAGCGTCAGCGCTTCGGCGGCGCTGACTTTCCGCGCCGTGAAGCAGAGCTCCTTGGCTTTGTTGAGGCCCACGACCCGGGTCAGCAGATGCAGCCCACCGAGATCGGGTACCAGGCCGAGCCGGATGAAGATCTGGCTGAAGACGGCCGCCTCGCTGGCGATGATAATGTCGGCCGCGAGCGCGATGTTGAAGCCCGCGCCGACTGCGGCGCCGTTCACGGCGGCGATTACCGGCTTCTCCAGCATCACGAGCGGCCGGAGCACGTCCGCCAGGATCCAGCGGTGACGCTTGCGGCGCGCCAGCAACTTCATGTCCGGGTTCATCGCCTTGACGTCGGCGCCCGCACAGAAGCCGCGTCCGGCGCCGGTCAGGACGACACAGCCGATCATCTCATCGTCCCCGATCTGGCGGATGAGCGCCGCGAGCTCGCGATAGAACTGGTCGGTCGTAGCGTTCATTGCATGAGGGCGGTTGAACGTCACCGTGGCGACCCCGTCGGTCACATTGTAAAGGAGGGTTTCCAGGGTCACGCGATCGCCTCCTTGTGGTGTGCCGGAACGTTCATGGAAGCCGCGCTCATGGCGCCCGTAGCCCGCGCCTGAGGATCTTGCCGGTCGGCCCCTTGGGCAGCTCGGGGAGGAAATACACGGCCGTGGGCACCTTGTAGTGCGCCAGTTCCTCCCGACAGCGCTCGATCAAGGCGTCGCCGCTGACATCCGCGCTGGGCTTCAGCGCAACAAAGGCGACTGGCACCTCGCCGAGGCGCTCGTCGGGCGCCCCGACGACTGCGACCTCGCTGACGCCGGGGTGATGGTAGATCACCTCCTCGATATCGGCCGGATAGATATTCTGACCGCCGCGAATGATGACCTCCTTCTTGCGGTCGACGATGTAGGCGTGCCCCTCCTCGTCGACGATCCCGAGATCGCCGGTGCGCAGCCAGCCGTCGACGATGGCGACCGCCGTCTCCTCGGGCATCTTGTAATAGCCCTGCATGACGTTGGGGCCCCGCACGCAGATCTCCCCGACCTCGCCGGCGGCGGCCTCCCGTCCACTGTCGGCGACGATCTTCATCTCGATGCCGGGCAGCGCCCGACCGATCGATTTGGGCCTTAAGACCTTACCGTTGGCGTCGAGCTGGATGTGCTCCAGAGAAACGATGGCAGTCGCCTCGGTGAGGCCGTAGCCCGTCATGACAAGCGTGTCTTCGCCCATGGCGGCATAGATGCGTTCGAGAAGCGCAGCCGGCACGGGCGCCGCGCCGGTCATGATGCGGCTGATCGAGCTCATGTCGCGGTGGGAGGCGTCCGGATGGTCGAAGAGTTTCTGCAGCATCGTCGGCACCGCGGGGAAGAATGTGCAGCGATGCGTCTCTATGGCGTCGAGGCACCTGCCGGCGTCGAAGCGCTCCATCAGTACCATCGTCGCGCCCGTGACCATCAGCGCATTGATGCACTGGTTCAGCCCGAAGGTATTGTAGAGCGGCAAAGCGCACAGGATTACCGAGGATTCGACGATCCCAAGCCATCCGGGCGTGCTGTCGTAGTTGGCGCGGATATTGGCGATCGAGAGCATGACGCCCTTCGCCTTGCCGGTGGTGGCGCTCGTGTTGAGCATCAAACCGACCGTGTTTTCCGGAAGCGAGACCGGCCCCGCGATCGGGTACGCCCGATCCATCAACCGCTCGGTCGAGGCGAGCTGGTCGGTCTCAGCCTCATGTGCGGGGCCGGCGATGAGGACGCGCTTGAGCGAGCCCGTGCCGGGCGCCCCCGTCGATGGCAGATTTTCCAGGAACCCTCGCCCGACGATGAGGAACTCGAGGTCGCAGCTGCCGATCGCGTGGGTGAGCTCGCTCCTCTTGTAGAAGACGTTCAGCGGCGAGACGATGGCGCCGAGCGCGAACAGCGCCTGCTGATGGAAGATAAAGTCGGGCCGGGACTGCATCAGCAGGCCGACGCGGGTTCCGACTCCGATCCCAGCAGTCGCTAGGCCGCCTGCGATGCGACGAACCCTGTCCGCCATCTCGGCATAGGAGAAGACGCGGTCCTCGAAGATGAGGGCAGGCGCGCCTCCGCGCTCGCGTGCCTGCCTGAAGAGGTGATCGGCGAGGTTTGCCACGGTTTGCCTATCGTTTCGCCGCAGGGACCAGATGGCCGAGATCGTCCTCCGTCGAGGCGGGAAGCTCGAACCAGTCCGCCGGCAGGCGCCTCGGTATGCGGAAGTCATGCGCCGGCACGACGATGTCGGCTGCCGCCTTCACCCGCGCCATGCTTGCGACATAGGCGCGCTCGCCCTCGCTGCGGATCGCGCCCGGCAGGAAGCTGCCCGCCATGAAGCGCATCGGCTTGTCGGTGGCACGTGGATCTGCCGGATACCAGTAGCGGTAGTGGTCGCCAAGATCGGAGACCAGCGCCACCTTGCCACGGGCCGTCGTCACGACCGGAACCTGCATGCCCGGCGTATGGCCTGGCGCCTTGAGCAGGCTCAGGCCCTCCATGAGCGTCTCGTCACCATCGACGAGGCGCAGTTCGGAGGGGCGCTTGCGGTTGAGCAGGCCGATTAGCGTCTCGCGGAAATAGTAGATTCGCTGCGTCGCGACCGGATCGACGGCGTGGAACATCTCATCGCGCTGAACGAGGACGCAGGCCCGCGGGAAGAGGTCGAGGTTCCAGGCGTGATCGAAATGAAGATGCGTCGCGATCACCATGTCGATGGCCTCGGGCGTCGTTCCCGCCGCAGCGAGCGCCTGGGCAAGCGAGGCATGGCCGCCGCCCTGCCCGTCGATCCGCAAACGCAGTTTGAGATCGGCGGCGTCGGGCATGCCGCTGTCGACCAGGATGCGAACGTTCCCGTCGGTGACGAACCAGGCATGGATCGGGTCGCGCAAGAAGCTATCGCCCTGCGGGATCAGCAGCTCGCCTAGCCTCAGCGTGTGGATCTCGAACATGGTGGGAGCCCTCGCGCGGCGCCGCCGCCGCGCCCTAGTCTTCCTTGCCGTCGATGACCTCGAAATGCGAGATGTCGGCGAGCGATCCGGTGCCCTCCTCCCGCCAGACCGCCCGGACGCGGGTGCCCGGCCTCACCAGTTCCTTCGCCCGGCTCATGTCGATGCCGGCGATGTTGTGGATCAGCCGCGTCGAGGCGCCGTCGAGCACGATCTCGGCGTAGATGTACGGCGGCGGCTGCTTCTGGCCGAGGAACTGCAGATGGATGACGGACATGGCGCGCACGGTGCCCGTCTGAGCGACCTCGACCCAGGTGCCGGTGCGCTTGTGCGTGATGTCGCAGAACTCGCGCGGGGGCAGCATCGCGTCCTCGCCGTCCGGCGCGCGCACGCCCATGATCCGGCGGTTCGTCTTGATCTCGTCGAAGAGCCGCCCGTAATACGGGCCGAAGGCGTGCTCGTAGTGCAGGTCGAGCTGGTAGGGCACGACCTGGACCGGTGCGGCGGCGTCCGTCAAAGGGCGGATTTCGCCGACGGGAGCGCCGGGCGCGAGCCTGAAGCCCGCGAGCGCCAGGATGCTGTTCTCGACGCCCTCGGCCCAGACCGCCTCGACCCGCACGCCGATTGTGAGTTCGTCGTAGGACGCGGCAACGATCCGGTGCGGGAAGTCGACGTCGGAGCCGTCGATGCGGATGAGCGCGATCAGTCCGGCCTCAGTTTGGGTGTAACCCGTGACGCTCCCAGTGTGGGGAGCCTCGATGAGGTCGAACTCGCTGTCGGCACTGAAGGGGCAGAAATCCTGGGCGGGCACGGCGACGACGCCGCTGCCCCTGAACTTCGAGCCGACGATGCGCCGCTTGCCGATCTCGGCGAGGAACGCCCCGGCGGCGCGGCCGGGCGTCAACGTATAGGGCATCGACAGCGTGCTATTCAGCGGCGGCAGGTCGATCGAATAGGTGTCGGGGATGGGGAGCATGTCTCGATCCTCTTAGGCGCCGAGCACTGCGACGCCGCGCAGATTGGCCCAGCCGCCGCCTGACTGGGCAAGCGCCAGCTTTACGCCGGGAATCTGGACGTCTCCCGCCTTACCCATCACTTGGGCGGCGGACTCGATCAGTCGGATGAGGCCGGCCGCGCCGATGGGGTTGGCGCCCGCGCAGCCGCCGGACGGGTTGACGGGGATATCGCCGTCCACCTGCGTCGCGCCCGAGCGGATCAGCTCGGCCGCCTCGCCAGGTGCGCACAGGCCAAGGCTCTCATAGTAGCTCAGCTCGAAGCAGGTATAGGGCTCCTGCACCTCCACTACGTCGAACTGCCGGCGCGGATTTGTGATGCCCGCCGCGCGATAGACGCGGCGTGCGGCAAGCGCCAGCGGCTCGGATACCAGGAGAGACCGCTCGGGCGCATTGTCCGCCTCGCAGAAATAACCCATGCCGTGGATCCATGCCGGTCGGTCGGTCGATTTCGCCGCCATCTTCTCGGAGGACAAAACGATGGCGGCAGCGCCGTCGGAGATCGGTGGAACGTCGAGCAGCTTGATCGGCCAGGCGAGCGGCTTCGAGTTCAGCACGTCCTCGACCGTCACTTCCTTCTTCACGTGGGCGTAGGGGTTGCGCATGGCGTTACGGCGATTCTTCACCGCCACCATGGCGGCCGCCTCCTCGGTGTGGCCGAGAACGTCCATGCGGGCCCGCCAATAGGCCGCCGAGAAGCCCATGATGCCGACGGCGAACTCGCGTCCCCAGAAGGGATCGTAAAGGGTCGATATCGAGTATTGCAGCGCGCCTTCGGAGAGCTTGTCGTAGGCGACGACCAGAACGCGCTCGGCGAAGCCGCCGGCGATCTGGTAGTAGCCGGCGAGCGCGCCAGCGAGGCCAGTGCCGCCGCCGCTCGTCACGCGTACAAGAGGCTTGAGTGCGCCGCCGATAGCGTCCACAACCCATTTCTCGGGCTGATTGACCGCCGCGAACAGCACGGGGCCCGTGGCGACCACGATCGAATCAATGTCCTCCATGGTGAGCCGGGCGTCCTGGAGCGCCCGGTCCACCGCCTCGCGGACCAGCCCGGCCTGGCTGACATCCATGCGGCGGCGTGAGTGATGAGTCTGGCCGACGCCCACGATTCCGACATGACGCGCCATCGGTCAGATCTCCAGCGTGATGAGGCAATGGCTCTGCATCCCCACGCCGCCAGCGCCGTGCGCGACGGCGGACGATGCGGATGCGAGGCCGTACTCGGCAGGACTAGAAAGCTGCCGCGCCGCCTCGGCGAGCCGCACTAAACCGGTTGCCATGATCGGGTCGGCGGGCAATGCCCCGCCGGAGCGGTTGACCGCAGTCCGGTCAGCCTCGATAAGGTCAATCCCGCGTCCGGGCTTCGCGAGGCCAAGAGATTCGAGGACCAGCAATTCGCTCGCCGCGGAGGAGGCGCTGACCTCGGCCACTGCCGGCGCGGGCAGAGACCAGCCAGCGCGTGCATAGGCGGACCTAGCGGCGGCTTGGCAGGCCTCGAGTGCGCCGGGCTTGCGCGCCGCGAAGGAATGTCGATCGGTCGAGGTGCCCATTCCGGTTATCCAGACGGGATTGTGGGCGACGCGGCGCGAGATATTCTCCGAGGCGAGTAGCACGGCGACGGCGCCATCGACCGGACGCGCCATCATCAGGCTGGTCAGCGGCGCCGCGACATTGCCGGCGGCTAGCACCTCATCTTCGGTCGGCACCGAGGGCAAGCGAACCTTGCCTCGCGCGGCTGCCTCGCTCCAGCGCCTGCACACCACACGAGCGAGGTCGCTCGCCGCCAACTTGTGGTCGGCGAGGTAGCGCTGCGCCTGAATGCCGCTCGCAGCGCGATGGTCGAAGCCGACCGGGCGCTGATAGAAAGGCTCGCATTGGCTGGCGTAGAAGACGTTGACATCCGATTCGGATGGCTTGGAGTAGGCGATAATGAGCCCTACGTCGGCCGCGCCCGAGGCAATCTTGGTCGCGCCATACAGCGCCGCCCACAACCCGTCCTCCTCGACGCGCGACTCTTCCTTGTGATGGGCGCCCATCGCGCCGAGGAACCCGCAATTCGAAATGCTGCGGCCATCAAGTACGTCGCTGCCAGAATCAATCACGAAGTCGACGTCGTCGAGATCCAGCCCCGTGCCCTTGAAGACTTGCGACACGACCGCTGAAATGAGGTCCACATGCTGCGCGCCGTTCCATGCCGCGCGAAGCTCCGTCTGGGCAGACGAAATTACAGCGACCCGATCAGCCATATCGATATTCCGCTTCGGCAATGGACGTATTCCACTGGCGTCGGACACCGGCCGACACGCCCGGCGGCAGCACCGCCGATTTGGTGCCACGCCTAGCGACCGCACATGCCATCGTCCCGGCATGCTTGTCAAGAGAAAAGTCGACGTTTTTTCGGATTTGCGATTTTCGGTCGAGTTCTGAGACTGGCTAATTTCGCAAATTGGTCCGCGAGGTGAATCGATCCGTAGACATAGACACTGCCTCGATTGGCATCAACCCGCGCGACCTTGATATGATGTCCGGCGTGTCACTCTCGAAATCGCGTTTCCATTTTTCCGTACGTTGTTGCCGTAATTCGAATTGACTTCGGTTTCGGCGGGCGTATGAATGACGCACCAGTCGCGCGCCCTACCGGAGCACGGCACCTCACGCGAAATCCCCGGAGAGGGTTGTCTTTATGAGCTCAATCCTGGAACGCGCCGATGCGCCGGCGCATCCCGGCGGAAGGCCAGACGAGGACTGGAATACGTTTCTCGCCAACGTCGTCAGCCGGTGGAGTGAGGAAGGCGGCGAGCGCAAGCAGGATCGCAGCAAGCGTCGGGAGCGGGAGATCCTGCGGGCCGCGCTCCGCGTCTTCGCACGCGATGGGATATCGCGCGCCCGGATCGGGGACATCGCGGCGGAGGCCGGCATGCCCGTTTCCTCGATCTACGAATATTTTCCGAGTAAGGAGGACCTCGCCTACGTCCTGCCTATCACGCATCTGGCACGCTTCTATCGGGAATATGGAGAGGCGGTTGCCGACAAGACAACCGCCCGTGAGCGCCTGAGACTGTATCTGTGGTTGGCTGCGGATTTTGCGCGGCGTAATCCGGAATGGGCACGCACTCTCTATCTCGAAATCTGGCCGAGCGTGCTTGTCAGCGAGTCGATGGTGCGGCACAGCATCAACGACTACGTGCGTATCATCATCTTCCTCATCCGCTTGGGCGAGACCAACGGCGAATGGTCTGCCGGTCCAGACCCCTACGAAACGGCCGCCATCTTAAACGGCAGCGTCAATCAGGTCATCATCACCTGGCTTCTCTACCGCAAGCCCCGCGACCTGATGAAAGCTGTCGTCTCGATCATCGAACGCACGATGACGCTGCTGCGCCCGGTCGCGGCGGAGGAGAGTAAGCGTGCGCGGCGACGCGACCGAGTGACCCGTCAAGATTGAGAGTGGAGGGGGCGCAGCGCAACCCTCTGCACGGGATCTGCATCGAAGGTTAAGCCATATGCACAGCAGGATCGGCTCTTTCGACGTTACGATCGACGCGGAAGGTGTTGCCACAGTCCTCTTCTCCCGACCACCCGTTAACGCCGTCTCCTTGTCGGTCTACGAGGATATCGGGCGGCTCGTCGAGGCGGTTGAGGCCGACGGGGCGATCCGGGTCGTGGTGATCACCGCGCCGCGTGGGGCGCGAGCCTGGTGCGGCGGCGCCGACCTCAACGAGTTCAAGGGCATGGACCCTGAGCGACGCAAGGAGCGCTATCGTTTCATCAATGAGCAGGTACCGCGCCTCTACCGCCTCGATCGCCCGGTGATCGCCGCGATCAACGGCGCGGCCATCGGCATCGG